>NZ_JBIWGC010000002.1:103329-579038 GCF_044763335.1 Streptomyces sp. NPDC096105
GCCCCCCCGCGCCCCCCGCGCGGGGGGGGGGGGGGCGGCGGGGGGGGGGGGGGGGCCGGGGGGGGCGGCGGGGGGGGGGGGGGGGGGGGCGGCCGCCCCCCCCCCCCCCCCCCGCCCCGCGACCGGGTCCGGACCTCGGTCAGATCCGCGTGACGTCCAGCGTGCCCTCGGCGTACTGCCGGCGCAGCACCTTCTTGTCGAACTTGCCGACGCTGGTCTTCGGCACCGCCTCGATCACCGTCCAGCGCTCCGGCAGCTGCCACTTGGCGATCTTCCCCTCCTCCTGGAGGAAGGCGCGCAGGGTGGTGAAGTCGGCGGTGGCGCCCTCCTTGAGGACGACCGTGGCGAGCGGGCGCTCGCCCCACTTGTCGTCGGGGACGGCGACCACGGCGGCCTCGGCGACGTCCGGGTGCGCCATGAGCGCGTTCTCCAGCTCCACCGAGGAGATCCACTCGCCGCCCGACTTGATGACGTCCTTGGCGCGGTCGGTCAGGGTGAGGAAACCGTCCGGGCTGATGGTGCCGACGTCGCCGGTCTTGAGCCAGCCGTCCTCGCTGAACTTGTCGGCCGGGCGCAGCGGTTCGGCGTCGGGGCCGTTGTAGTAGGCGCCCGCGATCCACGGGCCGCGCACCTCCAGCTCGCCCGCGGACTCGCCGTCCCAGGGGAGGCGTTCGCCGCCGGGGCCGGTGAGGCGGGCCTCGACACCGGCCGGGAAGCGGCCCTGGGTCAGCCGGTAGGCGAACTCCTCGTCGGTGCCCACGGCGTGGGCCGGCGGACGGGCGATCGTGCCGAGCGGGGAGGTCTCCGTCATGCCCCAGGCGTGGCAGACCCGCATGCCCAGCTTGTCGAACGCCTCCATCAGCGAGGGCGGGCAGGCGGAACCGCCGATGGTGACCTGGGTGAGGGAGGAGACGTCCCGGGGGCGGGCGGTGAGCTCGGCGAGCAGCCCCTGCCAGATGGTGGGGACGGCGGCGGCGTGGGTCGGCTTCTCGCCCTCGATCATCTCGGCGAGCGGGACGGGCTGGAGGAAGCGGTCCGGCATCAGCATGTTGACGCCGCTCATGAACGTGGCGTGCGGCAGGCCCCAGGCGTTCACGTGGAACTGCGGGACGACGACCAGGGAGGTGTCCTGGTCGGTCAGGCCCATCGACTGGGTCATGTTCACCTGCATCGAGTGCAGGTAGATCGAACGGTGGCTGTAGACCACGCCCTTGGGGTCACCGGTGGTGCCGGAGGTGTAGCACATGGCGGCGGCGGCCCGCTCGTCCAGCTCCGGCCAGTCGTAGGCGACGGGCTGCCCGGCGAGCAGCTCCTCGTACTCGTGCACCTGGACGTGGGTGGCGGCCAGGGGGGTGCGGTCGCCGGGGCCGGAGACGACGACGTGCTCGACGGTCCTGAGGTGCGGCAGCAGCGGGGCGATCAGCGGGATCAGCGAGCCGTTGACGATGACGACGCGGTCGGCGGCGTGGTTGACGATCCACGCGAGCTGCTCGGCCGGCAGACGGAGGTTGAGGGTGTGGAGCACGGCGCCCATGGAGGGGATCGCGAAGTACGCCTCGACGTGCTCGGCGTTGTTCCACATCAGGGTGGCGACCCGCTCGTCGCCGGTGACCCCGAGGTCCTCGCGCAGGGCGTGCGCCAGCTGGGCGGCCCGGGCGCCGATCTCCGCGTAGGAACGGCGCTGTGCTCCCTCGCCGGTCCAGGTGATCACCTGCGAAGTGCCGTGGATCGTCGACCCGTGGGTCAGGATCCTCGAGATCAGCAGCGGTACGTCCTGCATGGTGCTCAGCACGGCGTCCTCCTGGGCGACATTGCCTGGCGTCGGTACGGGTTGCGCTGATTCTGCGCACATACCGCGCGGTATGTCACTAGGGGAGCGGATGATCGATCACGCTCCGGCGGACGGCGTCCCCCGTCAGGTTCCGCTCATTCCTCCTCAATTCCTCACAAGTCCCAGCTCGGCGTCCTCCCGGAGCTTGCCGAGCGCCCGTGACACGGCGGACTTCACCGTCCCGACCGAGACGCCGAGCACCTCCGCCGTCTGGGCCTCGCTGAGATCCTCGTAGTACCGCAGCACGACCATCGCCCGCTGGCGGGCCGGCAGCCGCATGACCGCCCGCCACATCGCGTCGCGCAGGGCCTGCTGCTCGGCGGGGTCGTCGCGGCCCGGCACCGGGTCCGGCTCGGGCAGCTCGTCGCAGGCGAACTCGTCGACCTTGCGCTTGCGCCACTGCGAGGTGCGCGTGTTCACCAGCGCCCGGCGGACGTAGCCGTCCAGCGCCCGGTGGTCCTCTATCCGCTCCCAGGCGACGTACGTCTTGGCGAGCGCGGTCTGCAGCAGGTCCTCCGCGTCGCTGGGGTTTCCGGTCAGCGACCGGGCGGTCCGCAGGAGCACCGGCTGGCGGGCCCTCATGTACGACGAGAACGACGCGTACGGGAGGGTCTGCCTCGCCGGGGCAGCGGCGTTCGAAGCGCTGGTGCAGACGGGTGTGGTCATGTCCCCCACGCTATGAGCGGGGCCGGTCCGGCGGATCGGCCGCAGGTCCCGAAGCCGGATCCCCCTCAGGTTGTAGGGGTGGGGCCCGCCGCACCTCCTGTAGGTGGACGAGCGGATGAGGGACCCTGCGGGTCGTCCCTGAGCGCCGGCGCCCGGCGCGGCGGCACCGTAGCGCCGCCGCACGGACGTCCTCCCCCCGCTCTCCGTCCCCCTTCTTCCCCCCTCTTTCCGCCCCCTGCTTCCCCTCTTCCCGCTCCCCTCCTGCTCCGTCAGAGCGCCGGCCACCAGAAGGGGGAGAAGCTGATGGCCACGTTGTCCTCGCCCTGGTTGACGCTCGTGAACGCGGAGCCGTTGACCTGGGCGGTATTGCTCTCGTTCTCGGCTCCGGATCCGGTGGCCTGCTGCTGTGTGGTGGCGGAGGTGCCGAAGTTGTCGCCGCCGACTCCGGTACCGAGGGCGCCGACGCCGTTGTCCGCCGTCGCGACTCCCGCGAAGAGCGCGGCCGCGAGCGGGAGCGCGGAGACGGCGGCGATGACGCGGGCGGTACGGATGCTTGCCATGTTGTGTTCCCTCCAGAACCAAGGACGCACCGGATCGAAGGCCGTCCATGCGTGAACTACGGCTTCCACCAGGGGAGTAGCCCCCCGCCCTGGTGCTGTGCGCGACGTCGCAAGATCAGGATTGCCCAGCGGATCCCGCTGAACCACCCCGGAAGCCATGATTCGCACGCAAGCGTGAGAACCCGCCGATAAACCCCGACTCGACCCTGATGCGCGGCCCGTTCACCACCGGGTGGCGCCGGCCTCGACGCTCCAAGGGAGGAAGCGTTTCAGCATCACGCCGATCCGTCCCCACGCCCCGGGCGCACCGCCCTTTACCCTCTTCCCTTCTTCGAACGTGTGTACGAACATAGGAGCATGGCCACCACCGACCGGCAGGCCACGACGCTGGCCCTCGCACACGCCCTGTCAGCCGCCGAACGCGGACTGGCCGTCATCCCGCTGTCCCGCACCAAGCTCCCGGCCCTGCGCTCCCCCCACCGCGACGACCCGGCCCACCCGCCCTGCCACGGCGAGTGCGGCCGCTTCGGCCACGGCGTGTACGACGCCACCACCGACCCGGCGCGGATCCGCGCCCTGTTCGCCGCCGCGCCCCGCGCGACCGGCTACGGCATCGCCTGCGGCCTGCCCCCGTACCACCTCATCGGTGTCGACCTGGACACCAAGAACGGCACCGACCCCGGCGCCGCCCTCCGAACCCTCGCCTCCCGGCACGGCTTCACCGTCCCGCCCACGGTGGTCGTCCTCACCCCGAGCGGCGGCCGCCACCTCTGGCTGAGCGGACCGCCCGACGTCGTCGTCCCCAACTCCGCCGGCCGTCTCGCCCCCGGCATCGACATCCGGGGCGCCGGCGGCTATCTCGTCGGCCCCGGCTCCCGTACGGAACGCGGCACGTACCGGGCCGCGCCCGGCACCGCGCACCTGGCGCCCGCGCCCTGCCCGCCGGCCCTGCTGCGCCTGCTCCTGCCGCCGCCCCGCGCGCACCACCCGGCACCGCCGTCCGCCGGCGGACACGGCCAGGGCCTGGTGCAGTTCGTGCTCGGGGCGCACGAGGGCCAGCGCAACACCCGCCTGTTCTGGGCGGCCTGCCGCGCCTACGAGGGCGGCCTCGCCCCCGAACTGGTGGAACCCCTCGTCGACGCGGCCCGCGCCACGGGCCTGTCCGAACGCGAGGCCCGCGCGACGGTCGCGTCGGCCGCCCGCATGACCGGCCACTGAGGCCGCAGCACTGTTCGCCCACACCCCGCTCACGCCCTCACCCGCGCACGCGCCCGAAAATCGAAAGACCCGCATGCACCAGCGCCTTAAAGTGCCGACCATGGCACTCTCCCGCGTCGTCCTCGCCTCGGGCCGCCCGGTCGACCTGGCCGAGCTGCGCCTGTCGGCGACGTACGGGAACGTGCTCGAGGGATACCCGTGCAAGCCGCTGAACGACCTCGTGATCGCCAGGCTGCTCCGGTCCGCCGAACGCGTGCACCCGGGCGCCCCGGTGCACCTGATCCCGCCGCCGCGCGAGTACCCCGACCAGTACGCGGGCGGCTTCGGCCCGGTGGAGGTGCTGCCCGCCGTGACCTGCGTCGGCAGCTTCCGCTCCGAGTCCCTCGCCCCCGGCCGTGACCGCGCCCTGTACCGCTCCCGCCTCACCGTGGTCTGGTTCCAGCCGACGTCGCGCGTCCCCTCGGGCTGCGACGCGGAGACGGCTCTGCTGGACATGGACTGGGAGCGACTCGCCACCGATGAGGAACTGTGACCGCAACCGCCCCCGGCGCCGCCGGCCGGGTCGAACTGATCCGCTGGCAGTTCGACCTGACCTGGTCCCTGTTCGAGTACCACCTGGAACGCCTGGAACCGGAGGACTTCCTCTGGGAGCCCGCCCCGCTCTGCTGGACGGTACGCCGGTCCCCCGAGGGCACCTGGGTCCCCGACTGGGCGGACACGGAACCGGACCCCGTTCCGGTGCCCACCGTCGCGTGGGTGAGCTGGCACATCGGCTGGTGGTGGAGCGTGACGCTGGACCACGCCCGCGAGGACCGCCCGCGCGAGCGGACCGACATCGTGTGGCCCGGCGAGGGCGAGCCCACGGTCGCCTGGCTCCGCTCCCTGCGCACGGAGTGGCTCGCCTGTCTCGACACCCTCACGGACACCGACCTAAACGCCACGGCCCCCTTCCCCTGGCCCGACGACCCGGCCCACACGAAGGCGCACATGCTCGCGTGGGTGAACGCGGAACTGATGAAGAACGCGACGGAGATCGGCCAGCTCCGCATGCTGCGGGCGGCGTCATGACCGACACCGACACCGACACCGACGCCGACGCCGCCCAGCCTGTGCCCTGGTCCCTGCCCGACCTGGACAGGGCGTCCAGGGTCTGCCGGGCTGCCGGCACCTGCGCGCCCGATCGGTTGGCGCACCCGTCGTCGCGGCCGACTGCCGTCGCGGCCGAGGCCGTGCCACAACCGTGCCAGACGCAGAGCTCAGTCACGGTCGACAGCCGTCGCCCGCCCAGCACGCCCACAGATCACGAGGCCGCTCCGCAGCAGGTCAGCAAGCCACCGACCCGTAGGACCCGAGCTTCCCAAGCTGAGGTTCCCGGTACCCCGGCGCATACGGAACCCGTAGGGTTCCCCGCATGGTGACTGCGACTGTCCGCGAGTGGCACGACGAGGAAGGGTGGGGCGTGCTCGACTGCCCGGAGACACCCGGCGGTTGTTGGGGCCACTTCTCCCATATCCAGATGAAGGGCTACCGATCGCTGTCGCCGGGACAGCAGGTAGACCTCCAGTGGGAAGCCCCCGGCTTCAAGCAAGACGGGTACGACTACCGGGCGGTGAACATCGTGCCTCGACCGGCCTGACATCCACACCTGACATCCACGGACCGAACGTCAGCCGCAGCCGGGACGAGCCCGCGGTCCGCCGGCTCCCTCCTTCGGGATCCACAGAAGTGGCTGACACCGCCGTGGACCTGTACAAGCGCGGCCTGGTCCCTCTGCTCGTGTTCACCGGAGCCACGAGCCCGACGACGCGGGAGCGCATGTCCCGCGGCGAAGCCGTCCACTATCGCGAGCGGGCATGGGAGCTGGGGGTTCCCAGCGAGGCCATCCTCGTGGAGCCGCACGCCCGGAACACCGGGGAGAACATCCGCTTCTCCCGGAAGGTGTTGGAGGAGAGCGGGGTAGAGGTTGCCTCCGTGCTGCTGATCAGCAAGCCGTACGAGGAGCGGCGCGCGTACGCCACGGCACGCAAGCTCTGGCCCGAGGTCGACGTCGTCAGCGCTTCCACGCCCATGACCTTCGCCGAGTACGTCGACTCCATCGGCGACGCCCGCTTGGTGATCGACATGCTGGTCGGCGCCCTGCAACGGCTGATGATCTACCCGGATCAGGGATTCATGATCCGCCAGCCAGTACCCGGCGACGTGGCCGAGGCGTACGAGCGCCTGTGCCAAGCCGGGTACATGAGCCGACTCACGACCGCCGCGACATCTTCGACCTGACCAGCGGAACGAGAGCTGTTACAGGTTTCTCTACCTCATCAAGACCCGGCTGCGCTCCGCTCCGCCGGGCGCGCTCCCGGCTCCGCTCCGAGCGCCGCTCCTGCCTTCGGCCCGCTCCGCCCACGCTGCGCCGACGCGCGCCCACGGAAGGAGCAGGGCCGGTGTGATGGGCGAGTGCCCCACAATCGGGGCCGCGGTGAAGGGCATGCCTCCGGCGAGGGCGCTCAGGCTCCAGGACGGCGAGGGCGCTCAGGCTCCAGGACGGCGGGGGCGTCGCGGGCGAGTGCCGGCCGAAGGTGGCGGGCGCGGGGAGCTCCCGTCCCGTCTGCCGTCGACCCAGGCAGAGCCGAGCAGACACGGCACCTGGCGTCCAGGTCGTTCGTACAGTGGCGCGCTCCACCTGGACGCCCTGAACCACGCCCGCTCCACGGTGTGTGGGTCGACGGCGGACGGAACGGGAGCTGGGGGTGAGTGGTGGGCGGGGACGTTCCACCCAGTCACCCATTCGGCCGAATGGCCCTACTTGGTCGCAGGGCCTGCGAAATGGGCTCCACCGCGCTTTGGAAGGAGCTGTGGTGGCTGTCGGAGTTGCACGTCTCTCCAGAATTACCCGATATAGGGGTAAGGCCCATTATATGGGTTATTCAAGGAGGAACTATGCGTCGCGCGACTATCGGTGCTCTCCTGACCGCCGCTCTCATCGCGGGACCCGCTGCGGTCACCGCAGAAGCGCAGACACCAGTGGTGGCCCAGGCAGCCACCGTGCAGACCACCCAGAGTCAAGCGCAGGATGATGACAACAAGGACGATGACGATGGAGGCTGGGGTCTTTGGGGTCTGGCCGGCCTTCTGGGGCTGCTCGGTCTCATCCCTCGTCGGCGTAAGACACACGACACGGGAACGCGTCGGGGTACAGGGACCGGTGGCGCGCACCCGAACGATCGTCTCTGAGTCAGAGCCTGTCAGGACTGTCCGCTTGGCTGACATCAGTCTCTGACACCAACAAGGGCGAACCGAGCCGGTTGACGACGTATCTCTGCGTATCGCCCGCACCAGCATCGCTCAGTTCGAGCGGCGGCGGCCCGCCCCCGTGATCGACCTGATAAAGATGAGGCCCGACCGTAAACGCTCTCGGTTGGGCCTCATCCCCGTTCCCCCGCACGACGGAAGACAGGTCTGGGCGTCGAACGCTGCGTCAGGCCGTAAGGTCGCCTGGAGCTGTGCTCAGCTCGGCACTGCCGAGTCTCGCACTGTCCCTCTCCGCGGCCGTCATCTGCAAGGTCCTGGCATCGAAGGTGAACAACGACGACCAGACCATGGAGACGAACGACGAGGAGAACCGTATGGCTGATGAACCTGAGTCGAGCAGGATGAAGCAGTGGGCGAGCGCCCTTTGTGACGTACTGGGAGACCTTGCAGTCGGCTTCGCGGGCGGGGCAGTGTCGAGCTGAGCGCAGCTCCTCTGCTGTACAGCAACCGCAGACCGACCTCACCCGATAACGTCCCTTCAGGGCCGTAGAGCGGCCGGTACGACCGTTCGCGACCGGCCCACATAGAGCTACGGATCAGAAGGTCCTCGTGCCCCAGTCGTGCCCGATCGAGCGGGGAACCACGGGGAACGATGGGGAGTCCCGGCGCCCAGGCAAGCGGACAGCCCCCGACCGGCTAGCCAGGTCAGGGGCCGTTCTCGCTGTTCTCAGCGCGGAGGCGGTGGGATTTGAACCCACGGTGACATCGCTGCCACGACGGTTTTCAAGACCGTTCCCTTCGGCCGCTCGGGCACGCCTCCCCGCGCCGGCCGGTGATCGGCGGCGCGGGGACAAGGGTAACGGGTTCGGGGGTGGCGGGTGGGGTCAGCTGTCGCCCACGCGGGAGCCCAGGGTGAGTTCCGTGGTGTACTCCTTGCCGCCGCGTTCGTAGGTGACCGTGACCTCGTCGCCGGGCTTGTGGGTCCAGATCTCGCCGATCAGGGTGGGGCCGGAGTCGATGACCCGGTCGTCGAGCTTGATGATGACGTCGCCGGGCTTCAGTCCTGCCTTGTCGGCGGGGCCGCCCGGGTCGACGGGCTCGGTGCCGCCCACGCCCTGCTCGGTGATCTTCGCGCCGTTGGTGGTGTCCTCCAGGGAGACCGACGCGCCGATCTTGGCGTACACCGGCTTGCCGGTCTCGATCAGCTCCTGGGCGACGTACTTGGCCTGGTTGATCGGAATGGCGAAGCCGAGGCCGATCGAGCCGGCCTGGCCCGTGCCGAAGCCGCCGTTGCTGGTCGACTGGATCGCGGAGTTGATGCCGATCACGTTGCCCTGCGCGTCCAGCAGCGGGCCGCCGGAGTTGCCCGGGTTGATGGACGCGTCGGTCTGCAGGGCGCTCATGTAGGAGGCCTTGCTGCCGCTGCCGTCGCTGGAGGCCACCGGGCGGTTCTTCGCGCTGATGATGCCCGTGGTCACCGTGTTGGACAGGCCGAACGGCGCGCCGATGGCGATGGTCGAGTCACCGACCGCCACGTCGTCGGAGTTGCCCAGGGTGAGCGGCTTGAGGTCCGACGGCGCCTTCTTCAGCTTGATGACGGCGACGTCGTACCCCTGCGCGTTGCCGACGACCTCGGCCTCGTACTTCTTGCCGTCGGGGAAGGTCGCCGAGAGGTTGCCGCCGTCGACGGCGTCCGCCACCACGTGGTTGTTGGTGACGATGTGGCCCTGCTTGTCGAAGACGAAGCCCGTGCCCGTGCCGCCCTCGCCGCTGCTGCTCGCGGCCTCGATCGTGACCGTGCTGGGCAGCGCCGCCGCCGCGACCGCGGCGACCGTGCCCGGGTCCCGCTTGACGTTGCCGCCGCTGGTGGTCGACGAGACGGTCGTCGAACCGCCGCTGTCGTTCTCCCGGGCCAGCGTGTAGCCGAGGCCGCCGCCCAGGCCGCCCGCGGCCAGCGCGGCCACCAGCACCGCGGCGACCAGGCCGCCGCGCCGGCGGCCGTTCTTCGGCGCGGGCTGCTGGTACGTGGAGCCCCAGCCGGCGCCCCAGCCGCCACCGCCCTGACCCACGGCGCCGTGTCCGACACCACCGTCGCCGCCGTACGCCGGGGTGGACGGCGGCGGGGGCGGCGGCCAGGAGGGGTCGGGGGCGGAGGACGACTCACCGGCCCCCGCGTCCTGGCGCGTCTGGGGGGCGGGGGGGCCGTAGGGATGGCCGCCCGCCGGAGCCGACCCCGGGTGTGCGCCCTGGGGTGCGGAAGCAGCGGGAGCATCCGCCGGGGGCGGCGGAGCCGACGGGGCCGGGGGTACCGCGGTGCCCTCGTTCTCGGTGCTCACAGCTTCTCTCCTCGATCCACGGCTTATCTGGTCTCGGTCGCACTCGGGCCCGCATGTCACGCGCGCCTGGCGTCCGGCGCGATGCAGATGGAGCTGTGCACGTCTCTTTGTATGACGTCAGCTTTTCCCACACGCCGTCAGGGCACCGTAAGCCGTTCCTGTGGGTCCGGGGCCATTCTTTATATAGGGCATTACTCACGTAAGGTGCGCCACTCGATGGCTCCGACCGGACAGCCGTGCCGATCACGCCACACCGCCCGCACATCCGCCGGCGAGCGGTGGCACCATGACGCGGTGACCCACGCACGACAGCACCTGACCCGAGTCGTCGCGCACCGCGGGGCCTCCGAGGACGCCCCTGAGCACACGCTGGCCGCGTACCGCAAGGCGATCGAGGACGGCGCGGACGCACTCGAATGCGACGTACGCCTCACCGCCGACGGACACCTGGTCTGCGTACACGACCGTCGCGTCAACCGTACGTCGAACGGGCGCGGTGCGGTCTCCGCGCTCGAGCTGTCCGACCTCGCCGCCCTCGACTTCGGCTCCTGGAAGACCCGGGACGCGGCCGGCGGGCCCCGCGTCGAGGAGCCCGACTGGGAGCACCGCCCGGAGGACCGCGAGGCCACCTCCGTGCTCACCCTGGAGCGGCTGCTGGAACTCGTCGCCGACGCCGGACGCCGGGTGGAACTGGCGATCGAGACCAAGCACCCCACACGCTGGGCGGGCCAGGTCGAGGAACGGCTGCTGCTCCTGCTCAAGCGGTTCGGGCTGGACGCGCCCGCCTCCCGCGAGGACTCACCGGTGCGCGTGATGAGTTTCTCCGCGCGCTCCCTGCACCGCGTGCGGGCCGCCGCCCCGACGCTGCCGACGGTCTACCTCATGCAGTTCGTCACACCGCGGCTGCGCGACGGCCGGCTGCCCGACGGCGTGGACATCGCGGGCCCGTCGATCCGCGTCCTGCGCAGCCACCCCACGTACATCGAGCGTCTGCGGCGGACCGGCCGCCAAGTACACGTCTGGACGGTCGACGAGCCGGAGGACGTCGACCTGTGCGTGAGCCTCGGCGTGGACGCCATCATCACCAACCGGCCCCGCGCGGTGCTGGACCGGCTCGGCCGCTGACCGGCACGGACCGGCCGAGGCAGACCTCGGGGACCACGTGGGGCCGCCCCTCCCGCCGCCGCATCCGCCCCGTGTGTCCCCGTGGATCCCTCCTGCCTCTTGACCAACGGGACCCGTCGCCCACATCCTCATATCTCGGCCACATCGACGAAATCCAGCCATGTGACTACGGGGAGTGCTCCGGCGCGTTCGGTGCGTACTCGACCGTTCCGAGTGCGTCACCGCGCACGGACCGGCCGGTTTCCGGCTCAGGCCGATGGGGCATCCACACCGTGGCGTGGGGCGAAGGAGGTCTCGGGGGTGGCGTTGGTGGTGGCACAGGAGGTGCCCACGTCGTCGTGCATGGCCGTGCCCCATGGCCCTGCGGGCGTGGGGAAGGCAAGGCGCCGGATGCGCGCGCAACTGCGCGACGGAGGCGTGCCGGAATCGGTCATCGACGATGCCGTACTGATCCTTTCCGAGCTGTTGAGCAACGCGTGCAAACACGGCCGGCCCTTGGGCGACAGCCTGGCCGGGGACGGCGACGTGCGCGCGGCCTGGCGGGTGGACCCGCGCGGCCGGCTCGTCGTCGAGGTCACCGACGGGGGCGGCCCGACCCGCCCGGCGCCTGCCACCCCGTCGGTCACCGCGCACGGCGGCCGCGGGCTGAACATCATCTCGGCGCTCTCCGACGACTGGGGCGTGCGCGACGAGGTGCCCGGTGAGGTCACGGTGTGGGTGGTCGTCCACGAGGACGTGCACGACCCCGATGCCGGGAGCTGTCACCGCCGTGAGGACTTCGCCGCGCGGGTCACCGCCCCGCCGGTCTCCCGCATCACGGGACTGGACTTCGCGGACGTCTTCGACGACTTGGGCTGAGGACAGGACCGAGGGCAGTCCGTACCGGCGCCGGCCTGGTCGAGGCCGGCGCCGCTCCCGGGGTGCGGGGAGGACCCGCTCCCCGGGCGGGCGTGCTCCCGAGCGGGTCACGCTGACGGGCGCCGGCTCCCGAGGCGGGCAGCGCCGGCACGCCCCGTCGCCCACAGTCCACCCCGTCGCCCACGGACCACCCTGTCCCCGGATCTCCCCGTCGTCCACAGAACGCCCCGTCGTCCACAGGTTCCCGTCAGCCGTGGCGCGAACGGCTAGGCTCGCGCCGTACGAGACGAGTCGTAACCGGGAGACACCCACGATGGCCAAGAAGCGACCCCAGACGAAGGCCAAGCGCCCGCAGCTCACGGACGGGCAGATCCCGGTCGTCGGCGCCCGCGAGCCCTGCCCCTGCGGCAGCGGCCGCCGCTACAAGGCGTGTCACGGCCGCGCCGCCGCGCAGGCGGTGACCGAGCTGGTGCACCGCCCGTTCGAGGGCCTTCCGGGCGAGTGCGACTGGGTGGCGCTGCGCGAGCTGGTGCCGGCCGCGACCGTCGAGCTGACCCTGAAGGACGGCCTGCCCGAGGGCGTCCCGTCCGTCACACTGGCCACGGTGCTCCCGATGGCCTGGCCGGCGCTGCGCCGCGACGACGGCTCGGTGCTGCTCGGCCTGCAGAACGACACCTCTTCCGGGGACATCAGCCGCGACCTCGCCGACACGCTGCGGCGCGCGCTGACCGCCGATCCCGGCACTCCGGTGCAGGCCCGTCGCGCGCCCGCCGACGGCCCCCGGCTGCAGGACCTGCTCGACCCGGAGGGTGCTTTCGAGCCGTTGGTGCACGACGGGTTCGAGTTCTGGGTCCCGGACCCGGAGAACGCCACCCCGGACGTCACCGCCTCCCTGGAGCGGGCCAACGCGGCGGCCATCCCGACCGTCAAGCTGTCGGGCGTGGACTCCGCGTACTGGTGCGAGACGCCCGAGAAGAACCATCTGCGGTGGGTCATGCCGCACCCGGAGGAGCAGCTTCTGGACGCTCTCGCGCGGCTGCACGCGGCGGGCCGTTCCTCCCTCGGTGAGGGCACCCGCCTGGTGGGCTCCTTCCGCGCTCACGGGCTCACGGTGCCGGTCTGGGACCTGCCGAGCGAGGTCCGCGCGGAGGACGTGGAGAAGCCGGCCGCCGAGTTCGCCGAGCGGCTCGCCGACGCGCTGGCGACCGACGCTCCGCTCACCGCGGACGAGCGACGGGCGCGCGGCGGCCTGACGAACCGCCAGGTCACGCTGAGCTGAGAGGCTCCGCGTCCGGCTCCTCAGCGGTGTCCCCGGGCGGCCGGACCGACCGGGGACGCACCACCCGGCCCGTGCGCAACTCCCCGTGCGGGCAAGCCAGTCGGTGACCGGAAACGCCGAGATCGAATTTGCTTACCGCCGATCTCTTGTTACCGTTCCAGTAGCCCGGTTGCTGGTGCATCCCCCGTCGCCAGCAACCGGGTCTTTGCGTGCCCGCGGCGGGCCGCCCTCACGAGCCTCCGTCGTCCGGCGGTTCCAGGTCTCCGCTCACCGGCCCTTCGCCGACGGGGAGTTGCTCCCGGCCCACAGCAGCCACCCGCCCCCCGCGCCGTCCGCGTGGGCGGCGAACTCCGCCACCGCCGTGCAGCGCACGGGCTCGCCCTTCAGGTGCCCCCGCGGCGTCTCGCACAGGGGCGGGCCGTCCCCGGCGTCCGCCGTGCACCGGCTCCGCACGCCGTGCCCCTCCGGGCCGAGGAGGGACGGTGCGGCGTCCAGGGGCGCGCCGGTGGTGTCGTGGTGGTACGCCGCGCCCACATGTCCGCGCCCACACGTCCTCCCCCTGTACCGCCACGCACGTCCGCGCCTCGGCTCCCTCCGGGGAGAACGGTGCGGGACCGCAGCGCAGGGCGGTCGACAGAGGCGTGCCGGGCGGCGCCTGGTCCGCCGTGGGCGTCCGCAGCATGGCGGCGTCCCCGGCCGAGGAGGCCGACGAGACGCCGATACGCCGCTCAGGGACGGACACCGCACGCAGATCGTCCGGACCGGCCGAGGCCGGGCGCCCGGCGTCGTCCCGGCCCGCGGACGCCACCGTCGGCGGCCTGCACGACCGCGCAGGCCGTCGCGACGCCCGCGAGGGCGGTCGCACGGGCTCTGCGGGACGTCCTGGCACGCCCCCCGGCATGACGCGGCATGCCCCGGGAAGACAGCGGCCCGGCACCCGGCACCGGGCGCGGCGCGCGACGGCGCCCCCTACATCTCGGGGGCGCTCACACCCGTACGGGTCAGGGCGTCGACCACCGCGTCCACCACGGCCTCGACATCGGGCACCCAGGGCGCCGCGGAGCCGGGCAGCGGCGCCCGCTCCCAGCGGATCCCGCCCTGCGCGGTGCCGGACGGAGGCAGGGCCAGGTAGCCGCCCTCGCCGTGGAAGCGGAGCGATCCGGGGACGAAGTCCTTGGCGTACAGCAGCTCGCCCAGCTGCTCCAGGGAGTACGGCTTGACGAGGACCGCCCAGCGGGAGGGCGAGGCGACGACCGGGCCGAGCCGCATCCCCCGGCGGTCCAGCGCGGCGAGCGCGCGGGCGGCCGGCAAGGCGGGCAGGGACACCGCGCACGGGGCCTTGCCGCCGGTGGCGAGCACGATCGGCGCCGTCGGCCGGTTGGTCCACCACCAGCGCACCATCCGGACGTCGGTGGTGGCGGCGAGGAGGCCGGGGTCGAACGGGTGGGCGCCCGGCACCGTGCACTCCGGGTCGGGGCAGGCACAGCGGGACCCGTCCTGCGGGTCGGCCGCCACGCCGGGGAGGACGGGCCACTGCCATTGCGCGGCGAAGGTCAGGGCCGCACCGATCAGATCGGGCCCTTCGTCACCGCGCCGGGACAGGAGCCTGCGTCGCCTTCCGAGGATCTCGCGCATGAGCGCTCGTTCCTTTCCGTTGCACGCCTGGCAACACCGTGGACCACTCACGTCATGTGTCGATCACTTCACTGTGCGTACCTGTTGGCGCATCACACCCCCGTGCCAGGCAGGGAGAACCCCTATGGGCCGGGCATGGGCTGCCTCCGCGGCCGTTCCACCCATACAGCGTTCATCAGACGTACGGGTACGGCGTGGGGTGGCGAAGTCTGGCGTTTGCTGTCGCGCGTGGTTCTCTCCGCCTCCGCCACAGGAGGATGGGGCACGGTCGTCGGTGGTTGAGACGCCCGGGTCCGTCGCCAGGTTCCCGGGTGGTTCCCAACCGCCCCTGGCCTTCTCCGAGTACGTACCCATCACGACCGCTGTGACGCTCCGTCGAGCAAGGCCAGTCGACCGCAGCAGGCCTTCCCCTGAGGCAGTTTCAAGCCAATCTCGAATTTCGGCAAGAGGTGTACCGGAAGTTCTCCGCGGCCGCACGGACACCAGGAGTTCCAGCAGGACAATGCTGGACATCTCCTCACGAGTACGTGTACATGTGGAGACACTGCCGGCGGCGCAGAACGACATGGGGGTTTGTGATGCTTTCGAGCAGTACGTACCGGCCGGAAAGCCGGACGCCATGAACGCTCCGCACCCTCCGAAAGTGGCCGGAATCGACTCGACGGTCCCCGCCCCCGCACACACTGTCGCGCCCGCCACGGGCGCCACTCCGTCCGCCGCGGCACACTCCCGGAACGCCCCGGGCGCGCTGCTCCAGGACCGCCTCGCCGGCTGGGTCTCGGACCTCACGACCCTGCACGAACTGACCGAGCGCCTGGTCCGCGCCGGCACGCTCGACGCCGCGCTGGAGGAACTGCTGCGCGCGGGCGCCGCCCTGGTGGGCGCCCGGCGCGGGCTCGTCGCCCTGGAACCCGCCGACGGCCGGGGCCCGTCCACCACCGTCGGATTCGGGCTGGCCCGCGCCGACCTCGGCCACATGGAGACGGTGCCGCGCGGCTCCCTGCCGCACGGCCGGATCCTCGACGGGCCGCCCGGCGGCGACGACGGCGTGGCCGAGCCCGATCTGTTCGCCGAGAAGGGGCTCGACCCCCGGCACCGCGAGGTCGCCGCCCGCCTCGGCTACGCCGCGAGCTACGCCCTCCCCCTCGCCACCGGTTCCGCCGGACGCATCGGCGCGGCCGTCTGGCTCTACGACGAGCCCGCCGAACCGGCCGGACGGCAGCGCCACCTCGTCGGTCTGTACGTCCGGCACGCCGCGGAGCATCTCGCCCGCCTCCTCGAACTGGAGCGGACGCGCGCGTCGATGGCCACGATGACCGAGGAGCTGCTGCCGTCCCGCCTGCCGCGGGTGGCCGGCGTGCAGCTCGCCGCCCGCCACCGCACCTGCCCGAGCGGCGGCGGCGACTGGTACGACGCGCTGCCGCTGCCGGACGCCGCGCTCGGTCTCGCCGTCGGTTCCGTCACCGGCTCCGGGCCCAGCGCGGTCGCCGCGATGGGGCGGCTGCGGGCGTCGCTGCGGGCGTACGCCGTGATGGAGGGCGAGGACCCGGTCGCCGTCCTGTCCGACCTGGAACTGCTGCTGCGGCTGACCGAGCCGGCCCGGTCGGCCACCGCGCTGTTCGGCTACTGCGAGCCGGCGGTGCGCCGGATCACCCTGGCCGGGGCCGGGCACAGCCCGCCGCTGCTGCTCGGCGAGCGCCGCACCGAGTTCGTGGAGACGTCCGTCTCCGCGCCGCTCGGGATGCTCGCCTGCTGGGAGGCGCCCAGCGTGGAGGTCCAGGCGGAGGCGGGCGACACGGTGCTGCTCTACACCGACGGGCTGCTGCACCGCACCGGCGACCCGACCGACCGCGCCTTCGCCCGGCTGCACGCCGCCGCGGCCGGGGTGCCTCGGGCGCTGCGCCGCGACCCCGGCGCCGTCGCCGACCACGTGCTGCGGGCGGTGCTCCCCGAGGGCACGGAGGACGCGGACACCCCGGAGGACGTGGTGCTGCTCGCGGCGCGCTTCGACTGACCCCCCGGGCACGGGTGCCGCTCACTCACCGTGCCTCCGCGGTAACAGGTGCTACCCCGGTTCGTCCGTTTCCGCCCGACCGTACGATGGGGGTGGTCCAGTGCCGTATCGAGGAGGATGACCGTGGCGGAGGAGCTGCCGGAGACCCCGGAGACTGCCGACGAGGAGCCCGTCAAGCAGCGGAAGAACGGCCTGTACCCGGGCGTGTCCGACGAGCTGGCCGAGAACATGAGGAGCGGCTGGGCCGACACGGAGCTCCACGACCTGGAGCCGGTCGCGCAGGCCGCCGAGACGGCCGCCCGCCGCGCGGCGCTGTCCGCCCGCTTCCCCGGGGAGCGCCTGGTGATCCCGGCGGGCAACCTGAAGACCCGGTCGAACGACACGGAGTACCCCTTCCGCGCGTCCGTCGAGTACGCCTACCTCACCGGCAACCAGACGGAGGACGGCGTCCTCGTCATGGAGCCGACGGCCGACGGCCACCAGGAGACGATCTACCTCCTGCCCCGGTCCAACCGCGAGAACGGCGAGTTCTGGCTGGACGGGCAGGGCGAGCTGTGGGTGGGCCGCCGGCACTCCCTCACCGAGGCCGAGAAGCTCTACGGCATCCCCGCCTCCGACGTCCGCGAGCTGGCCGGCGCGCTGCGCGAGGCCACCGGCCCGGTCCGCGTGGTGCGCGGCTACGACGCCGGGATCGAGGCGGCGCTGACCGACAAGGTCACCGCCGAGCGCGACGAGGAACTGCGCGTGTTCCTCTCCGAGATGCGGCTGGTCAAGGACGACTTCGAGATCGGCGAGCTGCAGAAGGCCGTCGACTCGACCGTGCGCGGCTTCGAGGACGTGGTGAAGGTCCTCGACAAGGCCGAGGCGACCAGCGAGCGCTACATCGAGGGAACGTTCTTCCTGCGCGCCCGCGTCGAGGGCAACGACGTCGGCTACGGCTCCATCTGCGCCGCGGGCCCGCACGCCTGCACCCTGCACTGGGTCCGCAACGACGGCCCGGTCCGCTCCGGCGACCTGCTGCTGCTCGACGCCGGCGTGGAGACCCACACGTACTACACCGCCGACGTCACGCGGACCCTGCCGGTCAACGGCCGCTACACCGAGCTGCAGAAGAAGATCTACGACGCCGTGTACGACGCCCAGGAGGCCGGCATCGCGGCGGTCAGGCCGGGCGCCAAGTACCGGGACTTCCACGACGCCGCGCAGCGCGTGCTGGCCGAGCGGCTCGTCGAGTGGGGCCTGGTCGAGGGGCCCGTGGAGCGGGTGCTGGAGCTGGGCCTGCAGCGCCGCTGGACGCTGCACGGCACCGGCCACATGCTCGGCATGGACGTCCACGACTGCGCCGCCGCGCGCACCGAGACCTACGTCGACGGCACGCTGGAGCCGGGCATGGTGCTCACGGTGGAGCCCGGCCTGTACTTCCAGGCCGACGACCTGACGGTGCCCGAGGAGTACCGGGGCATCGGCGTCCGCATCGAGGACGACATCCTGGTCACCGAGGACGGCAACCGGAACCTCTCCGCGGCGCTGCCCCGCCGCTCGGACGAGGTCGAGGCGTGGATGGCGGGCCTCAAGGGCTGACGCACACGACGCGCACAGGGACGAGGGCTCCTCCCGGTCGCCGGGAGGGGTCCTCGTCGCGTACGTCACACCGCCGTCAGCGGGGCGTCCTCACGCCACTTGAGGACCTTGTCGAAGCTCACCACGGCACCGCCCCGGCCCGGCTTGTTGCCGATGTGGACGTGGTCGGCCAGCTGCTCGATGAGACACAGGCCCCGTCCGTGCTCCGCCTCGGCGGGCACGGTCCGCGTGCGGGGGCGGGTCCCGGCGGCGGGGAATCCGGGGCCGGCGTCGGCGACCTCGATGCGGCACTTCTCGCCGTCGAGGTAGGCGGTCACCCGGAACGCCTCGGAGGTGTCGTCGCGCGGGGCGCCGCCGCCGTGCTCCACGGCGTTCGCGCAGGCCTCGCTGAGGGCGACGGAGAGGTCGTAGGAGATCTCGGGGTCGACGCCCGCGGTCTCCATGGTGCCGAGCAGCAGGCGCCGGGCGAGCGGCACGCTGGCGGCATCACGCCGCAGACGGAGTGACCACCAGATGCTCATGCTCCAGCCTCCTGGCTGCGGCTCGACATACCGTTACGTATTGCCCTGAGTGGTCGCCTGTAAGCGCGAAGTTGACGTGACACCGCCCATATGGCGGGTGTACGGAGGAGCTGATCGGTGTATGTGGGACACCGCATCACACAGGTGACCTTACGGTCGTACCTCATCTTGCGGACCTGCCGTACGGCGCCCCCGGTGCTGGTGCGATGATGAGGCCGCCATGTCTGCCCCCCACCCGCGCACGACGCGCGCCGGACGAGGACTCCGGTTCCTGCGGGCCGCGGTGTTCGCCGCGGTCTGCGTCGTGCTGTCCGGGGCAGGCCACTCCCTCGCCTCGTACGACGCCGTCCCGCTGTGGACGCTCGGCGCGGGATTCCTCGCCGCGCTCGCGGTCGCCGCACCGCTCGCCGGACGCGCCCGTCCGCTGCCGGTGATCACGGCGCTGCTGGCCGGCGGGCAGACCGCGCTGCACACGCTGTTCGGACTCGGGCAGCACGGCGCGCCCGCCGCGGGCTCCGCGTCCGACGCCGCGCTGGTCGCCCAGGCCGCCCGTCTGCTGTGCGGGCCCGGCGCGATCAGCCCGGCCGAGGCCGAGCGGGTCCTCGCCGACGCCCGGATCGCACCGCACGGGCCCGCCGCCCACGCGGCCGACGCCGTGGCGGCGGGTCCGGCGGGGTCGCTGCTGCCGTCGCTGCCGATGCTGCTCGGCCACGTCCTCGCCGCCCTGGCCGCGGGCTGGCTGCTGCGGCGGGGCGACCTGGCCCTGCTGCGCCTGGCCGAGCTGTCCGCGCGGGGCGTCGCCGAAGGCGCCCTCGTACGGTCGCTCCGCGGGGCGCTCGCCCTGGTGCGGGCCCTGCGCGCCGGGCTTCCCGGCGCGCCCGAGACGGGCCCGGTCACCCCGCGTACCGCACTGCTCGCACCGCTTCCGCCGCGCTCCGCGGGTCTGCACCACACGGTGGTCCGCCGGGGTCCCCCGGCCGGCGCCTCCGCGCTCGCGCTCGCCGCCTGACGCGGGGCGACCCACCGTCCCGGGGTTTCCGGACGAGGTGAGGGACGCCTCCGTGCGGCACGCGTGTGCGCCGGTTCCGCCGTGTGCGCCCGGCCGTCGTCCCGTGAGGGGAGCGACCGGCCGTCCGCGCCGCGCATCCCTCATCGTCAGCGAAACCTCTACGAAGCGGAGTGCTTCTGCCATGAAGGCTTCCCGTATCGCCGCCGCCGGCGCCGTCGCCGGCTTCACCGTCCTCGCCGTGTCCTCCCCCGGCTTCGCGCACGTCAGCGTGCAGCCCGAGGGTGAGGCCGCGCAGGGCGGCTACGCGGTCGTCGGCTTCAAGGTCCCCAACGAGCGGGACAACGCCTCGACCACCAAGCTCGAGATCACCTTCCCGTCGGACCACCCCCTGGCGTCGGTGATGCCGCAGCCCGTCGAGGGCTGGGACATCAAGGTCACCAAGTCCCGCCTGGCCGAGCCGCTCGAGGTGCACGGCAAGAAGATCGACGAGGCCGTCTCCAAGGTCACCTGGACCGCCAAGGGCGACGGGATCCAGCCGGGCTTCTTCCAGAAGTTCCCGGTGTCCGTCGGCACGCTGCCCGAGGACACCGACGAGCTCGTCTTCAAGGCCCTGCAGACGTACTCCAACAAGGAGGTCGTCCGCTGGATCGAGGTGCCGCAGGAAGGCCAGGACGAGCCCGACCACCCGGCTCCGGTGCTCTCCCTGACCGCGCCCGCCGAGGACGGCCACGGGCACGACGCCGCCGACGACGACGAGGCGTCGGACGACGCGGAGAAGGCCTCCGCCGAGACCTCCGCCGCGTCCGGTGACGACGACTCCGGCGGCACCGACACCACCGCCCGCGTCCTGGGCGTCGTCGGCATCGTGGCCGGCGTCGCGGGCATCGCCTACGGCGTGCTCGCCGGGCGCCGGCGCACCGCCTGAGCCCCCCTCTCCACGGCGCGCGCCGGGGCCGGCCCGCGGCCCCGCGGCCTCCCGGTGCGCGCCGCAGCACACCCACCTTCAGGACCATCCCATGCGCAAGAAGACCCTCGCGGCGGCGGCTCTGCTCGCCGTCGTCCCACTGACCCTCACCGCCTGCGGCGGCGACGACGGCGACGGCGGCTCGCCCGTCTCCGTGGTGTCCGAGGAGACCGGCGGCCAGAAGGCGGCCACCGTCCTCGACAAGCCCTTCGAGAAGCCCGATCTCGTCCTCACCGACACCGAGGGCAAGCCGTACGACTTCCGCGAGCAGACCGCGGGCCGGCCCACGCTGATCTACTTCGGCTACACCCACTGCCCCGACGTCTGCCCGCTGACGATGAACAACATCGCGGTGGCCAAGAAGCAGCTCCCCGAGGAGCAGCAGGACCAGTTGCGGATCGTGTTCGTCACCACCGACCCCGAGCGGGACACCCCCGCCGAGCTCGGCACGTGGCTCGAGGGGATCGACTCCCAGGTCGTCGGCCTGACCGGCGACTTCGCCACCATCCAGGCCGGCGCCCGCACCCTCGGCATCTCCATCGACCCGCCGCGCAAGGACGACAACGGCAAGACCGTCTCCGACCACGGCACCCAGGTCATCGCCTTCTCCCCGAAGACGGACGGCGGTTACGTCCTCTACGGCGAGGACGCCACCGTCGAGGACTACACCCAGGACCTGCCCAAGATCATCAAGGGTGAGAATCCGTGAGGCTCCGCGCGGCCGCCCTGGCCGTGGCCGGCGCGCTGGCCCTGACCGGATGCGGCGGCCCGGACGACGGCACGGCCCGGCTGTCGGTCGGGTCCGCGTACATGCCGCAGCCGGTGTCGGACCTGGCAGCGGGGTTCCTCACGATCACGAACGACGGTGACGCCGCGGACCGGCTGACCTCGGTCAGCAGCGACGTCGCCGGCCGGGTCACCGTGCACGAGACCGTCGACGGGTCGATGCGGGAGGTCGAGTCCCTCGACATCCCGGCCCACGGCAGCCTCGTGCTGGAGAGCGGCGGCAACCATCTGATGTTCGAGCAGCTGAAGCACAAGCCGAAGCAGGGTCAGAGGGTCTCCGTCGAGCTGCGTTTCGCCCACTCCGACCCCGTCACGGTCGAGATCCCGGTGAAGCCGGCCACCTACCGCCCGACGACCGGACACTGAGGGAGACACCCCTGTGACCCAGACCATCGCCCCCCGCGTGCGGACCCTGGTGCTGCTGATCCTGGCCGTCGCCGGTGCGCTCCTCGCCGGGGCCGCTCCCGCCTCCGCGCACGCCGCGCTGACCGGCAGCGACCCCGCGCAGGGGGCGGTGGTCGACACGGCGCCCTCGCAGGTCTCGCTCACCTTCTCGGAGCCGATCGCGGTGAGCGACGACTCCGTACGGGTGCTGGACCCCAAGGGCGAGCGGGTGGACAAGGGCGACCCCGCCAACCCCAGCGGCACCACGTACAGCGTGCGGCTGGTGAGCGGACTGCCCGACGGCACGTACACGGTGGCCTACCAGGTGGTGTCCGCCGACAGCCACCCGGTCGCCGGCGCGTTCACCTTCTCCATCGGCGCGCCCTCGGAGACGACCGTCTCGGTCTCCGCGCAGGGCTCCGACGACGGCCTCGTGGGCTGGCTGTACGGCTTCGGCCGCTACGTCTCCTACGCGGGTTTCGTCGTCATGGCGGGCGGGGCCGCCTTCGTCCTCGCCTGCTGGGGGCCGGGCGCCCGGGTGCGGGCGGTCCAGCGTCTGGTGGTCTCCGGATGGCTCGCGCTCACCGCCGCCACACTGGGCCTGCTGATGCTGCGCGGCTCCTACACCACCTCCGGCAAGGCCGGTGACATCTTCGACCTGACCCTGCTCGGCGACGTGCTCCAGACCAAGACGGGCGCGGCCCTGGTGTCCCGGCTGCTGCTGCTCGCCGCGGCGGCGCTGTTCATCGCGGTGCTGTTCGGGGCGTACGCCCGTACGGCGCCCGCCGGTGGCCCGGACGACCATGCCGACGACGCCGCCGACTCCGACCGCGCGGAGGGCTCCGGGGACGGCGGCGAGCCGGACCAGCGGGACCTGACCTTCGGGCTGGCGGTCGGCGGGACGGTCGTCTCAGCCGGGCTGGCCGCGAGCTGGGCCATGTCCGAGCACGCCTCGCAGGGCATCCAGGCGGGCGTGGCCATGCCGGTTCACGTGGTGCACCTGCTGGCGGTCGCCGCCTGGCTGGGCGGGCTCACCGCCCTCCTCGTCGCGCTCTACCGGGCGCCCGTCGAGACGCCGGTCGGGCGGGACGCCGTCCGGCGGTTCTCGCGCCTCGCCTTTGGCAGCGTGGTCACGCTCGCCGTCACCGGCGTCTACCAGAGCTGGCGGCAGCTCGGCTCGTGGTCCGCCTTCACCGACACCCGGTACGGGCAGCTGCTGCTCGTCAAGATCGTGCTGGTGGCCGTGATGGTCGCGGCCGCCTTCGTGTCGCGCCGCTGGACGCAGCGGCTGGCCGACGCGCGGATGTCCGCCACGGCCGGGGAGGTCGGGCAACCGGCCGGCACCGCCCCGTCGGAGACCCCCGACGCGCAGCAGGCCGAAGCCGGAAAGGACTCCGTACGGGCCGCGCAGCTCGCACGGCAGCGGGCCGCGGCGGAGGCCGCCCGGCAGAAACGGCTGCGGGACGCCGACCCGAACCGGTTCGGACTGCGCCGGTCGGTGCTCGCCGAGGCGGGCGTCGCCGTCGTACTGCTGGCCGTCACCACCGTGCTGACGCAGACCGAGCCGGGCCGCACCGAGCAGGACGCGCGGGCGGCGACGGCCACCTCGTCCTCCGCCGCCGCGGAGACCGGGCAGGGCAGTGGCGCGGTGAGCCTGACCATGCCCTTCGACACCGGCGGCCAGAACGGCAAGGGCGTCGTCTCGATCGACCTCGACCCCGCCCGGGTCGGTGACAACGTGATGCACGTCTACGCCGAGGGACCGGACGGAAAGCCCGTCGACGTCCCCGAGGTGAAGATCGCCCTCACCCTCACCGCCCAGGACATCGGACCGCTGCCCGTCGCCCCCGACCGCATCGCCACCGGACACTGGTCGGCGAGCGGAGTGCAGATCCCCATGGCGGGCGACTGGAAGGTCGAGGTGACCGTACGGACCTCCGACATCGACCAGGTGACCGTCTCCAAGAACGCTCAGATCGGCTGAACCACCATGCCTGACCCTTCCCTGTCGCAGACCCGTGCCCCCGAGGAGGAACCCACGACGGAAACCGCCGCCTCCGGGACGGGCGTCTCACGACGGCGTCTGCTCGGCACGGCCGGCGCCGCCGGGCTCGTGCTCGGGGCGGCGGGCGGGGCCGTCGGCTACGCGGCGGCGCCCTCCGGGGCCACCCCGCTCACCTCGGTCGGCGCCACCCGGGTGCCGTTTCACGTGAAACATCAGCCGGGCATCACCGACCCGCTCCATTCGCGTGGCCATCTCGTCGCCTTCGACCTCATGCCCGGCGCCGGGCGCAAGGAGGCGGCCGCGCTGCTGCGCCGCTGGTCCGACACCGCCCGGCGGCTGATGGCCGGTGAGTTCGACGCCCAGGGCGACAGCGACGTGGCCCGTGACGCCGGACCCTCCTCGCTGACCCTCACCTTCGGGTTCGGGCACAGCTTCTTCGCGCGCACCGGGCTGGAGAAGCAGCGTCCGGCCGCCCTGGACCCGCTGCCCGCCTTCTCCTCCGACCGGCTCGACCGGGCCCGCAGCGACGGCGACCTGTGGGTGCAGATCGGCGCGGACGACGCCCTCGTGGCGTTCCACGCCCTGCGCGCGGTGCACAAGGACGCGGGCGCGGCGGCCCGGGTGCGCTGGCAGATGAACGGCTTCAACCGCTCGCCGGGCGCCACCGTCCGCCCGATGACCACCCGCAATCTGATGGGCCAGGTCGACGGCACCCGCAATCCGAAGCCCGAGGAGCCCGATTTCGACGAGCGGATCTTCGTGCCGGAGCAGGGCGAGCCCGCCTGGATGGCGAACGGCTCCTACGTGGTCGTACGCCGGATCCGCATGCTGCTGGACGACTGGGAGAAGCTGTCGCTCAAGGAGCAGGAGGGCGTCATCGGGCGGCGCAAGTCGGACGGCGCCCCGCTGTCCGGGGGCGACGAGACGACCGAGATGGACCTGGAGAAGACAGACGCCCGGGGCAATCTGGTCGTCCCCGTCAACGCGCACGCGCGGATCACGCGGCCCGACCAGAACGGCGGGGCGGCGATGCTGCGCCGGCCGTTCTCGTACCACGACGGCATCGACGCGGACGGGACGCCCGACGCGGGTCTGCTGTTCATCTGCTGGCAGGCCGATCCGCTGCGCGGCTTCGTGCCGGTGCAGCGCAAGCTCGACCGGGGTGACGCCCTGACGCCGTTCATCCGCCACGAGGCCAGCGGGCTGTTCGCGGTCCCGGGCGGGGCGGCGGAGGGCGAGTATGTGGGCCAGGCTCTGCTGGAGGGATGAGAACCGCGCGGAGTCACCCTCGCGAGCTGTCTCGGGAGTTGCCGTCGGCGTGGGCCCATTAGGGTGAGGTCATGCCAGCGAGCTATGCGTATCTCGGCCCAGAGGGCACCTTCACCGAAGTCGCCCTGCGCACGCTTCCCGAAGCGGCCACGCGTGAGCTGGTCCCGTACGTGTCCGTGCAGTCCGCGCTCGACGCGGTGCGCGCCGGCGAGGCCGAGGCCGCTTTCGTCCCCATCGAGAACTCGGTGGAGGGCGGGATCACCACCACCCTCGACGAGCTGGTCGCGGGCACCCCGCTGATGATCTACCGCGAGGTGCTGCTGTCGATCACCTTCGCGCTGCTGGTCCGCCCGGGCACCGAGCTGTCGGACATCAAGACGGTGACCGCCCACCCGGCCGCCCAGCCGCAGGTGCGCAACTGGCTCCGTACGCACCTGCCCGACGCCGTCTGGGAGTCGGCCGCCTCGAACGCGGACGGTGCGCGGCTGGTCCAGGAGGGCCGGTACGACGCCGCCTTCGCCGGCGAGTTCGCGGCGGCCCGGTACGGGCTGGAGGCGCTGGAGACGGGCATCCACGACGCGGAGAACGCCCAGACGCGGTTCGTGCTGGTGGGCCGGCCCGCGCGTCCGGCGGCGCCGACCGGGGCGGACAAGACCTCGGTGGTCCTGTGGCAGCGCGACGACCACCCGGGCGGTCTGCGCGACCTGCTGGGTGAGTTCGCCACCCGCGGCATCAACCTGATGCTGCTGCAGTCGCGGCCGACCGGAGCCGGCATCGGCAACTACTGCTTCTGCGTCGACGCCGAGGGGCACATCTCCGACCGTCGGATGGCGGAGGCGCTGATGGGCCTGAAGCGCATCTGCCTCCAGGTGCGTTACCTCGGCTCGTACCCGAGGGCGGGCGTGCGGCCCGGTGAGGTGGGGCCGCCGTACCCGGGGACGTCGGACGAGGAGTTCATGGGGGCGGCGGACTGGGTGGCGCGCTGCCAGGACGGCCGGTTCTGAGGGGCGGTCCCGGGCCGGTGCAGGGGCGGCGGGAACCGGCCTGCCTGTCGCTGGTCATTGTCCACAGAAGTTATCCACAGGTCAGCTTCTCGACCTGGGGACAAGTCGACACCGAGCCGCCCTTCGGTCGACAAAGCGCCCCACAGGCCATGAGCGCGTTCATTCCGCATCGGCCCGCGCTTCGTCCACTCTTTTGCGGTGATCAACCCTTTGGAGGGATCCCTTACCTCTCAAAAGTGGCGATAGGGGGAGTTCCCGCAGGAGAACACCGCCTTCGGCCGAGCCCTTCGGAGTGATCGATTCCGGTGTCCACAGATCTTCCCCACAACCTGTGGATAACTTTTCGCGCGATGTGGAAAGCTGTGGACAGCCAGACCCCAAGTCCCGTTCCGCACAAGGGTTTCCGGTCAACCCGGAGCCTCATGACCGACCCTTTCCGGTGATGGCGCTTCCCGTATTGACCTCGAAACGGCCGTGAAGAACACACCCGGCAATTCACGTGCAAAGGGACGCACAGCGCGGTGCCGCAACAGTCGGTCGTGAGCCGTCGCCCCGCACCGGTAGCCTTGACCGCGTGATTGACCTTCGCCTGCTCCGTGAGGACCCCGACCGTGTGCGCGCTTCGCAGCGCGCCCGTGGAGAGGACGTCGCGCTCGTCGACGCCCTCCTGTCTGCCGACGAACGGCGCAGGTCGTCCGGCGTCCGCTTCGACGAGCTGCGCGCCGAGCAGAAGTCGCTCGGCAAGCTCATCGGCAAGGCGGCCGGCGACGAGAAGGCCGAGCTGCTCAAGAAGGCCGAGCAGCTCAAGGCCGACGTCAAGGCCGCCGATGCCGAGCGCGACGCCGCCGACGCCGAGACCCAGGAGCTCCTGCTCAGGCTGAGCAACCTCGTCCACCCCGACGTGCCCGTCGGCGGCGAGGAGGACTTCGTCACGCTGGAGACGCACGGCACCGTCCGCGACTTCGCCGCCGAGGGCTTCGAGCCCAAGGACCATCTGGAGCTCGGCCAGCTCCTCGGCGCGATCGACGTCGAGCGCGGCGCCAAGGTCTCCGGCAGCCGCTTCTACTTCCTGACCGGCGTCGGCGCGCTGCTCGAGCTGGCCCTGGTGAACGCCGCGATGGCGCAGGCCACGGCGGCCGGCTTCACGCCGATGCTGACCCCGGCGCTGGTGCGCCCCCAGTCGATGGCGGGCACCGGCTTCCTCGGCCAGGCCTCGCAGGACGTCTACCACCTGGACAAGGACGACCTGTACCTGGTCGGCACGTCCGAGGTGGCCCTGGCCGCCTACCACATGGACGAGATCCTGGAGGCCGACCGGCTGCCGCTGCGCTACGCGGGCTTCTCACCCTGCTTCCGCCGCGAGGCCGGCTCGCACGGCAAGGACACCCGGGGCATCTTCCGCGTCCACCAGTTCGACAAGGTGGAGATGTTCTCCTACGTCACCCCGGAGGAGTCGCAGGAGGAGCACCGGCGGCTGCTGGAGTGGGAGAAGCAGTGGCTGACCTCGCTCGAGCTGCCGTTCCGCGTCATCGACGTCGCCTCGGGCGACCTGGGCTCCTCGGCCGCCCGCAAGTACGACTGCGAGGCGTGGATCCCGACGCAGGGCAAGTACCGCGAGCTGACCTCGACCTCGGACTGCACCGAGTTCCAGTCACGCCGCCTGCAGATCCGGGTGCGTGAGGACAAGAAGGTGCGCCCGCTGGCCACGCTCAACGGCACGCTGTGCGCCGTACCGCGCACCATCGTGGCGATCCTGGAGAACCACCAGCAGCCCGACGGATCGGTGCGCGTGCCCGAGGTGCTGCGCCCCTACCTGGGCGGCCGCGAGCTCCTGGAACCGGTCGCCAAGTGAGCGGCGCGCCGTCCCCCTTCCCGTACCGGCTCGTCGCCACCGACCTGGACGGCACGCTGCTGCGTGACGACCACTCGGTGTCCGGACGCACCCGTGAGGCACTCGCCGCGGCCACCGCGGCGGGTGCCGCGCACATCGTCGTCACCGGCCGCGCGGTGCCCTGGACCCGCCCGATCCTCGAGGACCTCGGCTACCAGGGCCTCGCGGTCTGCGGCCAGGGCGCCCAGGTGTACGACGCCGGGACGGGCCGGCTGCTGACCTCCGTGACGCTGGACCGGCAGCTCGCCGGGGTGGCGCTCGCCAAGATAGAGGCGGAGGTCGGCCCGCTGCACCTGGCGGCGAGCCGGGACGGCCTGGACGGCGAGGTGCTGGTCGGGCCGGGTTACGACGTCGTCGGCGCGCTGCCGGCGACGCCGTTCACGGACGCCTCGGACCTGTGGGCGGCCCCGCTGAACAAGCTGTACATCCAGCATCCGGAGCTGAGCTCGGACGAGCTGGCCGCGGCGGCCGAGCGCACCGCGGGCGGTTTCGTCACCGTCGTCATGGCGGGCGAGGGCATCGTGGAGCTGCTGCCGCTCGGGCTGTCCAAGGCGACGGGGTTGTCGCTCGCCGCCCGCCGGCTCGGCGTGAAGGCGGCGGAGACGATCGCCTTCGGCGACATGCCCAACGACATCCCGATGTTCGCCTGGGCCGGCCACGGCGTCGCCATGGCCAACGCCCACCGTGAGCTGCGGGCGGTCGCCGACGAGGTGACGGCGTCCAACGAGGACGACGGCATCGCGGTGGTGCTGGAGCGCCTGCTGGGCTGACGTCCCTGCGCTGAGCGCCGCTCACCGCGCCTACGGCGTCCGGCGTCCGGCGTCCGGCGTCCGGCGGAGGATGCACGGATCGAACGTGCGCGGGCTTTCCGGGCCCGACCGCGGCTTGAACCAAGCCGGTGCCTTACCACTCGGCCAATCCTCCGGGTGGGCGGCCCGCGCGCCCTCATGTGCGCGCGCTCGAAGCGGCCGCCCCGGGCAGGTCCTCGGGGGGACTCGAGGGAGCAGTAGGGATTACTCCGGAGTCCGCCGCGGGCTGCCCCGACGGGAACGGGACGTACTGCCGTGCATGGGCATGGTCCCGCTCCTCTCCCGGCTCACGGTCGCCGGACGTTCCCGGCGATGCGGACACCTCACTGTGCCCGGCCGGACACATCGCGCGCCACCGAATAAAACGGCCGGAGACGGCGAAGGGCGGTGCCGCCGGTGAGCGGCACCGCCCTCGCGCTTCCCGGAGGAGGTGCCCTCACTCCTCGCCGGCGAGCGTCAGCGTGCGCAGCTTCTGGCCGGCGTACCAGGTGGCCAGCACCGTGACGGCGACCAGCGCGACCGTCGCCGTGGTCAGGCCCACGTCCGAGGTGACCAGCTCGCCGCCCGCCACCTTCTCCGCCACGGCGAGGGACCACTGCTGGACGCTCAGCGTGCGCGCGCCGGGCACCAGGGAGCCGAACAGCGCCTCCCAGACCAGCGCGTACACCAGGCCGAGGACCACCGCGTGCCGCGAGACCGTGCCGAGCAGCAGGAACAGCGCCGCGTAGGCGATCGAGGCGACCAGGGCGGCCACCGTGTAGGCGACCGCGACCTGCCGGCCGTTGCCGTTGAGGACGAAGCCCGCGATCAGCGTCGGCACCGCGGAGAACACCATGGTGACGGCGACGGCGACGATCAGCTTGGTGTAGATGATCGTCGGCCGCTTGATCGGCTTGGACAGCAGGTACACCACCGAGCCGTCGTCGATCTCCGGGCCGATCGCGCCGGTGCCCGCGATGACGCCGATGATCGGCACCATGGTGGCGAGCGCCAGGCCGCCGAGGACGTCGGCGGCGGTCTGGTCGTCGGCGCCGGCGAGGGCGCGCACCGCCAGGGAGATCACGAGGAGCAGCAGGGGCAGTGCGCCCAGGATGAGGGCCCGGCGACGGCCGAGCAGGGCCCGGTAGGTGAGCCGGGCGACTGTGGGGTCGTACATCAGGGCCTCCTACGCCGCGACCAGGTACGAGAACACGGACTCGAGGGACTCGTCGGACGGCGAGACCGTGAGCAGGCGGATGCCGTGCTCCCTCGCGACCTTCGGCAGCAGCGCGGTGAAGCGGCCGAAGTCGACGGCCTGGATACGCAGGGCGCCCTCCGTGACGTCCACCTCGATGCCGGACGTGGACGGGTCGGCGATCAGCGCGGCCGCGAGGGCGCGGTCGTCGCTGGAGCGGACCAGGTAGCGGTGCGGGCGGTCCGTCATCAGGCGGCGGATCCGGCGGAAGTCACCGCTGGCCGCGTGCCGGCCGGCGACGACGACCTCGATGTGCCAGGCGAGCTGCTCGACCTCTTCGAGGATGTGGGAGGAGAACAGCACGGTGCGGCCCTCGTCGCCCATCCGCCGCAACAGGTCCATCAGCTGCATGCGCTGGCGCGGGTCCATGCCGTTGAACGGCTCGTCCAGCAGGAGCAGCGACGGGTCGTGGACCAGCGCGGAGGCCATCTTCACCCGCTGCCGCATGCCCTTGGAGTAGGTGGCGATCTTGCGGTCCTGCGCGTACTCCATCTCCACCGTGGCGAGCGCCTTCTGGGCGGCCTTGGCGCCCAGGCCGTGCAGCTCGGCGTTGGCGAGGACGAACTCGCGGCCGGTGAGGAAGTCGTACATCGCCTCGCGCTCGGGGACGATGCCGATGTGCCGGTAGATCCTCTCGTTCCGCCACACCTGCTCGCCGTCGAGGGTGACGGTGCCGGTGGAGGGGGCGAGGAAGCCGCCCATCATGTTGATCAGGGTGGACTTGCCGGCGCCGTTGGGGCCGAGCAGGCCGGTGACGCCGGGGCCGATGGTCATGGTGACGTCGTTGACGGCGACCACGTTGCCGAACCAGCGGGAGACGTGGTCGATGCTGAGGGTTGTCACAGGCCCACCTTCTTGTAGCGGCGCATCAGGAGGCCGTAGCTGGCGGCGATCAGGCCGAGGGTGAACAGGACGTAGACGACGCCCTCCGCGTGGGTCGGGCCCACACCGCCCGGGAAGACCGAGGTCGCGCCCAGGAAGGCGGACTGGACGCCGTCGATGAGGGTGATCGGCGAGAACAGGCCGATCCAGGCGATGCCGTCGCCGCTGTTCTGGACCTCTGCGATCGCCTGGAGGGTGGAGACCGCACCGTAGGAGATGGTCAGGACGGCGATCACGGCGGCGATGCCGAAGCCGCGGCGCGGCGTGACCGACGCGATGACCAGGCCGATGCCGGCGAAGAGCAGTGAGAGCAGGGCCACGGACACCAGTCCCTGAGCGAATCCCTTGGTCTGGTCGGTGAAGTCGAGCTTGGCCAGCAGCGCCCCGACGTACAGCACCAGCAGCGGCGCCGCGGTCAGGATGAACAGGGCGGAGGCCAGCGCGGCGTACTTGGCGCGGACGTAGTCGGCGGTCTCGATGGGCCGCGAGAAGTACAGCGGCACCGTCTTGAAGCGCAGGTCGCGGGAGACCGACTGGGGTGCCTGCGAGGCGACGTACAGGCTGATGACCGCCTGCATGACGATCGCGTAGCGCGTGTAGTCGAGCGGCAGGTCCTTCGCCTTGGCGGCGACCGCGACGGCCACCATGATCGCGGCCGGCACGCACATCACCACGAACAGCAGCATCGGCAGCACCTTGGACTTCACCGAGCGGCCGAGGCCGTAGGCGCCGCGCAGGGACTGCGAGTACAGCGAGAGCCTGGCGTACGAGCGGCCGAGGCGCGGTCCGTCGTAGGAGCGGTAGCCGATGTTGTGGATACGGGTGTCACCCGACGGGGTGGCTGGTGCCTGCAGGGACTGCTCAGCCGCCATGGCCGACCGCCTCCTTCCGCTGCGCGTCGTCCGCGTCGTTCGTGAAGACCTCGGCGATCTGGTGCCGCCGCTGTTCCATGCGCACCAGGCCGAGGCCCAGGTCCGCAATCACGTCCCGGACCAGGTCGTAGGTGTCCTCGCCCTGCGCGGTGAGCAGCAGGACGCGCCCGGCGCCCGGCAGTCCGCTGCCGTCCTGGACGGTCACCCCGCGCGCGTGGAGCGCCTCGCGCGCCGCGCGGGTGCCGTCGGGGTGCTCGTCGGTGTCGGTGACCTCGATCGCGAGGGTGGTGGTGGTCTGCGTGAAGTCCCGGGTGGAGCTGGAGCGCAGCAGCTTGCCGCCGTCCACCACGACGACGTGGTCGCAGGTGCGTTCCAGCTCGCCCAGCAGGTGGGAGGTGACCAGGACCGAGATGCCGAAGTCGGAGTGGATGCGGCGGATGAGGCCGAGCATCTCGTCGCGGCCGACCGGGTCGAGGCCGTTGGTCGGCTCGTCCAGGAAGACCAGCCGCGGGTCGTGCACCAGGGCCTGCGCGAGCTTCACCCGCTGCTTCATGCCGGTCGAGTAGCCGCCGATGGGGCGGTAGCGCTCCTCGTACAGGCCGACGTGGCGCAGGGTGTCCGCGGTGCGCTCCCGGGCCGCGGTGGCCGGCAGTCCGGACATGCGCGCCATGTGGACGACGAACTCGGTGGCCGAGACGTCCGGGGGCAGGCAGTCGTGCTCGGGCATGTAGCCGACCCGCTCCCGGATGACGGCGCCCTCGGTGGCGACGTCGAGGCCGAGCACTTCGGCGCGGCCCTCCGTGGCGGGGGACAGACCCAGCAGGATCTTGATCAACGTGGACTTGCCGGCCCCGTTGGCTCCGACGAGTCCGGTCACACCGGGCCCGACGTCCACGGAGAGCCGGTCAAGCGCGGTCACCCGGGGGAACCGCTTGCTCAGGCTTTCGGTCGCGATCACAGTCACCCTCATGACGGTAGTGACCCGTACCACTGCGGTCGTCAGACCGCGGGGTCGTCTTGGGGTCCCCCTGGAGTCGTACGCGCCCGTAGGGGACACCCTGCCTGAGAGTTATGCACAGCTCGGGGTCCGTTGTTGACGGGGTGTCCGAACAGCTGCGAGATTCGCCGGTGTGACGGGACTCGAGGGTGCGCGGGAGCGCCGGGTGCGGACCGGCGGGGTCGAGCTGTGCGTGGCCGAGCTGGGCGACCCGGAGCGCCCCACGGTCGTCCTGGTGCACGGCTACCCGGACAGCAAGGAGGTGTGGTCGCGGGTCGCGCCGCGCCTCGCCGGACGGTTCCACGTGGTGGCCTACGACGTCCGCGGGCACGGCCGGTCGACGGCGCCGCGTCCGCTGCGCGGCGGGTTCACGCTGGAGAAGCTGACGGACGACTTCCTGGCCGTGGCGGACGCGGTGAGCCCGGACCGGCCGGTGCACCTGGTGGGGCACGACTGGGGCTCGGTGCAGGGGTGGGAGTTCGTCACGGTGCCGCGTGCGCGGGAGCGGATCGCGTCGTTCACCTCGGTCTCGGGTCCCTCGCTGGACCACTTCGGACACTGGATCAACCGCCGCGTGGCCCGGCCGACCCCGCGCCGGGCGGTGCAGCTGCTGGGCCAGGGCGCCCGGTCCTGGTACGTCTACGCGCTGCACACCCCCGTGCTGCCCGAGCTGGCCTGGCGCGGGCCGCTCGGCCGGAGCTGGCCCCGGCTGCTGGAGCGCGCGGAGCGGGTGCCCGGCGACGGCTACCCGACGGCGTCCCTGCCGTCGGACGCCGCGCACGGCGCCTGGCTCTACCGGGACAACGTGCGGCCGCGACTGCGCGACCCGCGCCCCGACGCCTACGCCTACGTTCCCGTGCAGCTCGTCACACCGCTGGGGGACCGGTTCCTCTCGCCGCGGATCCACGACGGCCTGGAGCGGTGGGCGCCCCGGCTGACCCGGCGCACCCTGTCCTCGGGCCACTGGGCGCCGCGCAGCCGGCCCGACCAGCTGGCCACCTGGATCACCGACTTCGTGACGTCCGTGGAGGACGGGCGGCCCGAGGGGCGGGCCCGGGGCCGGTACGCCGACCGGTTCGGCGGGCGGCTGGTGCTGGTGACGGGCGCGGGGAGCGGCATCGGACGGGCCATCGCGCTGGCGTTCGCCGAGGCGGGCGCGCGGGTGGTGGCGGTCGACCGGGACGCCGACGCGGCACTCCGCACCGCCGGGGAGGCCCGTGCGCGCGGTGCCGTGGACGCCTGGGCGGAGACGGCGGACGTGGCCGACGAGCGGGCCGTGGAGAAGCTCGCCGAGCGGGTCACCGCCGCGCACGGGGTGGTGGACGTGCTGGTGAACAACGCGGGCGTCGGCCTGGGCGGTTCCTTCCTCGACACCACGACGGAGGACTGGAAGCGGGTCCTCGACGTCAACCTGTGGGGCGTGATCCACGGCTGTCTGCACTTCGGGAGGCGGATGGCGGAGCGCGGACAGGGCGGCCACATCGTCAACGTGGCGTCCGCGGCCGCGTTCCAGCCGTCGAGGTCGCTGCCCGCCTACGGGGCGTCCAAGGCGGCGGTGCTGATGCTCAGCGAGTCCCTGCGGGCCGACCTGGCGGAGCGGGGGATCGGCGTGACGGCGGTGTGCCCGGGGTTCGTCACCACGGGGATCGCCTCCACCGCGCGCTTCGCCGGCACGGACGCGGCGGAGGAGCGGCGCAGGCGGGGGAAGGCGGCCCGGCTGTACCGGCTGCGGAACTACCCGCCGGAGAAGGTCGCCGCCGCGGTCCTGCGGGCGGTGGTGCGCGACGAGGCGGTCGTGCCGGTCACCCCGGAGGCGCGGACCGCGTACGCGCTGGCGCGCTGGCTGCCGGGGGCCGCGCGGAGGATCGCGCGGGTGAGACCGCCGGTGTGACCGTCTGCCGGGTGTGCCCGGCGCGACCGTTCCGTCCTGTGTAAGGCGGCTCGGTTGTCCACAGAATCCCACGCTCGGCTGTGGATAACCTCACTTGTCTGTGGATCAAACCTTCGGACATAAATCGATCGCGTGATGCGCGTCTCTCTCGGCACTCTGAACAGATGGACGAAAGACGCATCGTGCGGGTGTCGAAGTACCTCGCCAAGCACCTGCGCCACCAGCCCGGGAGGATCGGGCTGACCCCCGACGCGGCCGGCTGGGTCGAGATCGACGCGCTGATCGACGCGGCGGCGGAGCACGGCTTCCCGCTCACCCGGGAGGAACTGGACCACGTCGTCGCCGCCCATGACAAACGGCGTTTCGCCGTCGAGGACACCCGGATCCGCGCCAGTCAGGGACACACCATCCCCGTGGACCTCCGGCTGCCGCCCGCCGTCCCTCCGGCCTGGCTTTACCACGGCACCGTCGCCCGGAACCTGGAGGCGATCCGTGCCGAGGGCCTGCGGCCGATGAACCGGCACGCCGTGCACCTGTCCGCCGACCGCGAGACCGCCACCCGCGTCGGCGCCCGCCGGGGCCGGCCGGTGGTGCTGCCGGTCGACGCGGGCGCCATGCACCGCGACGGCCGTGTCTTCCACGTCAGCGCCAACGGCGTCTGGCTGACCGAGGCCGTCCCGACCCGTTATCTGCGCTTCGCCGAGGACCGGTAGGCCGTGCTCGACGGCATGAAGCGTCTGCCCCCGCCGAGGCCGGCGTCACCGCCCTCCGGGCTGTCTCCTCGTCGCGCCGCTCCCGGGGACCGGACGCACAAGGAGTTGATCCCGAGGACCGTCCACGGCTGAACGCCCGGGTGCGGCGCCGGGCGAGCCCCGGGAGCCCGGACGTCCTCACGGGTGCAGGGTGTGTTTCACGTGAAGCCGGACGCGCCGCTTAGGCTCGGTGGCATGAGCCTGCGCCTGAGCACCGTGATCCTCCCGTACCGCCGCTGGCACGAGGGCAGCCGTTCCGCCTGGGTGCGGGCCGAGGAGCTCGGCTTCCACGCGGGCTACACCTACGACCACCTGTCCTGGCGCAGCTTCCGCGACGGCCCCTGGTTCGGCGCCGTCCCGACGCTCACCGCCGCCGCGGGCGTGACCGAGCGGATGCGTCTGGGCACGCTGGTGACCTCGCCGAACTTCCGGCACCCGGTCACCCTCGCCAAGGAGCTCATCTCCCTCGACGACATCTCCGGCGGCCGGGTCACCCTCGGCATCGGCGCGGGCGGCACCGGCTTCGACGCCACCGCCCTCGGCCAGGAACCGTGGACCCCGCGCGAGCGCGCCGACCGCTTCGCCGAGTTCGTGCCCCTGCTGGACCGGCTGCTCACCGAGGACACGGTGTCGTACGAGGGCGACTTCTACGCGGCGCACGAGGCGCGCAACGTCCCCGGCTGTGTCCAGCGGCCCCGGCTGCCGTTCGCCGTGGCGGCGACCGGACCGCGCGGACTGCGGCTCGCCGCTCGCCACGGACAGGCGTGGGTGACCACCGGCGACCCGAAGCTGTACGAGAGCGGCACGCCCGGGCAGTCGGTTCAGGCCATTCGCCACCAGGCGGAGAAGCTCGCCGACGCCTGCGCCGAGATCGGCCGGGACGTCACCGAACTGGACAAGATCCTGCTCACCGGGTTCACCCCGGACCGGGGCCGCCCGCTGGAGTCCCTGGAGGCGTTCGTCGACTTCGCCGGCCGCCACATCGAGCTGGGATTCACCGAGATCGTGCTGCACTGGCCCATCCCCGGCTCCGACTTCGCGGCGGACCAGAAGGTCTTCGAACGGATCGCGATGGAGGCCCCGGCGCAGCTGCGATGAGCGAGGACGGGCGCCGCCCTCCCGAGGAGGAGCGAGAAGCCGCTGGTGACATCGGTAATCACTCAGATGTGCGGAGTCCCGCACGGCCGTGCGGGCATATGCGGGACAATGGCGGGGTGACCTCAGCGATCCGAGAGCCCGAGACCCCGGCCGCCACCACCCCACCGCGGCTCATCGCCACCGACCTCGACGGCACCCTGCTCCGCGACGACAAGTCGGTGTCCCCGCGGACCGTCACGGCCCTCGCCGCCGCCGAGGAGGCGGGCATCGAGGTCTTCTTCGTCACCGGCCGCCCGGCCCGCTGGATGGACGTGGTCAGCGACCACGTGCACGGCCACGGCCTCGCCATCTGCGGCAACGGCGCCGCCGTCGTCGACCTGCACGGCGGTCCGGGCGCGCACCGCTTCGTCAAGGTGCGCGAGCTGCCTCGCGGCAACGCCCTGGACGCGGTGGGCCTGCTGCGCGACGCCGCCCCGGGCACGGTGTACGCCGTGGAGCAGACCTACGGCTTCCACCAGGAGCCGGCGTACCCGAAGCTGCACATGGAGACACCGGACGGCCTGGCGCCCGTCGAGGAGCTGCTGGCCCCGGACTCCCCCACCGGCGCCGAACCGGTGCTGAAGATCCTCGCGTACCACCCCGAGATGGAGCCGGACGCGTTCCTCACCCTGGCCCGGCTCGCCATCGGCGACCGCGCCACCGTGACCCGCTCCAGCCCGAGCGCCCTGCTGGAGATCAGCGGGCCCGGCGTCTCCAAGGCGAGCACCCTCGCGCTGTGCTGCGCCGAGCGCGGCATCTCGCACGAGGAGGTCGTCGCCTTCGGGGACATGCCGAACGACGTCGAGATGCTGACCTGGGCGGGCCGTTCCTACGCGATGGGCAACGCCCACCCGGACGTGCTCGCCGCCGCCTCGGGCCGCACGGTCGCCAACAACGACGACGGCGTGGCCGTGGTGATCGAGCAGCTGCTGAACGAGCGGACGCGGGCGTAACGCGCCTGCGGCTCACGGGTCCGGTCAGAGGGTCACCCCGCGCCGGGCCAGCCACGGCACCGGGTCCACCGACGACCCCGTCTCCGGCGTCACCCGCACCTCGAAGTGCAGATGCGGTCCCGTGGAGTTGCCGCTGGTCCCGGACTGGCCGATCCACTGGCCGGGGGACACCGGCTCCCCCTGGTCGACGGCGACGGCGGCCAGGTGCGCGTACTGGGTGTGGTAGCCGCCGGCGTGCTCGACCACGATCTCGATGCCGAACGCGCCGCCGCAGGACACCTTCACCACCTTGCCGCTGCCCACGGCCCGCACCGGCGTCCCGATCGGCACCGCGAAGTCCTGCCCGGTGTGCCGGTTCGCCCAGCGCGCGCCGCCGCTGCCGTAGGAGGCGGACAGCTCGTACGTCTCCACGGGAGCCACCCAGGAGGTGGTGTACCGCGCCGGCGGCTGGTCGAGCCGGACGGCGCCGCGGCAGGAGCCCGCCGTCACCGAGGCGTCCGCCTCGCCCTGGAGCTTCCAGCGCGCGGTCTCGAGCTTCTGCTCGATGTCCCGCCTCAGCGCGGCGAGTTCCTCGTTCCGCTTCTCCAGCTTCCTCCAGGCCTCCGCGGCCTTCGCCTCGTCCCGGGCGATCCGCGCCTCCGCCCGCTCGCTGCGGCCCAGCGCCTGGTCCAGCGTCACCTCGGCCTGCTGCACCACGCGCTGACCGCGCATCAGCTGCTCCGGGTCGTCCGCGAGGAGCATCTGCGCGGTGAGCGGCAGCCCGCCGCCGTCCCGGTACTGGGAGCTGGCGATCCGGCCCAGGTCCTCGCGGAGCCCTGCGGCCTCCTGCCGTTCGCGGTCGAGCCGCTCCTCCAGCCGCTGCGCCAGGTCCCGCTGCCTCTCGGCCTCCTCGCGTCCGGTCTCGTACCGTTCGGTGGCCTTCGCCGCCTCCTCGTAGAGCCGCGCCACCTCGGCGCTGACGGAGAAGGAGCCGTGGCCCGGGGCGTGGGACCCGTCACCGTCGGCGGGCCGGGCGGCGAGCACGGCGAGCGCGCAGAACAGCACGGTGACGAGCAGCGGGCGGCGGGTGAGACGCATGCCAGCGATCCTGACCGCGCACCGGGGCGGGAGGCGCGTTCAGGTCGTACAGATGGGGGAGGACACACCCCCGGACGGATGCTTCGGCCATCGTCCGGGAGCTCGGCGGCACTGACGAGGCGTCAACCTCCAGCCCCACCACCTCCGTCGAGATTCGAACTGGAGCCCAGACACTCCTCAGACCGTGTGTCTGATGCCCGCGTGTCTGCGGTGGTCCGAGTGGCCCGGTGATTCTTGTAGGACGCAAGCAACGGGCTGCGGACCGAGGGCTCGCGCATGTCCCGCACCCGCTCCGGCGCGTGGAGCGTGCGTAGTCCCACGCACGCGACGCACACACAGAGGAGGATCTGCCATGAACGTGCTGACCGAGCTGCTCGCCGGGGTCGTCCACCTCGTGGGCCGGCTCGTCCGACGTGCCGGAGGGGGCCGTCCCGGCACACCGTCGAGGCGGCCCCCTCTCGCGTGCGCGGGTGCCCGTCAGGACGCCGTCACCAGGGCTCCCGCCGCCTCCTCCCGCAGCGCCATGTCCCGCAACGGTCCGTCGACGGCGAGCAGTTCCGCGTACGGTCCGCGCTGCACCGCTCGGCCCGCGTCCAGCACGATCACCTCGTCCACCGCCTCCAGGCCGGCCAGCCGATGGGTGACGAGGACGGTCGTGCGGCCCTCGGTGGCGGCCAGCAGATCCGCTGTGAGCGCGTCCGCGGTCGGCAGGTCGAGGTGCTCGGCGGGCTCGTCCAGCACCAGCACGGGGAAGTCCGCCAGCAGCGCCCGGGCCAGCGCGAGCCGCTGCCGCTGACCACCGGACAGCCGCGCGCCGTGCTCACCGACGAGCGTGTCCAGCCCGTCCGGCAGTCCGTCCGCCCAGTCCAGCAGCCGGGCCCGGCCGAGCGCGTCGCGCAGGTCGGCCTCGGTCGCGTCCTTCCGGGCCAGCAGCAGGTTCTCCCGGATCGAGCTGTTGAACAGGTGCGCGTCCTGCGCGCACAGCCCGACCATGCGCCGTACGCCGTCCCCGTCCAGGGCGCGGGCGTCCACACCCGCGAGCGTGTAGGAACCGGCGCCGGGGTCCAGGAACCGCAGCAGCACCTGGGCGAGGGTGGTCTTGCCGGAGCCGGAGGGACCGACCACCGCGACGCGGCGGCCCCGCTCCAGGGTGAGATCCAGTCCGGCGAGCGCGTCCCGGTCCTGCCCGGGGTGGCGGGCCGTCAGCCCCTCGAGGACGAGCGGGAACGGCGAGAGCGGAGCCGGCCGGGGCGTCTCCGGCTCACGCACGGGCGCCGCGGCGTCCAGCACCTCGTACACGCGCTCCGCGCTGCGGCGCACCCGCTGCCGGTGTTGCACGGCGAGCGGCATGCCGAGGACCGCCTCAAACGCGGCCAGCGGGGTGAGGACCACCACGGCCAGGGCCACGCCGTCGAGCCGGCCGGAGGCCACGCCCTGCACACCGATGAGGGCGGCCGCCGTCACGGTCAGGCCGGAGATCAGCGCCGTGAGCCCGTCGCCGAGGCCGGTGGCGGCGGCGGACCGCGAGGCGATGCGGGTCAGGACGCCGTCGGCCCGCCGCGTCCCCTCCGACCGCGCGGGCAGCGCCCCGGCGACGGTCAGCTCGGCGGTGCCGGTCAGCAGGTCGGTCACCCGGGTGGCGAGGACGCCGCGGGCCGGCGCCAGCCTGCGCTCGGTGCGCCGCGCCACGGCGCCGGTGAGCAGCGGGACGCCCGCGCCCGCCGCCAGCAACCCGGCCGCGAGCACGGCGCCGGCCTCGGGCAGCAGCCACGCGGTGAAGCCGACGGACAGGGCGGACACGGCGACGGCGGCACCGGCGGGGAGCAGCCAGCGCAGCCAGTAGTCCTGGAGCGCGTCCACGTCGGAGACCAGCCGGGTCAGCAGGTCACCCCGGCGGGTGCCGCGCAGTCCGGCGGGTGCGAGCCGTTCCAGCCGCCGGTAGACCGCGACGCGGGTGTCGGCCAGCACGCGCAGCACGGCGTCGTGGGACACCAGCCGCTCGGCGTAGCGGAACACGGCCCGGCCGATGCCGAAGGCGCGCGTCGCGGTGACGGCCATCATCAGGTACAGCACCGGCGGCTGCTGCGAGGCGCGGGAGATGAGCCAGCCGGACGTCGCCATGAGGCCGACAGCGCTGCCCAGGGCGAGCGTGCCGAGGAGCAGCGCGAGCGTGATCCTCCCCCGCCGGGCGCCGGACAGGGCACGGACCCGGGCGAGCGCCCCGCCGGGAGCGGGCTCGGTGGGGGCGTCGGGGACCGTCTCCGGCTCGGAGTCCTCCTCGGGTACGGCGCCCGGTGCCACGGATGCGTCCGTCCGAGCGGCGGCGGCCGCCCCGCCCGCGACCCCGTCGTGAGCGGCGGGCGTCGTCAGCCGGACCACCCGGTCGGCGACGGCGAGCAGCGCCGGGCGGTGCACCACCAGGAGCACCGTCCGGCCCTCCGCCAGCCGCCGTACCGCCGCCACGACCTCGGCCTCCGTGGCGCCGTCGAGGGCTGCCGTCGGCTCGTCGAGCAGCAGCACGGGCCGGTCCGCGAGGAAGGCCCGGGCCAGCGCGAGCCGCTGCCGCTGCCCGGCCGAGAGGCCCGCCCCGTCCTCACCCAGCACCGTGTCGGCCCCCTCGGGCAGGGCGTCCACGAAGGCCAGCGCGCCCGCGTCCCGCAGCGCGCGCCGCACCGCCGCGTCGTCCGCGTCGGGACGGGCCAGCCGCACGTTCTCCGCGATCGTCCCGGCGTGGAGGTGCGGACGCTGCGGCACCCATGCGACGCGGCGGTGCCAGTCGGCGAGGTCGAGTCCGCCGAGGTCGGCGCCGCCGATGCTCACCCGGCCCGTGTCGGGGCGGACGAAGCCCAGCGCCACGTTGAGCAGGGTGGACTTGCCGGACCCGCTCGGCCCGACGAGCGCGACCGTCTCTCCGGGGGCGACGGTGAAGGACACGTCCGTCACCGCGTCCGTGGACCGGCCGGGGTAGCGGACCGTCACGTTCTCGAAGGCGACGGCGCCCTGCGGCACCGCGCCCTTCCCCGCCGCGGGCGCGGGCGTCTCGAGCACCGTGAAGATCTCCTCGGCCGCTCCGAGCCCTTCCGCGGCCGCGTGGTACTGCGTCCCGACCTGACGCAGCGGCAGATACGCCTCCGGGGCCAGGATCAGGATGAGCAGGCCCGTGTAGAGGTCCAGCTCGCCGTGGACCAGGCGCATGCCGATGGTCACGGCGACCAGTGCGACCGAGAGGGTGGCGAGGAGTTCCAGCGCGAAGGACGAGATGAAGGCGATCCGCAGCGTCCGCATGGTCGCCCGCCGGTACTCGGCGGTGATCCTGCGGATCGACTCGGCCTGGGCCTTGGCCCGGCCGAAGACCTTCAGCGTCGGCAGCCCGGCGACGACGTCCAGGAAGTGACCGGACAGCCGGGAGAGCAGCAGCCACTGGCGGTCCATCCGGTTCTGCGTGGCCCAGCCGATCAGCACCATGAAGACGGGGATGAGCGGCAGGGTGCCGACGATGATCGCCGCCGACACCCACTCCTCGGTGACGATCCGCGCCAGCACGGCGACCGGTACGACCACCGCGAGCCCCAGCTGGGGGAGGTACCGGGAGAAGTACCCGTCGAGGGCGTCGACGCCCCGGGTCGCCAGGGTGACCAGCGACCCGGTGCGCTGTCCGTCGAGCCACCCCGGCCCCAGTGCCGTCGCCCGGTCCAGCAACCGCCCCCGCAGCTCCGACTTCACGGCGGCGCTCGCCCGGTGCGCGGCCAGTTCGGTCAGCCAGCCGACCAGGCCGCGGCCGGCCGCCACCGCGACGAGCAGCAGCAGCGGCGTGCCCAGCTCACCGACGGACCGGCCGTCCTGGAAGGAGGAGACCACGATCTCGGCGATGAGCATGGCCTGGGCGACGACCAGCCCCGCGCCGACGGCCCCGAGGCCGACGACCGCTGCCAGGAAGCCCCGGGTGGCACGCGCGTACCGGATGAGGCGGGGGTCGATTGGTTTCACGTGAAACACACCTCAGTGCACGGGATCGGCGATGTGCTGGGTGCCGATCCGCTTGCGGAAGACCCAGTAGGTCCAGCCCTGGTAGAGCAGCACCAGCGGGGTGGCGATGACCGCGAGCCAGGTCATGATTTTCAGGGTGTACGGGGCGGACGAGGCGTTGGTGACGGTCAGGCTCCACTCGGGCTCCAGCGTGGAGGGCATGACGTTCGGGAACAGCGTCAGGAAGAGCATGGCCACCGCGGCCACGATCGTGACGCCGGACAGGGTGAACGACCATCCCTCGCGTCCCGCCTGGTTGGCCGCCAGGGCGGCGACCAGCGAGGCGACCGCCACACCGAACGCGACCAGGCTGGCGCCGTCACCGCGTTCGGCCTGCGTCCACAGCAGGAAGGCCGATGCCAGCACGGCGGTGACGAGCCCCACCTTCAGGGCCAGCTTCCGTGCCCGCTCCCGGATCTCCCCGACCGTCTTGAGGGCCGTGAACACCGTGCCGTGGAAGGTGAACAGGGTCAGCGTGACCAGACCGCCCAGCAGGGCGTACGGATTGAGCAGGTCCCAGACGGTGCCCACGTACTCGAAGTCGGCGTCGAGCTTGACCCCGCGCACGATGTTGCCGAAGGCGACGCCCCACAGGAACGCCGGGAGCAGCGAGGTCCAGAAGATCGCCGTCTCCCAGTTGCGCTGCCAGTTCTCCTCCGGCCGCTTGGCCCGGTACTCGAAGGCGACACCGCGGACGATCAGGCAGACCAGGATGGCCAGCAGCGGCAGGTAGAAGCCGGAGAAGAGGGTGGCGTACCACTCGGGGAAGGCGGCGAAGGTCGCTCCGCCGGCCGTGAGCAGCCAGACCTCGTTGCCGTCCCACACCGGCCCGATGGTGTTGATGAGCACCCGCTTCTCGGCCCGGTCGCGGGCCAGCAGCCGGGTCAGGACGCCGACCCCGAAGTCGAAGCCCTCGAGGAAGAAGTAGCCGGTCCACAGGACCGCGATCAGGACGAACCAGACGTCGTGCAGTTCCATGACAGTGCAGCTCCCTCGGCTTAGTACGAGAAGGCCATCGGCTTGTCGGCGTCACGGACGTCGCCGCCGAGCTTCGTGGGCGGGTTGAGGTCGGAGTCGCTCAGCTCGGGCGGCCCGGCCTTGACGTATTTGACGAGCAGCTTGACCTCGATGACGGCCAGCACGGCGTAGAGCAGGGTGAAGACGGTCATCGAGATGATGACCTCGGCCTGCGACACGCCGGGGGAGACCGCGTCCTCGGTGCGCATCACGCCGTAGACGACCCAGGGCTGACGGCCCATCTCGGTGAAGATCCAGCCCCAGGCGTTGGCGATCAGCGGGAAGGCCATGGTCCACACCGCGGCCAGCCAGTACAGCCGGGTCAGCCGGGAGCCGAGCGGCTGCTTCAGCAGCACCAGACGCGGCACCTCGTCCTCGCCGGTGCGGTACGCGGCCGGCAGCAGGAACTTCTTCCGGGTGAGCCACAGCCCGAGCAGACCCACCGAGAAGGAGGCCATGCCGAACCCGATCATCCAGCGGAAGCCCCAGTAGGCGACGGGCACGATGGGCTTGTAGTCGCCGGGTCCGAACTTCTCCTGCAGCGCCTCGTTGGTGTCGTTGATGCCGGGCACGTACGACTCGAAGTCGCTGTGGGCGAGGAAGGACAGCAGGCCGGGGATCTCCAGGGCGACCTTGTTGTGCCCCTCGTCGACGTCGCCGTAGGCGAAGACGGAGAAGGGCGCGGGTGCCTCGCCGTCCCAGAGGGCCTCGGCGGCGGCCATCTTCATCGGCTGCTGCTCGTACATGACCTTGCCGAGGGTGTCGCCGCTGACCGCGGTGAACAGTCCGCCGACCGCCAGGGTGACCAGCCCGAGCCGCAGCGAGGTGCGCATCACCGGGATGTGCTTCTTGCGCAGCAGGTGGAAGGCCGCGATGCCGACCATGAAGGCGCCGCCGGTGAGGAAGGCCGCCGAGAAGCTGTGGAAGACCTGGTTGAGCGTGGTGTTCTGGGTGAGCACCAGCCAGAAGTCGGTGAGCTCGGCACGGCCCTTCTCCTCGTTGATCCGGTAGCCGACCGGGTGCTGCATCCAGGAGTTGGCGGCGAGGATGAAGTACGCCGACAGCAGCGTGCCGATCGAGACCATCCAGATGCAGGCCAGGTGGATCCTCTTCGGCAGCCGGTCCCAGCCGAAGATCCACAGGCCGATGAAGGTGGACTCGAAGAAGAAGGCGATCAGCGCCTCGAAGGCGAGCGGCGCCCCGAAGACGTCACCGACGAACCGCGAGTAGTCGGACCAGTTCATGCCGAACTGGAACTCCTGCACGATGCCGGTGACGACGCCCATCGCGATGTTGATCAGGAAGAGCTTCCCCCAGAACTTCGTCGCTCTGAGGTACTTCTCCTTCTCCGTCCGCACCCAGGCGGTCTGCAGCCCGGCGACAAGGGCGGCGAGCGAGATCGTCAGGGGGACGAAGAGGAAGTGGTAGACGGTGGTGATTCCGAACTGCCATCGCGCCAGGGTCTCCGGCGCCAGAGCCAGATCCACGTCGTCGCTCCTTACTTCGCCGTGGTGCAGCAGCCGCGCTGAGCCCGCTCCGTCCCCGGTCATCTCGGGAGAAACGGGATGCGCTTGTGAACGCGTTCACATTCACAAGCAATTATGACGTACTGCTTTCACGACCCGGAAGGGGGGTCCGGTGTGATGTCAACCCCTTCGCCCGGCGTCCCTGGACGCGGGGACGAACCCGCCCCGGACACGACGAGGGGCGGCCGGCGGATCACCCGCCGGCCGCCCCTCGCACCCGCGGGTCAGCCCTGGGTACGGAACTCCTCGGCCACCTTCAGGAAGAGGTCGTTCGCCTCCGTCTCACCGACGGTGACCCGCACCCCCTCGCCCGGGAACGGCCGGACGACCACACCGGCCTGCTCGCACGCCTGCGCGAACGGCACGGTGCGCTCCCCCAGCCGCAGCCACACGAAGTTGGCCTGGGACTCGGGCACCGTCCAGCCCTGGGCGCGCAGCCCGTCCATCACCCGGTTCCGCTCGCACACCAGGGCGCCGACCCGGCCGATCAGCTCGTCCTCGGCCCGCAGCGAGGCGATCGCGGCCTCCTGGGCGATCTGGCTCACACCGAACGGCACCGCCGTCTTGCGCAGCGCCGCGGCCACCGGCTCGTGGGCGATGGCGAAACCGACGCGCAGCCCGGCGAGACCGTACGCCTTGGAGAAGGTGCGCAGCACGCAGACGTTGGGCCGCTCCCGGTAGACCTCCACGCCGTCCGGCACCTCGGGGTCGCGGATGAACTCGCGGTAGGCCTCGTCCAGCACCACCAGGACGTCCCCGGGCACCCGGTCGAGGAAGCGCTCCAGCTCGGCCCGGCGCACCACGGTGCCGGTCGGGTTGTTGGGGTTGCAGACGAAGATCAGCCGGGTCCGGTCGGTGATCGCGTCGGCCATCGCGTCCAGGTCGTGCACGTCGCCCTCGGTCAGCGGGACCTGCACGGACGTGGCGCCGCTGATCTGCGTGATGATCGGGTAGGCCTCGAAGGAGCGCCAGGCGTAGATCACCTCGTCGCCGGGGCCGGAGGTGGCCTGCAGCAGCTGCTGGGCGACGCCGACCGAGCCGGTGCCCGTGGCCAGGTGGGACGCCGGGACCCCGAAGCGCTCGGACAGCTCGGCCGTCAGGGCGGTGCAGGCCATGTCCGGGTAGCGGTTGAAGGAGGAGGCCGCGGCCGTCACGGTCTCCATCACACCCGGCAGCGGCGGGTAGGGGTTCTCGTTGGAGGACAGCTTGTACGCCACCGGCCCGTCGGCCGCGGCGGGCTTGCCCGGCTTGTAGGTGGGGATCCCCTCCAGCTCGGCGCGCAGCTTGGGGCTCGTCTCGCTCACCGCAGTCCTCCTCGCGAAGACCGGCGGTCCATGACCGCCGCCGACATCCAATACTCCTCACCTTATGAGGATTCGGCGTCGCTGCGTATAGGGACGACGACGGCTCCTGCCTTCCCGTCCGTCACATGGACAACACGGGCGACATCGCCCGTACGGGTGCGAAGGGCGTGCATGTCAGGGGCGCGCTGCACATATATCTATGCGCCGGTGGTTCGCGCCGTGGCGCGCATCACCCGTGCAGGTGAGTTGAGACCTCTTCGCAACATCACACCCTCGCCAGGCGCACATGCACGGACACGTCAGGGACTGGTATGGGAACGTTCAACACCCATGGTTTCGCAGGCGATTGACGCTAAATGATCATGCAAAAACGTGCCTGCCGATGCGTGCATATGCGTCCGCCCTACCCCACCGCATGAGCCCTACTATCGGCTCGCCATGACAGCAGCAGGGAAGCACCAGGTGAGCCGCGCGGAAACCTCACGCCGAGGCAGCCGGCCGGGTCGAGCGGGCATCAGGGACGTGGCCGCCGCCGCCGGAGTCTCCATCACGACCGTCTCCGACGCCCTCAACGGCAAGGGCCGGCTCCCGGACGCCACCCGGCGCCACGTCCGCGAGGTGGCCGACAGACTGGGGTACCGCCCCTCGGCCGCCGCCCGAACGCTCCGCACCGGGAAGTCCGGACTCATCGGCCTGACCGTGACGACGTACGGGGATGAACCTTTCACCTTCACCGAGTTCGCGTACTTCGCCGAGATGGCGCGGGCCGCGACCTCCGCCGCGCTCGCCCGCGGCTACGCCCTCGTCATCCTGCCCGCGACCTCCCGCCACGACGTGTGGTCCAACGTCGCCCTGGACGGCACGGTGGTCATCGACCCCTCCGACCAGGACCCGGTGGTCGGCGAACTGGTCCGCCAGGGCTTACCCGTCGTCTCCGACGGCCGCCCGGCCGGCTCCCTGCCGGTCACGGCCTGGGTCGACAACGACCACGAGGCCGCCGTGCTCGGCATCCTCGACCACCTCGCCGACGCCGGCGCCCGCCGCATCGGCCTGCTGACCGGCACCACCACCGACACGTACACCCACCTGTCGACCACCGCGTACCTGCACTGGTGCGAGCGGGTGGGACAGGACCCGGTGTACGAGGCGTACCCGGCGCACGACCCGTGCGCGGGCGCCGTCGCCGCCGACCGGCTGCTCGCCCGCCCGGACCGCCCCGACGCGGTCTACGGGCTCTTCGACCCCAACGGCACCGACCTGCTCGCCGCGGCCCGCCGCTACGGGCTGCGGGTGCCCGACGACCTGCTCCTCGTCTGCTGCAGCGAGTCCACGGTCTACGCCAGCACCGAGCCGCCCGTCACCACGCTCTCCCTGAAACCGCGCCGCATCGGCACGGCCGTGGTGCAGCTGCTGATCGACGCCATCGAGGGGGTCGACTCCGACCAGCCGGTCGAGCAGGTGATACCGACCGAGCTGATCGTGCGCACGTCCTCGCAGCGCCGGCCGCCCCGCACGACGGTCAGCCCGCCGAGGTCGCCGCAGGGGACGTGAGCACCCGGGGCACGAAGGGCCGGACGACCAGGGGGAACGTCCCGCTTCCGGAGGGGTGAAGCGAGGCGGGACCCGGCCCGCTCGGAGTTCCCGGGGAGGACACGGACCGGCCGTCCGGCGGGACGGTCCGGTCACCGGTGGTGGATGCGCGGGGACGCGCCGCGGGGACGACGAGGGGACGGCCGGGCGGCCGGAGGACAGGTCAGGGCACCGGGTTCCTGGAACGGGGAGCGGCACGACCGGCCACTGCCGGTTCCGGGTGGCCCGGGTACCGGACGCTCGACGACCGGCCGGTCACGGGGAACGGGGACACGGGGAACATGGGACAGGAATGGGGACGGCAGGGGCTGCCCGTCACCGGAATCCGGACCACCGGCCGGTCGCCGGGCGAAGCCCGGCCGGAGGTTCGTCAGGCGTTCGGGGGGCGTCCGGGGGACGACCGCGCGCCGGCGAGGGACGCGTTCCGGGCGGCCGGAGACCACCGCAAACGGGGCGAAAGCCGCAGCGAACCGGAGTCTTGTTCTGATTCACCACCCCTGGGTCATCACACGGCGCGATCCGCATTCCTATGATGGGCCCACGACACCGCGGGCCGCTGCGACCAGGCAGTCCGACGCGGTGCAGATGCGGCGCGATGGTGGAGGGGTCGATGACTCAGGGGGCCGGTCAGGGACCCGAGGCGGAACGGACGGCGACGTTGCGCGACTTCCGGGTGCCCGCGTACGTCCACGAGACCGGTCCGTACGTCCACAGCACGCACCCCGGTGACGTCGTCCCGCCGGCCGAGGAGGCGTACCCGGACGGGTACACGCCGACCCAGCGGGACCTCCCCGTCATCAACCGGGGTGACACGGTCCAGGTGACCGTCGACCCCGTGGCCGCGCCCGACCCGCAGCCCGCCACCGGCAAGGGCCCGCTGTACGTGGTCGGCGACGTCCACGGCTACCTGGACGAGCTGGTGGCCGCCCTCCAGGAACAGGGCCTCATCGACTCCGCGGGCAAGTGGTGCGCCGGCACCGCGCGCCTGTGGTTCCTCGGCGACTTCACCGACCGCGGCCCGGACGGCATCGGCGTCATCGACCTGGTGATGCGGCTGTCCGCCGAGGCAGCCGCGGCCGGCGGCTACTGCAAGGCGCTCATGGGCAACCACGAACTGCTGCTGCTCGGTGCCAAGCGGTTCGGCGACACGCCCGTCAACTCGGGCGCGGGCACCGCCACCTTCCAGGCGGCCTGGCTGCTCAACGGCGGCCAGAAGACCGACATGGACCGCCTCCAGGACCACCACCTGCAGTGGATGGCCCGCCTCGACGCCGTCGAGGAGGTCGACGGCCATCTCCTGCTGCACTCGGACACCACCGCCTACCTCGACTACGGCCGGTCGATCGAAGAGGTCAACGACACGATCCGCGAGACCCTCACCCGGAACGACGCCGACGAGGTCTGGGACCTGTTCCGCAAGTTCACCAAGCGGTTCTCCTTCCGCGACGAGGGCGGCGCCGACGCGGTGCGCTCCCTGCTCGATACGTACGGCGGCACCCGGGTCGTTCACGGACACAGCCCGATCCCGTATCTGCTGGGCGAGGTCGGCTCCGAGGACGGCGAGGACGACAACGGTCCCGCGGTGGCCGAACCGCACGTGTACGCCGACGGACTCGCCATCGCGATGGACGGCGGCGTGACGATGTCCGGGAAACTGCTGGTACGGCAGTTGCCGCTGTCCGACTGAGGCGCCCCCGGGCCGTGTTGCGGCGGCCCGCGACCGCATCCCGGGGACGGTAATTTCCGTAAACCCCCTGTCACCGCGCGCCGTCACCGCTCTACCATCGGCTTATCCGTAGCAGGCTCCCCTCCGTTTCTGCCCGACGGCTCGTCAGCATGCCGAGCCCCAAGCCCTACGGAGCATCGGGGGATGCACATGAACAGCGTTCCGCAGCACCTGCTGAGCGAGGACCGCCAGGACTACGAGCGGGTTCTCGATGAGGCGCTGCGCTCCGCACCGCACAGCCCGCAGCCGGCCGCTGTGGGACAGCGGCTCAACTCGGAGCAGCTGCGCACGATGGCGCTGAACGCCACCGCGCTCATCAGCGCGGCCGCGGCGACGGAGTACCAGCACTACGTGAAGGTCCGCGAGGAGGCCCGCCGGCCGCCCTCGGCCACCCCGGACGTGCGCGACTCCGGCAGCGGCGAGCCGGGGAGCACCGGCGCGGCGGGGTTCGCCGCGTCGATGGGCGAGATGGCCGAGGCCACCGGAGCGGGGGCGGCGGCCGTCGTCGCCGTCCTGGCGCCGGTCCTGGCCGGGACCGCCGCCGCGATATTCCTGCTCGTCGGTTTCGTCCTGCGGGCGCTCGACTCCGGCAACGACTTCGCCCGGACGATGCTCACCACCGGCTGGGTGTTCGGCGCGGTCACGGCCGTCGCCATCCTCGTCGCCGGAGCGGGGCTGCTGCTCACCGCGCTGCGCAACAAGCCCTCGGCGCTCGGCGGGACGGACCGGGAGCTCGACGAAGAGGTGGCCCGGGCCAGGGCGGCCTGGCATGAGGCGCTGCTGGAACGGGGCATCGTGCCGTTCCTGCGGGAGGCGCTTCAGGATCCGGCGGGATCCACGGCACCGCAGCGCACGGCGCCGCCCGCGCCGGCCAGCCGCATCCCGCACCTGGGGTACGGCCGGCCGGGCTTCTCCAGTCCCGAGGAGGGGGTGAACCGGGGGAGCCGGCCCAGCTACTCCAGCCCGGACTACTCGAGCCCCGCCTTCGGGGGTCCGGAACACCAGCCGGAGTAGCGTCACGGCCGCGCGGGGGACGCACGCCGGGGCTCCGGCGTACGTCCCGGGGGGGGCGGGGCGTCAGAGGATGCCCGCCCCGCGCGCCGCCCTGACCCACTGCGGGAACTCGGACAGCAGCCGGTCGTACAGCTCCGCGTCCGGGACCGTGCTGATGTCGTCGACGGAGAAGAAGCCGACGTTGTCGACGCGTCGCCCGGTCAGCGTGTCGAACCGCTCCAGCACGCCGTAGTCGGCGTGCCCCAGCCCCACGAACTGCCAGAACACGGGCTCCTCGACCGCCTCACGCAGCTGCGCCTCGATCTCGGCGTTGCGGTAGACCCCGCCGTCGGAGAAGAACAGCACGAGCGTGGGGCCGGACGTCGGGTGCGCGCGCACGTACGCGCGCACCTCCGCGATGACTTTCTGCTCCTCGTTCTGGATGCCGACATCGCGCATGTCGACCTGGCTCGGATCGAGGCCCTTCTTGCGCTTGCGCCGGAACAGGGCGATCTCCCCCACCCGGACGTGCAGCCGCAGCCACTCGGGAAGCTCGCCGAGCCGCAGGTCCGGCAGCCGGGCCGGGTGGGTGGCGAACGTCCAGGCCTGCATCTCCCCGTCGTCGTCCAGCTGGGCGGCGACCGCGGCCATCCGCTCGACGACGTCGGCGACGACGCCCTTGGAGTACAGGAAGGACATGGACCCGGAGGCGTCCAGCACGAGGATCACCCTCGCGGTGATCTCGGTGGCCCCGTGCTTGCGCAGGCTGACCGCGACCTGCTCCTTGCGCAGGGACAGCCGCTTGCGCATGTCGACGGGCAGCCGCTCCTCACCCTTGGTGAGGCGGGTGGCGCCGGACGGGGGCGGTGCGGAGGGAGCGGGGGCGACGGGCGGGGGCGGCGGAGGCGCGACTGCGGCTGCGGGCGCCTGGCCGGGGTCGTCGACGGTGATACCGAAGTCCGTGGCGAGTCCGGCAAGGCCGGAGTCGTACCCCTGCCCGACCGCGCGGAACCTCCACGTACCCTGCCTCCGGTACAGCTCACCGCCGATGAAGGCGGTCTCGGAGCCCGCCGCCATGTCGAAGCGGGCGAGTTCGGTGCCCGAGCCGGCGTCCACGAGCCGGAGCGTCAACCCGGGCGCCTGGCCGAAGGTGCCGCCGTCGGCCGACGCCCCGAGCACGATCCGCTCGATCGCCGGCTCCACGGAGCGCAGGTCCACCTCGACGGTGTCGGCGGCGGCCCCGTCGGCCCGCCGCTTGCCCAGGTGCCGCACGGCCCCGGAGGCGTGGCGGGGCTGGTTGTAGAAGACGAAGTCCGCGTCGTCGCGCACCCGCCCGGCCGCGGTGAGCAGCAGGGCCGACGCGTCGAGGTCGGGCACACCGGGCCCCGCCGCCCAGGCGAGCTCGGCCCGCACCACGGGAGCCTCGACGGAAAGATTGGACCCCTTGCTCATCGCCCTCGCTGCCATGGCCCCAGTCTGCCCACCCCCGCCAAAAACCACGAGGTGACCCACGGCGTATCCCGCCACCTGGCACGGCTGGGACCGGAAGTCGCCGGCCTCCACCCATACCGTCGGGTCACCGCACGACGTCCTAGGATGCGTCAGTCCTCCGGTGATCGCCGGTCTCATGTGCGGCAAGGAAGCCCATGCGCCTGTCCAGCCATCTCAGGAAAACCTCCATGGGTGCGGTGGCCCTGCTTCTCCTTGCCGGGTGCGCGGGGGAGCAGAGCGCGGGCGGGGCGGCGGAACGAACTCGGGAGAGGCCTGCCTCCTGGACCGACCTGCCGGTGCGGACCGGTGCGCACGACGTCGTCCACATGGACGCCGACGATCGGTCGTACGAGGCCCGGATCACGGTCAAAAGCCTGGTCCGGGGCTCCGAGGAGGACATGCGCGGGGCCCGCGTGGACGAGGAACTGGAAGACAGAGTCCCCCACTACCTCACCTTCGAGGTCACCAACACCAGCCCGAGAACGATGACTGACACCTACAAGGTGGACAGCAATCTCGTCCTCATCGGCACCGACTGGGAGCACGGGGAGGAGGTCCTCATCAGCGGCGGCAGGCCGGGAGGAGCCGGCCTGCCGTGCGCGAACCTCCCGCCGGAGACGCCGGCCTCCGGCGCCTCCTACGAGGTCTGCGTGACCTATGCACTGCCCGAGGGCGTCGGAGTGCTGTCCCTCTTGCACTACACCGGCGGCTACTTCGACGAGACCGGCGCAGTCGCGGTCTGGCCCGTCGAGGGCGGCGTGGAGACAGTGTCCGCCGGTCTGGCGGACCCGGGGGACGTCATCCCCGTCCGGCACGACGCCGGCGAGGACGGCATCCTCGAGCTGCCCGCCACCCTGGTGTCCGTACGCCGCGGCAGCATGGCCGACCTCAAGGGCCCGGATCTCGGTCTGACCGAGGAGGAGCGTCGCGGCGTGCCGTACTACGTTTCGGTCACCTACACCAACACCGGGCCGACAGACCTCTACAACAACCAGTCCGATCACGTCCGCCTCCTCATGGAAAGCGGTCGGCAGATACCAGGGAAAAGCCCCTACTTCGTGGACCCGGAGGTCCCCGATTGCCCGTCCGACTGGATTCTTGCGACAGTCCCGACGAGCGCCAGCGTGACGCAGTGCAGCATTCACGTGGTGACGGGTGAGGGCGACAAGCCGATCGCGGTGGGTTTCGACGAGGCGGACCGGCCAGGTCTGGTCGCCTGGAGAGCCGATCTGCTCTGAGGTCACCTGCCCGGTGGCCCACGCCCGCGGCCCCAGCCTCGGTTACGTGGGAACCCTGACACGCCGCTGGACCGGAGGCGGTGCCGACGCCCACGGGGCCGTCGGCACCGCCTCCCCCTGCGTCAGTCGGCCATCGGCAGATACACGCGGTTGCCCGCTGCCGCGAACTCGCGGGACTTCTGGGCCATGCCCTCCTCGATCTCGGCGCGGCTGCCGCCGTGCTCGCGGCGGATGTCCTGGGAGATCTTCATGGAGCAGAACTTCGGGCCGCACATGGAGCAGAAGTGGGCCGTCTTCGCCGGCTCCGCCGGGAGGGTCTCGTCGTGGAACTCACGGGCCGTGTCCGGGTCGAGGGCCAGGTTGAACTGGTCCTCCCACCGGAACTCGAAGCGCGCGTCGGAGAGCGCGTCGTCCCACTCCTGGGCGCCCGGGTGGCCCTTGGCGAGGTCGGCGGCATGAGCCGCGATCTTGTACGTGATGACGCCGGTCTTCACGTCGTCCCGGTTGGGCAGGCCCAGGTGCTCCTTGGGCGTGACATAGCAGAGCATGGCCGTGCCCCACCAGGCGATCATCGCGGCGCCGATGCCCGAGGTGATGTGGTCGTACGCGGGCGCGACGTCCGTCGTGAGCGGACCGAGCGTGTAGAACGGCGCCTCCTCGCAGATCTCCTGCTGGAGGTCGATGTTCTCCTTGATCTTGTGCATCGGGACGTGCCCCGGCCCCTCGATCATGGTCTGTACGTTGTGCCGCTTGGCGATCCTGTTGAGCTCGCCCAACGTCCGCAGCTCCGCGAACTGCGCCTCGTCGTTGGCGTCCGCGATGGACCCGGGCCGCAGGCCGTCACCGAGCGAGTACGTGACGTCGTACGCGGCGAGGATCTCGCACAGCTCCTCGAAGTGCTCGTACAGGAACGACTCCTTGTGGTGCGCCAGGCACCACGCCGCCATGATCGAACCGCCGCGCGAGACGATGCCGGTCTTGCGGTTCGCGGTGAGCGGCACGTACGCGAGGCGGACACCCGCGTGGACCGTCATGTAGTCCACGCCCTGCTCGGCCTGCTCGATGACCGTGTCCTTGTAGATCTCCCAGGTCAGTTCCTCGGCCTTGCCGTCGACCTTCTCCAGCGCCTGGTAGAGCGGCACCGTGCCGATGGGGACGGGGGAGTTGCGCAGCACCCACTCGCGGGTGGTGTGGATGTTGCGGCCGGTGGAGAGGTCCATGACCGTGTCGGCGCCCCAGCGGGTCGCCCAGGTCATCTTCTCCACCTCCTCCTCGATGGAGGACGTGACCGCCGAGTTGCCGATGTTGGCGTTGACCTTCACCAGGAACCGCTTGCCGATGATCATCGGCTCGGTCTCCGGGTGGTTGACGTTGGCGGGCAGCACCGCGCGGCCTGCCGCGATCTCCTCGCGGACGACCTCGGGGGAGACGTTCTCCCGGACCGCCACGAACTCCATCTCGGGCGTGATCTCGCCCCGGCGCGCGTACGCGAGCTGGGTGACGGCCCGGCCGTCACGGCCCCGGCGGGGCTGACGCGGCCGGCCGGGGAAGACCGCGTCGAGATTGCGCAGGCCCCCACGCGGCGAGGTGTGCTTGATCCCGTCGTCCTCGGGTCGGACGGGACGGCCCGCGTACTCCTCCGTGTCGCCGCGGGCGACGATCCAGTTCTCGCGCAGCGGGGCCAGTCCCCGGCGGACGTCGGTGTCGACGAGCGGGTCGGTGTACGGGCCTGACGTGTCGTACAGAGTGACCGACTTCCCGTTGGTGAGGTGCACCTGACGGACCGGCACGCGCAGGTCGGGGCGGCTGCCCTCGACGTACGCCTTGTGCCAGCCGATGGACTTCCCGGCCTCCGTGGCCTCCGACGTCTCCGTCGGGTTCTGCGCGGAGGCAGGCGTGCGTGCGTCCTTGTTGGTCATGAGACCTACTCCCTACGCCGGCATTACCCGGTAACAGGTTCGGCGGTCGACGCAGCGGTTTCCGTCTGTCGACGCTCCGTGTGAAACATCACTCGAGGTCGGTGATGTTTCACGTGGAACATCGCTGGGACGGAGGTCAGCGCCCTCTCAGCCCGGTGCTCCGAGCTCCCGCGTGTACAAAACGTGCCTCCACGCTAGCGGCACTTCTGGCGCGGTGACCAGAGGGCCCCCTTCCTTCTTGCGATGATCGGTCGGTGACCTCGAACTCTCCGCCTCCGTACCCGCCGTCCGAGCCACCGCACGGTGCCGACGCCCAGCCCGGGCACGGTCCTGGGCAGCGGCACGAGCACGGCCCCGGGCAGGGGCGCACGGGCTCGCACGAGCACACCGGCTCCCACCGGCGCTTGAACGCCCCGGTGACGCCGGGTGATCCGGTGCCGACGGGCGGGGCCCACCACGGGCACGCTCCCGGACACAGCCACAGCCACGGCCCGGCCACCCCCGTCTCCCGCCACCTGCGCAAGGTCATCGCCGCGGTCCTCATCCCCTTCGCCGCCGCGGTCCTCGTCGGCCTTGCCGTCCTGTGGCCGGGCGGCGCCCCCGCCCACGAGCGCACCGGCGTCGGTTTCGACCGCCAGACGCAGCAGGCCACCGTCACCGAGGTGGTGGCGATGGACTGCGCCTCCGCGAACCCCTCCGCCGGCGTCCCGACCGGTGACACCTCCACCGCCGAGGGATCCTCCGCCCAGCGACAGGCGAACGGCACCTGCAAGAAGGCGACGATCCGGGTCGACACCGGCAAGGACAAGGGCCGGACGTTCACCGAGATCGTGCAGCCGGACCAGTCCCGGCAGCTGAGCGAGGGCCAGGGCGTCGTCGTCGCCTACGAGCCCTCCGCACCGGAGGACCTGCAGTACTCGGTCGCCGACGTGAACCGCCGCTTCCCCCTGGCGCTGCTCGCCGGTGTCTTCGCTCTCGCCGTGGTGGCCGTGGGCCGGCTGCGGGGCGTCATGGCTCTGGTCGCGCTGACGGTCAGCTTCCTGGTGCTCACCTTCTTCATCCTGCCGGCGATCCTGCAGGGCTCGAACCCGCTGGTCGTGGCGGTGGTGGGAGCGAGCCTGATCATGCTGCTCGCCCTGTACCTCTGTCACGGGCTGTCGGCCCGCACCTCGGTGGCGGTGCTCGGCACCCTGGTCTCGCTGCTGCTGATCGGCATCCTGGGGTCCGTGTTCATCGGCTGGTCGGCCCTCACCGGCAATACGGACGACAACACCGGCCTGATCCACGGTCTCTATCCGGACATCGACATGAGCGGCCTGCTGCTCGCGGGCATCATCATCGGCTCACTCGGTGTCCTCGACGACGTGACCGTCACCCAGACGTCCGCGGTGTGGGAACTGCACGAGGCCAACCCGTCGATGGGACGCCGCGCGCTGTACCGCGCGGGCATCCGCATCGGCCGCGACCACATCGCGTCCGTCGTCAACACCCTGGTACTCGCCTACGCGGGCGCCGCGCTGCCGCTGCTGCTGCTGTTCTCGGTCGCGCAGAGCGGCGTGGGGACGGTCGCCAACAGCGAGCTGGTCGCGGAGGAGATCGTGCGCACGCTGATCGGCTCGATCGGCCTGGTCGCCTCCGTGCCGGTCACCACGGCCCTGGCCGCGCTGGTCGTCTCGGCCGACCGCCCGGCGGACCGGGCCCCGGTGTCCGGGCAGACGGCGGGACACGCGCCGGAGCCCCGGCCGGCCATGGTGCGGGGCGGACGGGGCCGACGCCGCAAGCGCTGACGTCCCCCGTCGCGGGTCGGGCGCCGGGCCGGGGGCGCGCTGAAGCGTTACGCCACCGGCCCACCCGGTCGGCCCAACGCCTCAGCCGGCGCTCTGCTCCGCGAGGATGCGGTCCAGCGCGTCGTCGAGATGGGCGTCGAAGTCGGCGAGCGCCCCTTCCTGCCCCAGCGGCACCAGCTTGTCGGTGCGGTCGAGGAAGGCCACGAGCGGGGCGGCCGACGAGCGGAACAGCGCCTGGTCGCTGCCGACCTGCAGCCGGATCAGCACCTCGCCCAGGGTGTCGGGGTCGACCGGCGCGACCCGCACATCGCCCTCGCCGCAGGGCCTGCCCACGCCGTCGACCAGCAGCTCCCGGCCGAACGCCCACGTCACCGGGGCGTCTCCGGGCAAATGGAAGGTCAGCCGCACCGCGTAGGGATCACAGGTGTCATAACGCAGCTCCACCGGAATGCGGAAGGAAAGCTCCTCCGACACGAGAAAGCTCATCATGACCTCTGCCTGTACGGATTCGCGCATCGCCTACCCCGTCATTCGCCGCGGACTGGCCGGGCATGGACCCTGACACCAGAGGGAATCTTGCTGAACGTACACAGCAGATCACAAGGAGTGAGTTTTCAGATACTGATAGACAGTGCGAGCGACCCCGGCAGACGGCGCGTCTCCGCCTGCAGCCGCTGGACCACCGGGAGGAGCCGTTCGGCCTGGTGCACGGGCAGCGAGACCGCCACGGACGCCGCTGTCGCGCCGACCGTGAGAGGGATCGCGGCGCACACCGTCCCCAGCGCGTACTCCTGACGTTCGGTCACCATGTCGCTGCCCCGGGCGCGTTCGAGGCGGCGGAGCAGGCTGTGGGCGTCGCGCACCGTGTACGGGGTGACCGGCCGCACCGGATAGCGGTCGAGATGGTCGCGCCGGGCCGCCTCGTCGAGCTGCGCGAGGAGGCACTGGCCCAGGGCGTGGGCGTGAGCGGTCTCGCGGAAGTCGGCCCACTCCTCGACAGCCGGGGCGGCCGGGGTGTCGGCGACGCCGACCAGACCGATCTCGCCGTCGTGGTACACCGCGTAGTAGACGGGGGCGCCCACCGCGTCCCGCCAGCGGGCGAGGGTGTCGGTCACCGTGCTGCGACGTTTCTGCCGCGCTCCGCTGCTGCTCAGCCGCTCGACGGCCTCCCCGAGGAAGAACAGCCCGCGGTCGCGCCGCAGATACCCCTCGTGCACCAGGGTGCGCAGCAGGTGGTAGGCCGTGGGAAGCGCCAGCCCGGTCTCCCGGGCCAGCTGTTTGGCCGGGGCGCCGTGCTCGTGACCGGCGACGGTCTCCAGCAGGCGCATGGCGCGCTGGACCGAGCCGATGAGGGTCGCACCGGCGGGAGAGGCGGGCGGTGCCGGCGAACGGGGCTGCGGGGGGACCGCGGTCCGAGAGGCGGGGGCGGTGCCAGTCGTGGCCAAGGGTCACTCCCGTAACGCGAGGGGGCAGCCCGTGCGGGGAACACGGGTGGTGGAGTCGCCGCTCGCGGGGACCGGCCCCGCGTCGAGTTCCGGACTCTAACCGGCCGTCACCGCTCTCAGGAGATCCTGGGCGGAAACTTCCCCCACCCGAGGGAACCGGCGCTTCCTGTTACCGTCCCGCCGGTTCCCGTCGGCTCACCAGTCGCGCGACGAGGAGCTCGCCGTGAACTTCCGCACGACATAGATCAGTCCGCCGACCAGGGCGACGAAGACCAGCGCCTTGAAGAGCAGGCCGACGACGAAGCCGACCACGCTCGCTATCAGACCGCCGAACACCACCAGGGCGATGACCGGCACCGCGATCCACTTCACCCACCACGGCAGTCCCGTGAAGATCTCTCGCATGGCCTCGTCCTTACCTCTCCGCCCGCTGCCCGCCGGGTCGTGTCGATGATGTCCTGCACTCGATGCTAGGGCGGCCGGAGGTCCGGCGGGGGCCCTGGATCCCTTGTCCTCCCCTGACCCGTCCCCTAGGGAACCCCGAGACCGGGCCTCAGCTCTCCGGGGGAGAGAACACCACCAGGACCCGCAGGTCCTCGCTGATGTGGTGGAACTTGTGCGGTACCCCGGCCGGTACGTAGACGACACTGCCGCGTGCCACTTCCGTGGTCTCCGTGCCGACGGTGATCGAGGCGCGGCCGCTGACCACGAAGTACACCTCGTCCTGGCCGTGCGGCTGCTGCGGGTCCTGGGCGCCGGCGTCCAGGGCGTAGAGGCCGACCGACATGTTCCGTTCCCGCAGGAATTGCAGGTACGCCCCGTCGTTCGCGGCACGTTCCGCTTCCAGTTCGTCCAGCCGGAATGCCTTCACTGGTCCCGCCCCTGTTCTCTCACTGCCCGATCACGATGCTGTCTGCAACGATCAGACACATGAAGAATTTCCTAGTCAAGACGATCGCCAACGCGGGAGCCCTCGCGGTCGCGGTCTGGCTCCTCGACAAGATCACCCTGACCGGGGACGACACCGGCAAGGAGATCGGCACCCTGCTCCTGGTGGCGCTGATCTTCGGCGTGGTGAACGTCCTGGTCAAGCCGGTGGTCAACCTGCTGAGCCTGCCACTGCTCATCCTGACCCTGGGCCTGTTCACCCTGGTGGTGAACGCCCTGATGCTGCTGCTCACCTCCTGGCTCGCCGGCCAGCTCGACCTGAGCTTCCACGTGGAGGGCTTCTGGACGGCCGTCCTGGGCGGCCTGATCATCTCCGTGGTCTCCTGGGCCCTGAACGTCGTCCTGCCCGACGGGGACTGACCAGGATGACCTACCGCGTCTGCTTCGTCTGCACCGGCAACATCTGCCGTTCCCCGATGGCCGAGTTCGTCTTCCGCGCGCGCGTGGCCGAGGCCGGGCTGGAGGACCTGGTCGAGATCGACAGCGCCGGCACCGACGGCTGGCACGAGGGCGAGGGCGCGGATCCCCGCGCCGCCGCCGTGCTGCGGGGGAACGGCTACGACGCCGAGCACACGGCCCGGCGGTTCGACCCCTCCTGGTTCGACCGTCTCGATCTGGTCGTCGCGCTGGACGCCGGTCATCTCAGGGCGCTGCGCCGCCTCGCCCCCACGGAGCGGGACGCGGAGAAGGTGCGGCTGCTGCGGTCGTACGACCCGGCCGCCGGTGACGACCTCGACGTGCCCGATCCCTACTACGGGGGTCCTGAGGGTTTTGACGTGTGTCTTGAGATGGTGGAGGCGGCGAGCCAAGGGCTGCTCGCCGCGGTGCGCGAGCAGGTGGAAGGACGGACGGCATGAGCGACGCGACAAGGGGCACGGGCGGGCCGGGCGACGGCACCCGTGCGGTGCGGGCCGGGCTGCCCGAGCCGGTGAAGCACGAGCCGACCCTGCCCGGGCCGGTGTTCGCCGCCCACTTCCATCTGCCGGGCGACCCGACCGGCCCGTACACCTACGGCCGGGACGAGAACCCGACGTGGACCCTGCTGGAGCGGGCCATCGGCGAACTGGAGGCTCCGGGGCGGGACGGCGTCGAGACACTGGTGTTCGCCTCCGGCATGGCCGCCATCTCCGCGGTGCTGTTCTCCCAGCTCCGCGCGGGGGACGCGGTCGTCCTCCCGGACGACGGCTACCAGGCGCTGCCACTGGCGCGCGCCCAGCTGGAGGCGTACGGCATCGAGGTGCGCACCGCGCCGACCGGCGGCGACGCTCAGCTGGAGGTGCTGGACGGCGCGAAGCTGCTGTGGATCGAGACGCCCTCCAACCCCGGTCTGGACGTGTGTGACGTGCGGCGGCTCGCCGAAGCGGCCCACGCGCGGGGGGCCCTGGTCGCCGTCGACAACACCCTGGCGACGCCGCTGGGCCAGCGCCCGCTGGAGCTCGGCGCGGACTTCGCGGTGGCCAGCGGCACCAAGCAGCTGACCGGACACGGCGACGTGCTCCTCGGGTACGTCACCGGCCGGGACGCCGGGGCGATGGCCGCCGTGCGGCGTTGGCGCAAGATCGTCGGCGCCATTCCGGGGCCCATGGAGGCGTGGCTCGCCCACCGGTCGATCGCCACGCTGCAGCTGCGCGTGGAGCGGCAGAGCGCCACCGCGCTGCGGCTCGCCGAGGCGCTGCGGGAGCGGCCGGAGGTCACGGGCCTGCGCTATCCGGGGCTGCCCGACGACCCGTCCCACAGGATCGCGTCGCTGCAGATGCGGCGCTACGGGTGCGTGGTGTCCTTCACACTGCCGTCCCGCGAGCGGGCGGACCGTTTCCTGGACGCCCTGCGGCTCGTGGACGACGCGACGAGCTTCGGCGGCGTGCGGTCCACGGCCGAGCGGCGCGGACGCTGGGGCGGGGACGCGGTGCCGGAGGGCTTCGTCCGCTTCTCCGTGGGCGCCGAGGACCCGGAGGACCTGATCGCGGACGTGCTGCGGGCGCTGGACGCAACGGCAGGCTGACCTGCGGACATCTGGCGGAAGGCACCACTGCGGACGGTCCGAGCCTCCCCCCTCGTGGCTCGGACCGTCCTCGGTTCTGCGCGCGAAGAACCGCTCGACTTAGGCTAGTTGACTCACTGTCAGTGTCCAATCACTGGAGCGACAGCGGCCTATCGACATATTTATAGTTGGGCCCGTCCGGACTGCGGCGGGGCCGATGAGGAAGGGGTGCGTGCCGTGGATCTGGCCTTGCTGCGGACCTTCGTGACCGTGCACCGGGCCGGCTCCTTCACGCGCGCGGCGGCCCTGCTGGGCCTCTCACAGCCGGCCGTCACCTCGCAGATCAGAACGCTGGAGCGGCAGGTCGGGCGGCCCCTGTTCCTGCGGCAGGCGCGCGGGGTGACGCCGACGACGATCGGCGACGAACTCGCCCACAAGGCGGCGCCGCACCTGGACGCCCTGGTGGAGATAGCCGAGTCCGGGCTGGAGCAGGACTCCTCGTTACGCACCCTGCACCTCGCCGGGCCTCCCGAGTTCACCGCCGAGCGGGCGCTGCCCGCGCTCACGGAGCTGACCGGCGAGGACGGCCAGGGCTTCGCGCTGCGGGCCTCCTTCGGCACCGTGGACGAGGTCCTCGAAGGACTCGCCGCCGGCCACCACGACCTGGCCATCAGCACCATCCGGCCGCGCGGTGCGCTGCTCTCGGCCACCGCGCTCTGCGACGAGGAGCACGTCCTGGTCGCCGCGCCCGGCTGGGCCGAGCGGATCGGCACCGGGACGCTCCGCCGGGCCGGGCCGAGCGCCCTCGAGCGGGTCCCGGTCGTGGAGGTGCACGAGTCGCTCCCCTTCGTCGCCCGTTACTGGGCCTCCGTGTTCGACTCCCGTCCGGTCTGTCCGGGCACGGTGATCGTCCCGGACCTGCGGGCCGTGCTGGCGTGCGCCACGGCCGGGGCGGGTCTCGCGGTGCTGCCGCGCTATCTGTGCGCGGGCGCGCTGACGCGCGGCGAGGTCGTGACCCTGCACGAACCCGCGGTGCCTCCGCTGCGCACCTACTTCCTGGCCGTCCGCACGGGCACACTGGCGATGCCGCACATCGCACGGGCCCACGAGTGGCTGGAGCGGGCGGCCGCCGACTGGTGCTGACACAGTCGTCGCCGCCCCGGCGTCCGGCAGCCCCGGAGCAGGGGCGCCCGGTGATGTTTCACGTGGAACCAGCCGGGCCACATTTCCCCCATGACCGTCCGACCCGTGGTCAAGCGCACCGCCCGAGCCGTTCTCCTCGACGGCGATCATCTGATTCTGATCAAGCGCACCAAACCCGGCGTGGACCCCTACTGGGTCACTCCCGGCGGCGGGGTCGAGCCGGAGGACCCGACCGTCGTCCACGCCCTGCACCGCGAGGTGTACGAGGAGCTCGGCGCCAAGATCACTGACGTGGTGCCGTGCTTCGTGGACACCGTGGAGCACATCGGTGAGGACGAGGGCTCCACCGGCGTGAAGGTGCAGCACTTCTTCGTCTGCCGTCTGGAGTCCATGGATCCGTCCCTGCGGCACGGCCCGGAGGTCGAGGAACCCGCCGGCGAGTACGAGATCGTGCGGGTGCCCTTCACCCGGGTCGGTATCGCCTCCGTCCACCTCGTACCGCTGTCCCTGCGGCACTACCTGGACGGCAACATCGAGGGCGTGCGTGCGCTGCACGCCTCCGACCTGGGCTGATCCCCACCTGGACGGGATGGCCAAAAGCACGTGCGCATCTGCGGAAACAGGTGGACGCCGAAGGCTCCGGTCGGACAGCCTGACCTGCGTGCCGACACCTTCTCTCGACTCCCTGCCCATCCGCCGTCTGACGCTCCGCGATCTCACCGCCTGCGCCGACCTGTCCGAGGACCGGGGGTGGCCCCGGGAGGAGCACAAGTGGGGACTCCTGCTCGCGGCCGGACGCGGCCACGGCGTCGATGCCCCCGACGGCGGTCTGGCGGCCGCCTGCGTCGTCACCGAGTACGGCTCCCGGGAACAGCCCTCCCTCGCGGCCGTGGGCATGGTGCTCGTCGCGGAGCGCCACTCCCGACAGGGCCTCGGACGCCGGCTGATGCGCCACGTCGTCGAGGAGGCGGGCACCACTCCCCTCACCCTGCACGCCACACCCCTCGGCCGGCCTCTCTACGAGGAGCTCGGTTTCAAGGTCACCGGTCAGGCCGAGATGGTGCGCGGCCACTTCGTCCCGTCCGGCCGGCCGGACGTCCTGACCCGCACGGCCACCGCCGACGACCTTCCGGCGATCCTGCGGCTCGACGAGGAGGTGTTCGGCACGGACCGGACGCACATCGTCACCCGCCTGCCCGCCTTCGCGGACCAGTTGCGGGTGGCCGAAGAGGACGGAAGGATCATCGGCTACGCCGCCGCCTGGCCCAACATGAACACCCATGTCGTGGGCCCGCTGATCGCCCGGGACACCGCGACCGCCCAGGCACTCATCGCCTCGCTGGCCGCCCACACCAACCGCCCCCTGCGCACCGACATCGACGTACGGCACCGCGAGCTGCTCGACTGGGTGAAGGAGCGCGGCCTCGCGCCAGTCGCGTTCAACGCCGTCATGGCGCACGGGATCACGGAACTGCCGGGGGACTGGAGCCGGCGGTTCGCCCCGGTGACGGTGGCGGCCGCCTGACGGTACGCAGACGGCGACGCCGGTCCCGCGTGCCTGCGGGACCGGCGTCGCCGTGCGATGCGCCGTACGGGCGTTGCCACGCCTTGTACGGCTGCGCCATACGTCGTGCGGGGTTGGTGTCCCTCGTCAGGCGAGGGACTCCACAGCGGCGGTGGCGAAGCCGTGGTCCTGCTCCGGGGCGCCGCCGCCGACGCCCACGGCGCCGATCAGCCGGCCGTCACGCCGTACAGGCACGCCGCCGGCGATGAAGAGCAGCGGCCGGTCGAGGGCGGTGGGCAGGGTGTGGAAGAGCCCGCCGGGCTGCACGGCGTCCACCAGGTCGGCGGTGGGCGTGTTCAGCTGCAGCGCGGTGTAGGCCTTGCGCGTGCTGGTCTCACCGGAGATCAGCACAGCTCGGTCGTCCCGGCGGAATGCGAGCAGGTGCCCGCCCGCGTCGAGGACGGTCACGCTGACGGTGACACCGGCCTTCTCGGCGGCCTCGACCGCGGCGGTGACGAGGGCTTCGGCGTCCGTGGTGGTCAGCGGGGCGACGGCAGTGGTGGTCATGAGGTGGTTCTCCTAGCGGTTCGTGCGGTGTCCGTCGTGACGGACGGGAGGGGAGCTGTGGGCGCGGGGACGGCCCTGGCCCCGCGCCCGGCGGCGCCTCGGGTCAGCGCGTGGCAACGGTCGGCCGCTCCGCGGGGGCCGTGCCGGCGACCGGTGTACCGGCCGCGCGCTCGCGGCGCTCGAGGCCGGCCGAGAGGACGGCGAGCGCCAGGGCAGCCGCGGCGAGGACGGCGCCGACCCAGTTGGGGGCGGTGTAGCCGAACCCGGCGGCGATCACCAGGCCGCCCAGCCAGGCGGACAGCGCGTTGCCCAGGTTGAAGGCGCCGATGTTGAGCGCCGAGGCCAGGGTGGGAGCGCCGTGCGCGTGGTCCAGGACCCGCTTCTGCAGCGGGGGGACGGTGGCGAAGCCGAGTGCGCCGACGAGGGCGATGGTGACGGCCGCGGCGATCTTGTTGTGGGCGGTCAGGGTGAACAGCGCCAGGACGGCGGCGAGGGCCCCGAGGGACACGTACAGCATCGGCATCAGGGCGCGGTCGGCGTACTTGCCGCCGACGAGGTTGCCGCCGACCATGCCGAGGCCGAACAGCACCAGCAGCCAGGTGACGGAGCCGTCGGCGAAGCCCGCGACGTGCGTCATCATCGGCGCGATGTAGGTGATCGCCGCGAAGACGCCGCCGAAGCCGAGCACGGTCATCGCCATGGCGAGCAGGACCTGCACGTTCTTCAGGGCGGCCAGTTCGTGGCGCAGCCGCACGCCCTCGGGCTTGGGCATGTCGGGCACCAGCTTGGCGACGCCCAGCAGGCCGACCACGCCGAGCGCGGCGACGATGCCGAAGGTGACGCGCCATCCGAGGGACTGGCCGACCAGGGTGCCCAGCGGCACGCCGACGACGTTGGCGACGGTGAGACCGGTGAACATCAGAGAAATGGCGCCGGCCCGCTTGTCGGGGGCGACCAGGTCGGCGGCGACGACGGAGCCGATGCCGAAGAAGGCGCCGTGGGCCAGGGACGCGACCACCCGTCCGGTCAGCATGAGGCCGAAGGTGGGGGCCAGCGCCGAGAGCAGGTTCCCGACGACGAAGAGGCCCATCAGCAGCATCAGCATGCGCTTCCGGGAGATCTTGGTGCCGAGCACGGTCATCAGGGGGGCGCCGAACATGACACCCAGGGCGTAGCCGGTCACCAGGTAACCGGCGGTGGGGATGGAGACACCGAAGTCGCCCGCGACCTCGGGCAGCAAGCCCATGATCACGAATTCGGTGGTGCCGATCCCGAAGGCCCCGATCGCGAGGGCCAGAAGCGCGAGAGGCATGAGGGAACAGACCTTCCGGAGATTGCGGGAGCGCTTAACGAGACTCGACAATAGTTGCAGACGCGGGATACTTGCAAGCGCGGGATATTTCGTCTGTGCTCTACCCTGGTGTCAGACGCTGCTGGACGGAGGAATCACCCCATGACAGCCACGGATCCCGCACTCACCGCCCTCGCCCAGGGCTGGTGCGCTCTCTCGCTGCTGCACGGGAGGATCGAGACCCACATCGAACGCGCCCTGCAGGCCCGGCACGATTTGAGCGTGCGGGAGTACTCCCTGCTCGACGTGTTGAGCCGGCAGCACGCCGGCGAGGGCGGCCATCTGCAGATGAAGCAGGTCGCCGACGCGGTCGTGCTCAGCCAGAGCGCCACCACCCGGCTGGTCACCCGGCTCGAGGACCGCGGTCTTCTGGAGCGCTACCTCTGTCCCACCGACCGGCGCGGCATCTACACCGACGTCACCGAGGCCGGCCTCAAGCTGCTGGAAGAGGCCCGGCCCACCAACGACACCGCGCTGCGCGAGGCGCTCGACGAGGCGGCGAAGAACCCCGACCTCGCCCCGCTGGTCCGCGTCGTGGAGACGCTGAAGGCGCCGGTGCCCGCATAGGGTGCGCGGCATGGGAGACCTTGAGATACGGCCCGCGACCACCGACGACGTCCTGGCGATCGTCGCCATGCTGGCGGACGACCCGCTGGGTGCGCGACGCGAGTCACCTGACGACCTCGCACCCTACTTGACCGCGATGGACCGGCTGCGTGCCGACCCGAACCAGCACCTTGTCGTCGCCGTCCGGGGAGGGCGGGTCGTCGGGACGCTCCAGCTCACCATCATTCCCGGACTGTCCCGGCGAGGCGCCACGCGGTCGATCATCGAGGGCGTGCGCGTCCATGCGGACGAACGCGGCAGCGGTCTGGGCAGCCGGATGATGGAGTGGGCGATCGACACCTCTCGCCGCGAGGGCTGCCGGCTGGTCCAGCTGACCTCGGACAACACCCGCACCGACGCCCACCGCTTCTACGAGCGGCTCGGCTTCACGGCCTCGCATGTGGGCTTCAAGCTGGCTCTGTGAGAAAAGCGGCCGTGTTTCACGTGAAACACGGCCGCTTGCGTGCGTCCGGTAAGCCACCGGACCCGGTCGGGTCCACGGGCCGCCGACTACGGGATGCCCTGCCACCCCTCCGTGTCCACGCCGCCGGGCACCGGGACGCCCTCCTCGTACGGCTGCCGGGTGAACACGAACGAGCCGAGGTCGAGATGGCTGACCGAGCCGTCCGGACGCCGCACGGGCTTCAGCACCTCCCCGGCGTAGTAGCCCTCGAGCCCCACCCAGCCGCCGGAGCCGTCCGGACGGAAGCGTGAGCGCCGCCCCTTCCCGGAGAGCGGCTCCAGCGCGAGCAGCCCGTCGGCCGACAGCCGCAGCCCGAAGGCGTACGTCCCCCAGTACCACTGGCCCACCAGGCCGAGCACGGCGGAATCGGCCTCCCGGAGCGGCCGCCAGGGTGCGGGGATGCGGGGTTCCGCCTCCGCGACGATCCGCACCAGGTCCGCGGCGACCGTGAACGGAGCGGGCCCGGAGGTGCAGTTGGCGAGGACCACCGCGCTGACGTCGTCCGCGAGGCCCATCGTGAGGCAGGCCAGGAACCCGGGGAGTGAGCCGGTGTGCCCGACGAGCCCCCTGCCGTGCTGATGGCGCAGCTCCAGGCCCAGGCCGTACGCGTAACCGTCGGCCACGTCCGCCGCCTCGGCCGGCGCCGCCGGCGTCCGCATCTCCCGCACCGACTCGGCGCTCAGTACCCGCTCGTCCCCCGCGGCCAGGAAGGCCGCGAAGCGGGCCAGGTCACCGGTGGTGGACCACAGCTGTCCTGCGGGAGCCATCACGCCCAGGTGCTCCAGCGGTTCGGGCTGCATCACGTCGGCCCACGGATGCACGGCCCAGCCGCCCGCGTGCGGCGCCACGGGCTCCACGGTCGTGCGGCGCAGCCCCAGAGGGTCGAGCACCTCTCGCCACAGGACGTCCGCCCACGGCGCCCCGCGGAGCTTCCCGACCAGCGCGCCGAGGAGCGCGTACCCGGGGTTCGAGTAGTGGAAGCGCCGCCCCACCGGGTGAACCAGGGGACGCTCGCCGAGGACGTCGGCGAGTGCGGGGCGCAGGGAGCCGGGGGTCCGCTCCCACCAAGGGCCGGGCGTCTCGGCGGCCAGTCCGGCGCGGTGCGCGAGCAGGTCGACGACGGTCACCTCGCCCACGCCGGTGCCCGGCAGGTGCTTCTCCAGCGGGTCGGCGAGGTCGAGCAGACCCTCGTCCCGCAACCGCAGCACCAGAACGGCGGTGAAGGTCTTGGTGATCGAGCCGATCCGGTACTGGACGTCATCGTCCGGGACCTCCCCCTCCACCGAGGTCCGGGCCCCGCTCCACACGGTCCTTCCGCCCCGCACCACGGCCGCGACGAGCGACGGCGCCCGCCCTTCGCTCTGCGCGACGGCGATCCGGTGCAGCAGCGCGCGCCGCGTACTGGGCAGCAGTTCTTCCTGGGGTGACGTCATGCCACCAGTTCAGCAGGTACGTCAGATCCGCGCGGCGGCGACCGGCCCCGTGAGAGCACCACCCTGCCGAGAACGGCGGATGACGTCCTGCCCGGGGCCTGTACGCGACCGCGTCTGTAACGACCGTTGCCGGCCACCGGTCACAAGGTCGGCCGAATGAATTCCCCAGCCCGTGCGGGTTCTGCTTTGCGATGCTTATCGCCGGGTCCGGGGTCCGAGGTCCGAGGTCCGAGGTCCGAGGTCCGACCGATGCTCATGAAGACCTCGGGGACGTCGCTGTTGTCCCCGGGCGTGCAGGCGTACTCAACGATGAGGGGGAACGCTATGGAGCCGTCAGAACTCCGCCGAGCAATGGCGGCAGGACGGGCGACCGCTTCGGCTCTGGGACTTCAGGCCGACGACGCCGTCGTCGTCCACGACTCGGACCGGGTCGCGCTGCGCCTGGTCCCTTGTGATGTTCTCGCCCGGGTCGCGCCTTCGGGGCATCTGGCTGATTCCGAGTTCGAAGTGGAGGTCGCCCACCGTCTCGCCGACGTCGACGCCCCGGTGGCCGAGCTCGATCCTCGGATCCAGCCCCGCATCCATGTGCGTGACGCCTTCGCCATCTCGCTCTGGACCTACTACGAACCTGTGGGGTCAGAGATCGCGCCGGCCGACTACGCAGACGTGCTGATGCGGCACCATGCCGCCCTGCGCCAGATCGATCTGGACGCACCGCATTTCACCGACCGAGTCGCCGCGGCGCTGAAAGAGGTGAACGACCCGGAACGATCCCCCGAGCTACCTGACTCCGACCGGGAGCTCCTCAGCACCACGCTCGAGGGCCTGAGCGCCACGATCAGCTGCGACAGAACCGGCGACCAGCTGCTGCATGGCGAGCCGCATCCGGGCAACCTCCTCAACACGAGGCGAGGACCGCTTCTCGTGGACCTCGCCACGTGCTGCCGTGGGCCGATCGAGTTCGACCTCGCCCATGCTCCTGAGGAAGTGGGGGAGCACTATGCGGGGGCTGACCACGGCCTGGTTCAGCGGTGCCGCGCCCTGAACTGGGCGATGTTCTCGGCCTGGCGCTGGCGCCGAGCCGACCAGATGCCTGACCGGGGCCACTGGAGGGTGGAGGGGCTCCACCGGGTCCGTGCCGCACTCGATCGCTGCGCACGGGGCTGAGCTGGAGGAAAAAGGGCTTCCGTCCCGTCCCCTTCACCCCACGCAGTGGCCATCGCTGAGCGGGAAGCGGCCACGGGATCCGGAAACCCGCGCCGGCCGTCGCTCAGGTCTGCGCCATGTCGACGAAGCGGGAGTAGTGGCCCTGGAAGGCGACCGTGATGGTCGCCGTCGGGCCGTTTCGGTGCTTGGCGACGATCAGGTCGGCCTCGCCGGCGCGCGGGGACTCCTTCTCGTAGGCGTCCTCGCGGTGCAGCAGGATGACCATGTCGGCGTCCTGCTCGATGGAGCCCGACTCGCGCAGGTCGGAGACCATCGGCTTCTTGTCCGTGCGCTGCTCGGGACCTCGGTTCAGCTGCGACAGCGCGATGACCGGGATTTCCAGTTCCTTGGCGAGCAGTTTGAGGTTACGGGACATGTCCGAGACCTCCTGCTGCCGGCTCTCGGCCCGCTTGGAACCGCCCGACTGCATGAGCTGGAGGTAGTCGATGACCACCAGCTTGAGGTCGTTGCGCTGCTTGAGCCGCCGGCACTTGGCGCGGATCTCCATCATCGACAGGTTGGGCGAGTCGTCGATGTAGAGCGGCGCGGCCGAGACGTCCGGCATCCGGCGGGCCAGGCGGGTCCAGTCCTCGTCGGTCATCGTGCCGGACCGCATGTGGTGCAGGGCGACGCGGGCCTCCGCGGACAGCAGACGCATCGCGATCTCGTTGCGGCCCATCTCGAGCGAGAAGATGACGCTGGGCAGGTTGTTCTTGATGGAGGCGGCCCGCGCGAAGTCCAGCGCGAGCGTCGACTTGCCCATCGCGGGACGCGCGGCGATGACGATCATCTGACCGGGGTGCAGCCCGTTGGTGAGCGAGTCGAAGTCGGTGAACCCGGTGGGGACGCCCGTCATCTCGCCGCTGCGTGACCCGATCGCCTCGATCTCGTCGAGGGCGCCCTCCATGATGTCGCCGAGCGGCAGGTAGTCCTCGCTGGTGCGCTGCTCGGTGACGGCGTAGATCTCCGCCTGGGCGCGGTTGACGATCTCGTCGACGTCGTCGTCGGCCGCATATCCCATCTGCGTGATGCGCGTGCCCGCCTCGACCAGGCGGCGCAGCACCGCCCGCTCGTGCACGATCTCCGCGTAGTACGCCGCGTTGGCCGCTGTCGGCACCGTCTGCACGAGGGTGTGCAGGTACGACGCCCCGCCGACCTTGTTGATCTCACCGCGCTTGGTCAGCTCGGCGGCGATGGTGATCGGGTCGGCCGGCTCGCCCTTGGCGTAGACGTCGAGGATCGCGGTGTAGATGGTCTCGTGGGCCGGTTTGTAGAAGTCGTGGCCCTTGAGGATCTCGACGACGTCGGCGATGGCGTCCTTGGACAGCAGCATGCCGCCCAGCACGGACTGCTCGGCCTCCAGGTCCTGGGGCGGGACCCGCTCGAAGGCGGAGCCCGGGCCGTCCCACACTCCCCGGTCCGGGCCGCGGTCGTGCTGCTCGTCGCGGCCCCTGCCGTGATCACCCGTGCGGCGGGAGGCGGGCAGACGATCACTGGGACCGCTGTCGGCCCAGGGGTCGTCCAAGGGCTCGGAAATGCTCACCGAGCCACCTCCTCCCGTCCGCCGGAGCGGATCTCGCCGTGCGTCTCAGTTCTACGGCACGGCACTGACAGATAAGGGGGGCCGACTCCGCTTGTCGGACGCCGGTTTTGTGACGTTTCCGGATCCGGTGGACGGAGCAGGCGCCGGACCACCGTAGGCCCGTCGGCACCGTCAGCCAATCTGGTTATCCACAGGCCGTGTGGACGACTGGCCCAGAGCTGTGGAGAACTCCGCGAAACCTGTGCACGAGCCGGTGGACAGCGCTGTGAACAAGCCCTTGAACACCCTGTGAAGAACACTCTGACCTGCTTCTTTGCCATCCACCGGCTGTGCAGAAGAAAAACTTCCCCACACGGATCAAGATCGGTTCAACAGGTGTACACAACCCCACACCCTGAGCCACGAGGTAAGGGTCACAATCAGTTGGCATCTCTTACCTGTGGATGATTAGATTGGTGCACATGACACAGGCTCCCGCGCGCCCCAAGGCCGCCCGCCGTCGGCACGACCGAGAGATCGTCCTGCTGGCCGTCCCGGCCTTCGGCGCCCTCGTCGCCGAGCCTCTTTTCGTCATGGCGGACAGCGCCATCGTCGGCCATCTCGGCACGGCACAACTCGCCGGACTCGGCGTCGCGTCGGCCCTCCTGGTGACCGCGGTGAGCGTCTTCGTCTTCCTCGCCTACGCCACCACGGCGGCCGTCGCCCGGCGGGTGGGCGCCGGTGACCTCCCCGCCGCGATCCGTCAGGGCATCGACGGCATCTGGCTGGCCCTGCTGCTCGGCGCCGCCGTCATGGCTGCCGTCCTCCCCACGGCACCCGCGCTCGTGAACCTCTTCGGGGCCTCCGAGACCGCCGCCCCGTACGCCACCACCTATCTGCGGATCTCGGCGCTCGGCATCCCGGCCATGCTGATCGTGCTCGCGGCCACCGGTGTGCTCCGCGGACTGCAGGACACCCGGACCCCGCTGTACGTGGCGGTCGCCGGCTTCGTCGCCAACGGCATCCTCAACGTCGTCCTGGTCTACGGCGCCGGCCTCGGCATCGCCGGGTCCGCCTGGGGCACGGTCATCGCGCAGTGCGGCATGGCCATGGTCTATCTGGGCGTGGTGCTGCGGGGCGCACGTCGGCACGGGGCTTCTCTGCGGCCGGACGTCGCCGGAATCCGGGCCTCGGCCCAGGCGGGCGCTCCCCTTCTGGTGAGGACGCTCTCGCTGCGGGCGATCCTGATGATCACGACGGCGGTGGCCGCCCGTCTGGGAGACTCCGACATCGCGGCCCACCAGATCATCCTCTCCCTGTGGAGCCTGCTCGCCTTCGCCCTCGACGCCATCGCCATCGCGGGGCAGGCCATCATCGGGCGTTATCTGGGAGCCGGTGACGCCCAAGGTGCGCGGGACGTGTGCCGCCGCATGGTCGAGTGGGGTGTGGCCGTCGGTGTCCTTCTGGGCATGCTCGTCGTCCTGGCCCGCCCGGTGTTCCTGTCACTCTTCACCAGCGACGCCGCCGTGAAGGACGCGGCGCTGCCCGCCCTGGTGATCGTGGCCTTGTCCCAGCCGATCTGCGGCATCGTCTTCGTCCTGGACGGCGTCCTGATGGGCGCGGGCGACGGGCCGTACCTGGCCTGGGCGATGCTGGTCACCCTCGCGGTGTTCACCCCGGCCGCCCTGCTGGTGCCCGTTCTCGGAGGTGGACTCACCGCGCTGTGGGCCACGATGACACTGATGATGACCGTGCGGATGCTGACCCTGTGGCTGCGTTCACGCTCGGGCCGCTGGGTCGTCACGGGCGCCGCGCGCTGAGCGTTTCACGTGGAACACCGCTCTCAGGACGGTTTCACGTGAACCGTGAAACACCGCACCCATGCGACGGGGGCCGCACCCTGACGGATGCGGCCCCCGTGCTCACTGCTTCAGCGAGCGCTGCCCTCAGGCGGCGACGACCTCGATGTTGACCGTGGCGGCAACCTCGGGGTGCAGACGCACCGACGTCTCGTGGGCGCCCAGCGTCTTGATCGGCGAACCGAGCTCGATGCGGCGCTTGTCGACCTCGGGACCACCGGCAGCCTTGATCGCCGAAGCGATGTCGGCCGGGGTGACGGAACCGAAGAGACGGCCGGCGTCGCCGGAGCGGACGGCCAGGCGGACCTTGACGCCCTCGAGCTGGGCTTTCACCTGGTTGGCCTGCTCGATGGTGTGGATCTCGTGGATCTTGCGAGCACGACGGATCTGCTCGACGTCCTTCTCGCCACCCTTGGTCCAGCGGATCGCGAGCTTCCGCGGAACCAGGTAGTTGCGAGCGTAGCCGTCCTTGACGTCGACGACGTCGCCCGCGGCGCCGAGGCCGGAGACCTCGTGGGTGAGGATGATCTTCATGAGTGGGTCACCCTTCCCTTATCGCGCGGTGGAGGTGTAGGGCAGCAGCGCCATCTCACGGCTGTTCTTCACGGCCGTGGCGACGTCACGCTGGTGCTGCGTGCAGTTGCCGGTCACGCGGCGGGCACGGATCTTGCCGCGGTCGGAAATGAACTTCCGCAGCATGTTCGTGTCCTTGTAGTCCACGTACGTGACCTTGTCCTTGCAGAACGCGCAGACCTTCTTCTTAGGCTTGCGCACAGGCGGCTTCGCCATGGTGTTTCTCCTGTGTGATCAAGAAGTGTGGGTACGGCCCGCCCTAGAAGGGGGGCTCGTCCGAGTAGCCGCCGCCGCTGCCGCCGGAGCCACCGCCCCAGCCGCCGCCGCCCTGCTGACCACCGGCGGGAGCACCGGTCGCCCACGGGTCGTCCGCGGGAGCGCCGCCGCCCTGCTGGCCGCCGCCGGGGCCGCCGCCCCAGCCGCCGCCCTGGCCGCCGCCGCCACCGCCGCCGTAGCCGCCCTGGCCACCGCGGCCGGTGGTCTTGGTGACCTTGGCCGTGGCGTTGCGCAGGCTGGCGCCGACTTCCTCGACGTCCAGCTCGTAGACCGTGCGCTTGACGCCCTCACGGTCCTCGTAGGACCGCTGCTTCAGCCGGCCCTGCACGATGACGCGCATGCCTCGCTGGAGCGACTCGGCGACGTTCTCCGCCGCCTGACGCCAGACGGAGCAGGTCAGGAACAGGCTCTCGCCGTCCTTCCACTCGTTCGTCTGACGGTCGAAGGTGCGGGGGGTCGACGCGACACGGAACTTCGCGACGGCCGCACCGGACGGGGTGAAGCGCAGCTCGGGGTCGTCGACAAGATTGCCGACGACCGTGATGACGGTCTCGCCTGCCATGGGGGAACCTCTCGGCGGGTTTGCTGCTGGCTGCTTGCTGCTACTCGGATCCCGGGATCAACCGAGCGGAGACGCTCAGTGGGTCTCGGGACGGAGGACCTTGGTCCGGAGGACCGACTCGTTCAGGTTCATCTGGCGGTCGAGCTCCTTGACGACCGCAGGCTCGGCCTGCAGGTCGATGACCGAGTAGATGCCCTCGGGCTTCTTCTTGATCTCGTACGAGAGACGACGACGGCCCCAGGTGTCGACCTTCTCGACCTTTCCGCCGCCGTCACGGACGACAGAGAGGAAGTTCTCGATCAGCGGGGAGACAGCGCGCTCCTCGAGATCGGGGTCGAGGATGACCATCACCTCGTAGTGACGCATGTGGAACCCACCTCCTTTGGACTCAGCGGCCACGGTCGTTCCGTGGCAGGAGGGTCGTGATGCGTTGCGCAACGATGTCTGTCAGTAGAACAGCCGCCACTGACAATCGAGCCGGGCGGCGGTCCGCCGGGCCGGACGGAGGGGCCATGACCCGCTCCTGCTCCCGCCTGGCTCTGTCCGGACAGACACCGGTGCAGACGCTACAGAGTACCCGCACAGCGGCTTCCGGTTGAAATCTGGCCGTGAAGCCCGTCAATCTGGACACATCGGGTGTGTACGGCGCTACGATGCGCCGCCCTTCGCAGGAGGTGCCCATGGCACAGGCAATGCGACCCAATACCGCCGGCGGACTCTTCGCCACCGACGGCAAGCCCCACCCGCTCCAGTACACCCTGCTCGCGGTGACCCTGGTGCTGGGGCTCACGTCCTTCATCTCGGCGCAGTTCCACGACCTGCACCTGCTCAGCTCCTGGACCGGCCTGGTGGGCCTCCTCACCGGGGCGTACGGCCAGTGGATCTCCGTCACGACGCGTGAGCGGTTCGGGCTGATCCTGGGCCTCGGCCTCGCGGGGATCGGGTTCTTCCTGGGCATGGCGCGCGGCGGCCTCTTCGGCGGAGTCATCGCCTGACGTCCGCACCCCCCAACCGCACATCGTCGAGGGCCCCGGCCGACGGCCGGCCGGGGCCGAGGTCCCGTGCGCCCAACCGGGCCGCACCCGAGGCGCAGTAGGCTTCGCGCGAGAGCCGGAGCCCCTGAACCCATGGGGACACACCAGCCCGAGGAGCGCCCCGAATGAGCCTGACCCTGAGGACCATCAGTCGCGAGCAGCATCTGGCGTACATCCAGAGCCTGCCGTCGGCGAGCCACATGCAGGTCCCGGCCTGGGCAGACGTCAAGGCGGAGTGGCGCTCCGAGAACCTCGGCTGGTTCGACGACCGCACCGGCGAGATGGTCGGCGCCGGTCTGGTGCTCTACCGGCAGCTGCCCAAGATCAAGCGTTACCTCGCCTACCTGCCCGAGGGCCCGGTCATCAACTGGTTCGCGCCGAACCTCCAGGAGTGGATCGAGCCGATGCTCGCCCACCTGAAGCAGCAGGGCGCCTTCTCCGTGAAGATGGGCCCGCCGGTGATCATCCGGCGCTGGGAGGCCGCGACCATCAAGCGGGGCATCCAGGACCAGGACGTCAAGCGTCTGCGCGACCTGGAGGCCGACTTCATCGAGCCCCGCGCCTTCGAGGTCGCGGACAAGCTGCGCCGTATGGGCTGGCAGCAGGGCGAGGACGGCGGCGCCGGCTTCGGCGACGTCCAGCCGCGCTACGTCTACCAGGTGCCGCTGGCGAACCGCTCGCTCGAAGAGGTCCACAAGAACTTCAACCAGCTGTGGCGCCGCAACATCAAGAAGGCCGAGAAGGCCGGCGTCGAGGTCGTACAGGGCGGCTACGACGACCTGCCCGAGTGGCAGCGTCTGTACGAGATCACGGCCGTGCGCGACCGCTTCCGGCCGCGCCCGCTGTCGTACTTCCAGCGGATGTGGGCGGCCCTCAACACCGAGGACCCCAACCGCATGCGGCTGTACTTCGCGCGGCACAACGGCGTGAACCTGTCCGCGGCGACCATGCTGATCGTCGGCGGGCACGTCTGGTACTCCTACGGCGCCTCCGACAACATCGGTCGCGAGGTCCGTCCCTCCAACGCGATGCAGTGGCGGATGCTGCGCGACGCCTACGCGCTCGGCGCCACCGTCTACGACCTGCGCGGCATCTCCGACTCGCTGGACGAGACCGACCACCTCTTCGGTCTGATCCAGTTCAAGGTCGGCACCGGCGGCCAGGCGGCCGAGTATCTCGGCGAGTGGGACTTCCCGCTCAACAAGCTGCTCCACAAGGCGCTCGACATCTACATGTCGCGCCGCTGACCCGCGCTTCGCCGCAGTATGCGTCTCCGTAGCCCCGACGGCTTCGTCGCCTCCCATACCTTTGTTACACCGCAGCCACGAGAAAGGTTCCAGGTCCGGCCATGGCGCTCACGCTCTACGTCGACACCGCGCGCTGGCGGGCGCATCACAAGCACGTGCAGGAGCAGTTCCCGGGGCTCGTCCCCGTCTGCAAGGGCAACGGCTACGGCTTCGGCCACGAGCGGCTCGCCGAGGAGGCCACCCGGCTGGGCACGGACGTCCTGGCCGTCGGCACGACGTACGAGGCCGCGCGGATCAAGGACTGGTTCGGCGGTGACCTGCTGGTGCTGACGCCGTACCGGCGCGGCGAGGAGCCCGTGCCGCTGCCCGACCGGGTCATCCGCTCGGTGTCGTCGGTCGACGGCGTGTACGGCCTGGTCGGCGCCCGCGTCGTCATCGAGGTCATGTCCTCGATGAAGCGGCACGGCATCAGCGAGCAGGACCTGCCCCAGCTGCACGCCGCGATAGAGAACGTCCGGCTGGAGGGCTTCGCCCTCCACCTCCCGCTGGACCGCACCGACGGGTCCGACGCCGTCGAGGAGGTCATCGGCTGGATGGACCGTCTGCGGGCGGCCCGTCTGCCGCTGCACACGATGTTCGTCAGCCACCTCAAGGCCGACGAACTCGCCCGCCTCCAGCAGCAGTTCCCGCAGACCCGTTTCCGCGCCCGGATCGGCACCCGGCTCTGGCTCGGGGACCACGAGGCGACCGAGTACCGCGGCGCGGTCCTGGACGTCACGCGCGTCGTCAAGGGCGACCGGTTCGGCTACCGGCAGCAGAAGGCCGCCTCCGACGGCTTCCTGGTGGTCGTGGCGGGCGGGACGTCCCACGGGGTGGGTCTGGAGGCCCCCAAGGCTCTGCACGGCGTCATGCCGCGCGCCAAGGGCGTCGCCCGGGCCGGCCTCGCGACCGTCAACCGGAACCTCTCGCCGTTCGTGTGGGCGGGCAAGCAGCGCTGGTTCGCCGAGCCGCCGCACATGCAGGTGTCCATCCTGTTCGTGCCGGCCGACGCCCCGGAGCCCAAGGTCGGCGAGGAACTGGTGGCCCATCTGCGGCACACCACCACGCAGTTCGACCGGCTCGTCGACCGCTGAGACGACGCCGGGACCACGCGAAGGGCCGTGCACGGATTTCCGTGCACGGCCCTTCGCGTGGTCCCGGGACGACCGCCCGAGGACGGCGGTTCGCTCAGAGCGAACCTCCCTGGGCCCCTGTTCCGCCCCAGTCGACCTGGGGCCCCTCGGAGTGGGTCGCGTGCCGCGCGGGACGCGCCACGGGGCCGAGCACGAAGACGTCCTCGGCGCCGTCCAGAACGCCCCCCGAGGGGTCGTCACCGCCGGAGCGGCGCACCGGGTCCCGGTCCGGCATCAGGATGTCGCGGACGATCATGACGCAGAGGTAGAGCGTCCCCGCCAGGTGCACGCCGACGGCCCAGTGGTAGCCGTCGGTGGGCAGCCCCTTGTGGGCGTCCCCGCTGGTCGTGTACGCGAGGTACATCCAGATGCCCAGGAAGTACGCCACCTCGCAGGCCTGCCAGATCAGGAAGTCCCGCCACTTGGGCCGGGCGAGCGCCGCGAGCGGCACCAGCCACAGCACGTACTGCGGCGAGTAGACCTTGTTGGTGAGGATGAACGCCGCGACGATCAGGAAGGCCAGCTGCGCGAAGCGCGGCCGGCGCGGAGCCGTGAGCGTCAGGGCCGCCACGCCCGCGCAGCACAGCAGCATCAGCAGTGTCGCGAGGGTGTTGACCGTCTCGGTGGCGAGCGGGTCGTCCGAGTTCTGGGCCAGGATCAGCCAGAACGAACCGAAGTCGACGCCGCGTTCCTGGCTGAACGTGTAGAACTTCGACCAGCCGTCGAAGGCGAACAGCATCACCGGCCCGTTCACGACGATCCAGGCGACGGCGGCCCCGGCGAGCGCCGTGCCGTACTGCCGCCACCGGCCCGCGCGCCAGCACAGCACGAGCAGCGGCCCGAGGAGCAGCACGGGATAGAGCTTGGCGGCCGTGGCGAGGCCCAGCAGGACACCGAAGGCGAGGGCACGCCCCCGCGACCACATCAGCATCGCGGCGGCCGTCAGAGCGACCGCCAGCAGGTCCCAGTTGATGGTGGCGGTCAGCGCGAAGGCCGGGGCGAGGGCGACGAGCAGGCCGTCCCAGGGACGCCGCGCGTGGGTGCGCGTCACGCACACGGCGATGACGGCCGCGCACGCCATGAGCATCCCGGCGTTGACCATCCAGTACCACTGTGCCTGGTCCTGGATGCTGCCGCTGCCCGGGGTGAGCCAGGCGGCCACCTCCATGAACACGCCCGTCAGCACCGGGTACTCGAGGTACTCCATGTCTCCGGGGAGCCGGTCGAAGTACGGCACCAGCCCGTCGGCGAAGCCACGCCCCTGGTACAGGTGCGGGATGTCCGAGTAGCAGGCGTGCGTGTACTGCGAACTGGCACCGAAGAACCAGGCGCCTTTGTAGCAGGGCGCCTTCTGCACCAGTCCGAGCGCGAACACACCGATCGCCACGAGCGCGATCACCCGCACCGGGGTCCACCAGGATCTGCCGAGCAGGGCGCGCCGACCGATCGGTCCCCCGATCAGCTCGCTGCCGGCCGCCGCGACCCGGTCCTCCTCCGTCGGCCGCACCGAGTCCGGCTCGTGGACGCTCGCTTGCGTCGTTTTTCCACTGGGCATGCCGCACATCCTGCCGTACCTGCCCGGTGATACGGCGAGGGCCGCCGTACCCGTCGGGTACGGCGGCCCCTGTTTCACGTGAAACACCCCTACCGGGCGGGGAACGGCTCAGCCGTCGGTGCCTCCGAGGAAGCTGCTGCCGTTGCCACCGCCCCTGGACCCGCCGGGGTCCTCGGACTCGGAGGGGTCGGGCGACGTGGTCACGCCTCCGTCGGTGCCTCCGTTGTCACCGCCACCGTTCTCGGTCCCGCCGTCCTCTTCCTCCTCGTCCCGGCAACGGAAGTCGAACGGCCCGCAGGTCTCTGTCTCCGTGGGCGACGGCGAAGTGGTCACCGTCTCCGTGGGCGTCGGAGTCGCCGACGGCGTCGTCTCCTCGGTCTCCGTGACGGTCGGGGTGGGCGACGGGGCGCCGATGCCGTCGGCGACCTCACCGATCTTCTCGGCCTTGGGGAATCCGGGGTCGGGCTCGCCCTTCAGCGCGATCTTCATGAACTCGGTCCACACCTCGGTGGGGATGTCACCACCGTGGATCGAGTCCTTGCCCGCCGTGCCGTTCATGGAGAGCAGCTTGTGGCTCTCGGGGTCCTCACGGAACATCGCGACCGCGGTCGACAACTGCTGGGTGTAGCCGACGAACCAGGCCGACTTGTTCTCGTCCGTGGTACCCGTCTTGCCGGCCGCCCGCCGCCCCAGCTCCTTGGCGTACTGGGCCGTACCGTTCTCGATCACGTTCTCGAGCACGTCGGTGACGTTGTTCGCCACGTTCTCGGGCATCGCCTGCTCCACCCGCGGCTTCTCGAAGCCGGGGAGCTCCGAGCCCCGGTGCTTGACCATGGTCACCGAGTACGGGTCGGCCTGCTTGCCGGACGCCGCGAACGTCGCGTACGCGTCCGCCATGCGGATCGCGCTGGGCGTGGACGTACCGAGCGCGAACGAGGCGTTCAGTCCGGCGAAGCTGTCCTTGAGGATGCCGGACCTCTCGGCGACGTCCGCCACCTTCTTCATCCCCACGTCCATGCCGAGCTGCACGAACGGGGTGTTGACCGACTGCTCCATCGCCTTCCTGAGGCTGATGTAGCCCCACGGGTGGTCGCTCTCGTTCTTCTGGAGGAACGGCGTGTTGTCCTTCTTGAGGACGTAGGAGCCGTCGTTGTTCAGAATCTTCAGCTTGTCGTTGCCGTTGTATTTGCTGGCCGGTGAGACGCCCACACCGTTGGTCTTGTACGTGCCGTGCTGCATCGCGGCGGCGAGCACGAAGGGCTTCCACGTCGAACCGACGGGGACACCCTGGGTGTCGGCGTTGTTGTTGAAGTGGCCGTTCTCGAAGCCGGCGCCGCCGTACAGGGCAACGATCGCGCCGTCCTCGGGCTTCACCGTGGCCGCGCCGAACTGGACGTGCTGGTCCTTCTCGCGCTTCGGGTCGATGTTCTCCTTCTCGACCTTCCGCACCGCCTTGGCCAGCGCATCGACCTTGGACTTCTCGAAGGTCGTGTAGATCTGGTAGCCGCCCTGGTCGAACTGCGCCTCCGTGAGGTCGGAGTTCTTCAGGACGTACCGCTTCGCCGTGTCGACCAGGTAGCTGATCTGGCCGGTCATGCCCTTGATCGCCTTGCGGCCCTGGGGCATGGGGTACTTCTTGATCGCCTGCTGGTACTCCGCGGTGGAGAGGCGTTCGTCGGTGTGCATCTGCTCGAGGATCCAGGCCCAGCGCTCCTCGGAACGCTCGCGGTTCGCCTGGGGCGTGGCCGAGCTGTCGATGCTCTGGTTGCCGGCCGGGTCGTAGTACGTCGGGCCCTTGAGCAGGGCCGCGAGGAAGGCGCACTCGCTCGGTGTGAGGTCGACCGCGTCCTTGCCGTAGTACGTCTGGGCAGCGGCCTGGATTCCGTAGGCGCCACGCCCGTAGTAGGAGGTGTTCAGGTAGCCCTGGAGGATCTCGTCCTTGGAGAGCTTGGCGCCCACCTTGATCGAGATGAACATCTCCTTGAACTTCCGGGAGAGCGTCTGTTCCTGGGACAGGTAGTTGTTCTTCACGAACTGCTGGGTGATCGTCGAACCACCCTGGGTGTCACCGCCGCGCGCCATGTTGCCGAGCGCACGGGCGATGCCCATGGGGTCGATGCCCGAGTCGGTGTAGAAGCTCTTGTTCTCGGCCGAGATCACCGCCCAGCGCATGGCCTCGGGGATCCGGTCGAGGGTGACGTTCTGCCGGTTCTGGCCGCTGCCCGTGGCGACCATCTGACTGCCGTCCGCCCAGTAGTAGACATTGTTCTCGGACAACGCCATGGCGTTCTCCTCGCTGGGGACGCTCACCATCGCGTACCCGATCCCCGCTACGGCGACGAGACTGCCGAAGAAGGCGAGGCACAGGCCGGACACGAACTTCCAGGACGGCATCCAGCGGCGCCAGCCGTCCTTGTCGTGGCGCGGATAGTCGATGACTCTCTTCTTGGCCGGAGGGGCCGCGCGTCCGCGTCCGGGCCCGGCGGCGCGGCGGGACCCTCCCCGCTGTGCCGCACGCCGCGCCTCGGCACGACTGCCGTACGGGCGGGCCTCATCCCCCGCGCCGCGGGCGCCCGACCCGTAGGCATCGGACGCAGATCCGGTGGCGCCTCGCGGTGCCGCTCGGCGGCCGGAGGACGAGCCGGACTGGCCGCGTCGGGCCGCGGCACGTCCGCCTCCCTGCGGCTGCGGCGGTTTGCGACGGTGCTCGCTCATCGAACGACTACTCCTCGGGCAGGCGCACCTCTGCGCGCCTGGAAACGGCGGCTGGTTTCCGGTCCCCCTGAAGTACGGATGCGGCGCTCGGCGCATTCACCCGTACCGCACCGGGGACAGGGACGCCCCCAGTCGTCACTCGGTTCCCGGTGGTCTGCATGGCGCACAGACTACGCACCGCCAAAACCCACCGGGCCCAGAAGTTCACCTCAAATCAGGCAACTTGCTCGCAACGAAACGGTGATGTGATCCCGTTCACCCTCCCCCCTCTTGTCGCACCCGGAAGGTCGTTCTATCGTCGTGATGTATCGAGTCGATACATCAGCTCGACATAAAGGCGGCTCCGAGCCGCACACGAGCCCGTCGCGGCGCGACCGGGGCAGAGGGGAGGCGACGATGAGCCGGCGTTCCGGAATCCTCGAGTTCGCCGTACTCGGCCTGCTCCGCGAGGCTCCGATGCACGGGTACGAGCTGCGCAAACGACTCAATACGTCACTGGGTGTGTTCCGTGCGTTCAGTTACGGGACGCTCTATCCCTGCCTCAAGACGCTGGTCGCCAACGGCTGGTTGATCGAGGAACCGGGGAACACCACCGAGGACGCCCTCGCCGCTCCGCTGACGGGGCGCCGCGCCAAGATCGTCTACCGGCTGACTGCGGAGGGCAAGGAGCACTTCGAGCAGCTGCTCGCCCAGACGGGACCGGACGCGTACGAGGACGAGACGTTCGCCGCGCGGTTCGCCTTCTTCGGGCAGACGTCGCGCGACGTCCGCATGCGCGTGCTGGAAGGCCGCCGCAGCCGGCTGGAGGAGCGCCTCGAGAAGATGCGTGCCTCCTTTGCCCGGACCCGGGAGCGCCTCGACGACTACACGCTTGAGCTCCAGCGCCACGGGATGGAGTCCGTGGAGCGCGAAGTGCGCTGGCTGAACGAGCTCATCGAGAGCGAGCGGGCCGGCCGGGACCTCAAGGGGTCCGCCGCCGGGGGGCCCGCTCAGCAGGACACCACATCTGGAGCGACGGGCGACCTGCCCCGGTCCGGGGACGACCCCCGGCCGGATACGCCCGGCGACACCGCCACGTGAGAGCCCGCAAGGGCCTCACTCGTACACACAGGGAGCAACCGGAATGGGTTCGGTTCGCGTAGCCATCGTCGGCGTGGGCAACTGCGCCGCATCGCTGGTGCAGGGAGTCGAGTACTACAAGGACGCCGACCCGGCGTCCAAGGTGCCGGGCCTGATGCACGTCCAGTTCGGCGACTACCACGTCGGTGACGTCGAATTCGTCGCCGCCTTCGACGTGGACGCCAAGAAGGTCGGTCTCGACCTCGCGGACGCCATCGGCGCCTCCGAGAACAACACCATCAAGATCTGCGACGTTCCCCGCACCGGCGTGACGGTCCAGCGCGGCCACACGCTCGACGGTCTCGGCAAGTACTACCGCGAGACCATCGAGGAGTCCGCCGAGGAGCCCGTCGACGTCGTGCAGGTCCTCAAGGACAAGCAGGTCGACGTCCTCGTCTGCTACCTGCCCGTCGGCTCCGAGGACGCGGCGAAGTTCTACGCCCAGTGCGCCATCGACGCCAAGGTCGCCTTCGTCAACGCCCTTCCGGTCTTCATCGCCGGCACCAAGGAGTGGGCGGACAAGTTCACCGAGGCGGGCGTCCCGATCGTCGGCGACGACATCAAGTCGCAGGTCGGCGCCACCATCACGCACCGCGTCATGGCGAAGCTGTTCGAGGACCGGGGTGTCGTCCTGGACCGCACGATGCAGCTGAACGTCGGCGGCAACATGGACTTCAAGAACATGCTCGAGCGCGACCGCCTCGAGTCGAAGAAGATCTCGAAGACCCAGGCCGTCACCTCGCAGATCCCCGACCGGGAGCTCGGCGAGAAGAACGTCCACATCGGCCCGTCCGACTACGTCGCCTGGCTGGACGACCGCAAGTGGGCCTACGTCCGCCTCGAGGGCCGCGCGTTCGGTGACGTCCCGCTGAACCTGGAGTACAAGCTCGAGGTCTGGGACTCCCCGAACTCCGCCGGTGTCATCATCGACGCCCTGCGCGCCGCGAAGATCGCCAAGGACCGGGGCGTCGGCGGCCCCATCCTGTCGGCCTCCTCGTACTTCATGAAGTCGCCGCCGGTGCAGTACTTCGACGACCAGGCCCGTGAGAACGTCGAGAAGTTCATCAAGGGAGAGGTCGAGCGCTAGAAGCGCGACCACAGCGGGCAGTCGGGGGGTCTCCGGGTCGTGTGTCCCGGAGACCCCCGTCGTATGTGAGGCTGTGCCCCATGGCTGTCGTCCGTGACCTGCGCGTTCTGTTGCGCTTCCAGGGCTTCCGGCGCCTGCTCGCCGTCCGGCTGCTCTCCCAGGGCGCCGACGGGGTCTTCCAGGTCGCGCTCGCCGCCTACGTCGTCTTCTCCCCGGAACGGCAGACCTCGGCCGCGGCCATCGCCTCGGCGATGGCCGTCCTGCTCCTGCCCTACTCCGCCGTCGGCCCCTTCGCCGGCGTCCTGCTGGACCGCTGGCGCCGCCGCCAGGTCTTCCTCCACGGCAATCTGCTGCGCGCCCTGATGGCGTCGGTGACCGCCGTCCTGATCCTCGTCCGGGTCCCCGACTGGCTTCTGTTCGTGGCCGCGCTGTGCGTCACCGGCGTCAACCGCTTCGTCCTCGCCGGGCTCTCCGCCGCGCTGCCCCGTGTGGTGGACACCGAACGGCTGGTCATCGCCAACTCCCTCTCCCCGACCGCCGGGACGCTCGCCGCGACCGCGGGCGGCGGCCTGGCCTTCGTGGTCCGGCTGGTCGTCTCCGACTCGGACGCGGCCGTCGTGCTCGTGGGCGCCGCCCTCTACCTGTGCGCGGCACTGGCGGCCCTGCGCATCGCCAGGGAACTGCTCGGCCCGGACCGCGCTCCGGTACGTCCCCGGCTGGCCACGGCTCTCTCCGGCACGGTCGGCGGCCTGGCCGCGGGCATACGTCATCTCGCGGCCCCAGCGCGCAGGGACGCCGCCTGGGCGCTCACGGCGATGTTCCTCATGCGCTTCTGCTACGGCGGAATGCTCGTCATGCTGCTGATGCTGTGCCGGTACCACCTGACGTCGACCACGGACGAGGGACTCGCCCTGCTGGGGCTGGCGTTGGGGGTGTCCGGCGCCGGTTTCTTCGCCGCGGCCGTGCTGACGCCGTGGGCCGCGGGGCGGGTGGGACCCGGCCGCTGGATCGTGCTGTGCGCCGCTGCGGCGGCCGTGCTGGAGCCGGCGTTCGGCCTGCCCTTCGCCTCCGGCCCGCTGCTGGCCGGGGCGTTCGTCCTCGGCCTGAGCACCCAGGGAGCGAAGATCGCCACGGACACCATCGTCCAGGCCTCCGTGCACGACGATTACCGTGGCCGGATCTTCTCGGTCTACGACGTGCTGTTCAACGTGGCGTTCGTCGGCGCTGCGGCCGTTGCCGCCCTGGTGCTCCCTTCGGACGGCCGTTCGGTCACGCTGGTGGTAACAATTGCCGTTATCTACGGAGCGGTTGCGGTGACTATGGCTCGTTTTGGACGTCAGTAAGTGTCACATCAGTGCCACAGAGCCAAATCTCGCTACGGAGTTGTCGGTGGGGACCGATAGCTTACGTGGGTCTTACCGACGCGACTTTCGCGTCACATGCCTACGTACAGGGGGACCCCCAAGTGACCACTCCGCCGCCCCAGGGCAACCCGTTCGCCCAGGGCCAGCAGCAGCCCTACGGCCAGCCCCAGGGCCAGCCCCCCTTCCCGCAGCAGGCCGGCCAGCCCGGCTTCCCGCCGCCGGGGGCTCCGGTGCCCCCGCAGCAGCAGGGCCGCAAGATCAGTTTCAAGATGATCAAGAACATCGTGATCGTGCTGATCGTCGCGGGTGTGGCCATCGGCGGGTGGATCGCGAGCCGCGACGACGCCAGCGCGGCCGCCGTGGGCGACTGCATGCACCGCGGCAGCACGGACGACAGCGACCCGGACCTCGAGGTCGTCGACTGCGGTGACGCGAAGGCGCAGTACACGGTGCTGGCCAAGGTCGAGGGCGACTTCTCCGGCCTGACGGCACAGAGCAAGTGCGAGGCAGCCGCCAAGGACTTCGAGTACGTCTACACGGAGACCAACGGCAGCAAGAGCTTCCTGCTCTGCCTGAAGGACAAGTAAGACGACACCGAGGGGCGGTGTTTCACGTGAAACACCGCCCCTCGGTTCGTGTGCGGGGGCATGTTTCACGTGAAACATGCCCCCGTTCTCGTTGTCAGCCCTGCTGCTCGGCCCACCACTCCTGGAGAGCCTTCACGGCCTCGTCGTGTTCCATGGGGCCGTTCTCCAGCCGGAGCTCCAGCAGGTGTTTGTAGGCCTTCCCGACCGCCGGCCCCGGCTTGACGCCCAGGATCTCCATGATCTGGTTGCCGTCGAGGTCCGGCCGGATGGAGTCCAGCTCCTCCTTCTCCTGAAGCTGGGCGATGCGCTCCTCCAGCCCGTCGTACGCACGGGAGAGCGCGGCGGCCTTGCGCCGGTTCCGCGTGGTGCAGTCCGAGCGGGTCAGCTTGTGGAGCCGGCTGAGGAGCGGCCCCGCGTCGCGGACGTAGCGGCGGACGGCGGAGTCCGTCCACTCTCCCGTGCCGTAGCCGTGGAACCGCAGGTGCAGCTCGACGAGCCGGGAGACGTCCTTCACCAGTTCGTTGGAGTACTTCAGGGCGGTCATGCGCTTCTTGGTCATCTTCGCCCCGACCACTTCGTGGTGATGGAAGGAGACGCGGCCGTCCTTCTCGAAGCGGCGGGTGCGGGGCTTGCCGATGTCGTGCAGCAGGGCGGCGAGGCGAAGGGTCAGGTCGGGACCGTCCTCCTCCAGGGCCATCGCCTGCTCCAGCACGGTCAAGGTGTGCTCGTAGACGTCCTTGTGCCGGTGGTGCTCGTCGCGCTCCAGGTGCAGGGCCGGCAGCTCCGGCAGCACGTACGAGGCGATCCCGGTGTCCACGAGCAGGGTGAGGCCCTTGCGGGGGTGTGCGGAAAGGATCAGCTTGTTCAGCTCGTCCCGCACCCGCTCGGCAGAGACGATCTCGATGCGTCCCGCCATCTCCTTCATCGCCGTGACGACCTCGGGGGCCACCTCGAAGTCGAGCTGAGCGGCGAAGCGCGCAGCCCGCATCATCCGCAGCGGATCGTCGGAGAAGGACTCCTCGGGCGTCCCCGGCGTACGCAGCACCCGCTCGGCGAGGTCCCGCAGACCGCCGTGCGGATCGATGAACCTCTTCTCGGGGAGGGCGACGGCCATCGCGTTGACGGTGAAGTCACGGCGGACGAGGTCGTCCTCGATGGAGTCGCCGTAGGACACCTCCGGCTTGCGCGACGTGCGGTCGTACGCCTCGGACCGGTAGGTGGTCACCTCGATCTGGAAGCTCCGCCCGGTGTCCCCGACGCGCGCCTCCTTCTGGGCGCCGACCGTCCCGAAGGCGATCCCGACGTCCCAGACGGCGTCCGCCCAGGGACGCATGATCTTCAGGATGTCCTGCGGGCGGGCGTCGGTCGTGAAGTCCAGATCGTTGCCGAGGCGGCCGAGCAGCGCGTCCCGCACCGAGCCGCCGACCAGGGCGAGTGAGAACCCCGCCTCCTGGAAACGGCGGGCTAGGTCGTCGGCGACAGGGGCGACCCGCAGCAGTTCACTCACGGCACGGTCCTGCACCTGGCTCAGGGCACTGGTTGCTTCGTTGGCGTTCGGCACAACAGAAGAGGGTACGTGGCCCGCACGGCCCGGAGCGCCCGGAAAAAGGCGCGCGGACGGACACCTGTGGCGATCATGGACAAGGCGCGCACCGCTCGATCTTGAGAACCGGTCCGCGGCACTTCCCCTCCTCGCACCTCGTTACCATGCCTGGACGCACATTCCGACGACCACTGACGACGACAAGGGACGGGCGAGCGCGTGGCCGAGGCGGCAGACTTCCAGGGGACCAGTCCCTCACCTGCCCGCCGCTGGCTGCGGCGCTCCGGTGCCCTGCTCGCCGGGACGCCCCTCCTGGCCGGGCTCGTCCAGCTGTCCGCCGCACCCCCCGCGGAAGCCGCCGCCCCGGCCGCGCCGCGGGCCGCCTCCGACGACGGACCGGTGGCCGTCTCCGTCGACTCCCTCACGCCCAGCACCCCCGCCGAGGGCGACACCGTCACCGTCTCCGGGACGGTGACCAACAAGGGCAAGCGGACCGTCACCGACGCCTCCGTCGGCCTCCGGGTGGGGCCACTGCTCAACACCCGCTCCAGCATCGACACGCTCGCCAAGAACTCCGGTGACATCGACGGCCCCCTCGGAGCGGAGATCGACGACAAGTACACCGAGAAGTTCTCCAAGCTCACCCCCGGGGTCTCGCAGCCCTACACCATCTCCGTGCCGACGGACGAACTGGACCTCGGCCAGGACGGCGTCTACGAGCTGTCCGTCACCCTCTCCGGCGAGACGTCCGACCAGCCGTGGGAGCAGACGCTCGGCGTCCGTCACACGTTCCTGCCGTGGCAGCCCGAGGCAGCGGACACCAAGACGAAGACGACGTTCATGTGGCCGCTGATCTCCTCCGTCCACATGACGGCGGAGACCGGCTCGGACGAGGAGCAGACGCCCGTCTTCCACGACGACGAGCTCGCCGAGGAGATCTCCCCGGGCGGCCGTCTCGACCGGATGGTGGCCCTCGGACGGGACCTCGACGTCACCTGGGTGATCGACCCGGACCTGCTCGCCTCCGTCGAGGCGATGACCACCCGGTACGAGATCCCCGGTGAGAACGCGGACGACAAGAACGTCGTCGGCGGCCACCAGACGGTCGCCAAGCGCTGGCTCACCGAGGTGCAGAAGGCGGTGGAGGACAAGGAGGTCGTCGCGCTGCCGTTCGGCGACCCCGACCTCGCCTCCCTGGCCCACCACGGCACGTCGGTCACCGGCTCGCTGCGCCACCTCAAGGAGGCCACCGACGTCGCCGCCGGCACCGTCGAGTCGATCCTGCACGTCAAGCCCAGCACGGACTTCGCCTGGCCCGTCGAGGGCGCCGTGGACCCCGCCATCGTCAAGGTCTCGACCTCGGCCGGCGCCGACAAGGTGATCGCCCGTGGCGACACCTTCGAAGGGGGCCGCGACCTGACCTACACGCCCACCGCACCCCGGCCCATCGGCGGCGGCACCACGGCCGTGGTCGCGGACGCACGGCTGTCCACCGCCTTCGACGGCGACATGACCAGGGCCTCCGCCTCCACCCAGGCGGTGCAGCGCTTCCTGGCCCAGAGCCTCACCCTCGCCCTGCAGACGGACCGTCCGCGCAGCGTCGTGGTCGCCCCGCAGCGCACCCCGTCCGCCGCCCAGGCTCAGACCATGGCCGAGGTCATCGGCGTCCTCCAGGGCAGCACCTGGTCGGAGCCGCAGGACCTCATGGCGGCCGCGAAGTCCAAGCCGGACCCGGCCGCCGGCACCGACGTGCCCCCGGCGTCCGCGTACCCGAAGTCGCTGCGCAAGCAGGAGCTCCCGCGGTCGGCCTTCGAGCAGATCGCCAGGACGCAGGACAAGCTCGACCGCTTCAAGGTGATCCTCTCCGACCAGTCCCGCGTGGTGACGCCGTTCGGGCGCGCCCTGAACCGGGGCATGGCGGCGTCGTGGCGCGGCCGGCCGGCCGAGGCGGCGATCTACCGCAGCGGCGTCGAGACGTACCTGGACACGCTGAGCAGCCAGGTCCGGCTGATCGAGAAGTCGGAGACCAAGCTCTCCGGCCGCAGCGCCACGATCCCCGTGACGGTCCAGAACAACCTGGTGCAGGGCGTCGAGCACCTGGTGCTGCGGCTCACCTCCACCAGCCCGACCCGCCTGGAGATCGACGGCAACGCCTACGAGGAGCAGCCCGTCACCGTCTCCGGCGGCCACAGCCAGTCGGTGAAGTTCACCACGAACGCCAACGCCAACGGCCGGGCCACCCTGGTCGCCCAGCTCTATACGCAGGACGGCCGGCCCTACGGCCAGCCCGTCACGTTCGACGTGAAGGTGACCGAGATCACCGCGACGGTGATGCTGGTCATCGGCGGCGGCGTGCTGCTGCTCGTCCTGGCCGGCTTCCGGATGTACACCCAGCGCAAGCGCGCCGCGGCCCGCGAGGCCGAGGAGCGGGAACCGGAGAACGCGGCGGACGCGGACGCCGACGGCCCGAAGAACCCCGAAGCCTCCGAGAGGCGTCCCACCCAGGAGTCCGCGCCGGACACCCGGAAGGGCGGCCCGGAGCAGCCGAGTGACCCGGCCCCGGACACCGCACCGGAAAGCGCCGACCCGTCCGGCACGGGTGAGAGAGTGGACCGTTGAGGAAGTCGTGGCCGGTCGGCCCGGGACGATGAGGTGGGGTAACCATGAACGCGCCGTACGACGGTGACCGCGGCAACGCCGCGGCCAACTCGGGCCATCCCGAGTCGGACCCCGCCGGGGGTCCGCCGCCCGGGCACGACCAGGCGTCACAGCCACCCGCCGACATGTACGTCCAGGACGCCTACGCCCAGGACCCCTACCGGGCGCAGGACATCGACGCCCAGGACCCGGTCGCGGAAGCGCTCTACGACCGGTCGGCGCACCCCCCGCCCCCGCCCGGCGCACACCACCCGCAGCAGCCCCTGTACGGGCAGCCGCCCCAGTCGCCGTACGCGCCCGACCCCCGGGTGTGGGCCCGGACGCCCGCTCCGGAGCCGGACGGACCCACCCAGCACCTGCCGTACGGCGACGACCCGCGCACCACGCAGTACGTCGGCGTGGACGACCTCGTCGGCCAGGCCGGGGAACAGCGCCACGAACCGGACGCCTTCGCGCACCTCTTCCGCGACCAGCAGCAGGGCGGCGCCTTCCCCGACCAGCACGGCGGGTACGCCCAGCGGCCCCAGGGCGACGCCTTTCCCCACCACTACGGCGGGTACGCCCAGGGGCCCCAGGGCGGCGCCCAGCCCGGGCAGCCGACGGGCGAACCGCAGCAGTACGCCTCCGCGCCGGTGCCCGGCCCCGCGTCCCCCACGCCCGGTCACTACGCGGGCGCCACTCCGCCGCCCGCCGCAGAGCCGGCTGCCCCGGAACCCGCGCCCGCGCCCACGCCGAAGAAGGGCGGTCGCGCAGGCGGTCTGCTGAAGTCCAGCGCCGTGATGGCGGCGGGGACGATGGTCTCCCGTCTCACCGGTTTCATCCGGTCCGCGCTGATCGTGTCGGCCCTGGGCCTCGGCCTGCTCGGCGACTCCTTCCAGGTCGCCTACCAACTGCCGACGATGATCTACATCCTGACCGTCGGCGGCGGCCTCAACTCCGTCTTCGTGCCGCAGCTCGTGCGCGCCATGAAGGACGACGAGGACGGCGGCGAGGCGTACGCCAACCGGCTGCTGACGCTGGTGATGGTGGCGCTGGCGGTGCTCACCGCACTCGCCTGGCTGGCCGCCCCGCTGCTGGTGCGCGCGCTGTCGAACCCCGTCGCCTCGGATCCCGCGGCCAACGAGGTCGCCGTCACCTTCACGCGCTACTTCCTGCCCTCGATCTTCTTCATGGGCGTCCACGTGGTGATGGGCCAGATCCTCAACGCGCGCGGCCGGTTCGGCGCGATGATGTGGACCCCGGTCCTGAACAACATCGTCATCATCGTCACGCTCGGCACGTTCATCTGGGTCTACGGCACCGCCGCGGACTCGAAGATGCAGGTCTCGAACATCCCGCCGGAGGGTCTGCGGCTCCTCGGCATCGGCGTGCTGCTGGGTCTCGTCGTACAGGCCCTCGCGATGATCCCGTATCTGCGGGAGACCGGCTTCCGCATGCGGCTGCGCTTCGACTGGAAGGGCCACGGTCTCGGCAAGGCGGCGATGCTCGCCAAGTGGACCATCCTCTTCGTCCTCGCCAACCAGGCGGGCGCGCTGGTCGTCACCCAGCTCTCCACCGCCGCGGGCCTGGACTCGGACGTCGAGGGCACCGGCTTCGCCGCCTACGCCAACGCCCAGCTGATCTGGGGCCTGCCGCAGGCCATCATCACGGTCTCCCTGATGGCCGCGCTGCTGCCCCGCATCTCCCGCTCGGCGGCCGAGGAGGACGGAGGCGCCGTCCGGGACGACATCTCCCAGGGCCTGCGCACCACCGCCGTCGCGATCGTGCCCATCGCCTTCGGCTTCGTCGCGCTCGGCATTCCGATGTGCACCCTGATCTTCGGGTCCTCGGGCACCAACGCGGCCACCAACATGGGGTACATGCTGATGGCCTTCGGCCTCGGCCTGATCCCCTACTCCGTGCAGTACGTCGTCCTGCGCGCCTTCTACGCCTACGAGGACACCCGGACCCCCTTCTACAACACGGTCATCGTGGCCGCCGCGAACGCGGTCGCCTCCGGCCTCTGTTTCCTGGTGCTGCCGGCCCGCTGGGCCGTGGTCGGCATGGCCGCCTCGTACGGCGTCGCCTACGCCCTCGGGGTCGGCGTCGCCTGGCGCCGGCTGCGCAAGCGGCTGGGCGGCGACCTGGACGGCGCCCGGGTGCTGCGGACCTACGCCCGCCTGTGCATCGCCTCCGTCCCGGCCGCTCTGCTCAGCGGCGCGGCCTGTTACGGCATCAGCGAGGTCCTGGGCCAGGAGGTCCTCGGTTCATTCGCCGCACTGCTGGGCGGCGGGGCCGTCCTGCTGGGCGTCTTCTACGCAGCCGCGCGCCGGATGCGTATCGAGGAGGTCAACTCGCTGGTCGGTATGGTGCGCGGACGCCTGGGACGCTGAGACAAGGGGTAGGCGCACAACCATCATCGGCCCCCGCGTGTCGTGCATAGCGGCGGACTGTGGGCACAATTGGGTTCGGCGTCGGACTGCGCGTGACGGACGCCGGGCCGACGCGCATCGGATGGGGAGGCAGGGAACGACGGTGGCGGAACGGAGCACAGCTGCCGTCGACGTGGCAGACGACAGCGGCGAGCAGTCGCTGACCGCGGAGGCGGACCAGTCCACGGCCGACGGGGTGGCCAAGAACCGGGAGCGGGACACGGACAACGACGAGGCACAGGAGAACACCGGGACCGAGGGCCCCGCGACGACCTCGCCACCCGAGCTGCACAGCGGCCACAAGCTGGCCAGACGCTACCGCCTCGAGGAGTGCGTCACCCGTCTGGACGGGTTCAGCAGTTGGCGTGCCGTGGACGAGAAGCTCCGCCGTGCCGTCGGCGTGCACATCCTGCCCGCGGACCACTCGCGCGCCCGGTCCGTACTGGCCGCGGCCCGCTCCTCGGCCCTGCTGGGCGACCCGCGCTTCGTGCAGGTCCTGGACGCCGTCGAGGAGGACGACCTCGTCTACGTCGTCCACGAATGGCTGCCCGACGGCACCGAACTGACCACCCTCCTCGCCTCCGGCCCGCTGGAGGTGTACGACGCCTACCAGATGGTCAGTCAGGTTTCGAGTGCCATGGCGGCGGCCCACCGCGAGGGTCTCGCCCATCTGCGGCTCAACCCCAACGCCGTCCTGCGCACCTCGACCGGTCAGTGGCGCGTCCGCGGTCTCGCCGTCAACGCGGCGCTGCGCGGCGTCAGCTCGGACACCCCCCAGCGCACGGACACCGAGTCGATCGGCGCCCTGCTGTACGCGGCACTGACCCAGCGCTGGCCGTACGAGAACGACGCCTACGGCATGTCAGGTCTGCCGAAGGACATCGGTCTGATCCCGCCCGACCAGGTCCGGGCCGGCGTCCACCGCGGCCTGTCCGAACTGGCCATGCGCGCCCTCGCCAACGACGGCGCCACCGCCTCCCGCCACGAGTCGCCGTGCACCACGCCGGAGGAGCTGGTGAAGGCGATCGGCGAGATGCCCCGCATCCGTCCGCCGGAGCCCGCGTTCACCGCCCCGCCGGACTACCAGCGCACCACGTATCAGCAGGGCTCCTACGCGCGCCCCGCCGTTCCCTCCCGCCCCGCCCAGCCGACGCCGGTGCCGCCCCCGCCGCTGCAGAGCCGCACCGGCAAGGCTCTGAAGTGGGCCGTCTCGGCGCTGCTGATCGCCGCGCTGGGGCTGGGCAGTTGGCAGCTCGCGGACGCCCTCATGGACCAGGGCGGCACGGCCGACGACACCAAGACCCAGACGACCGAGGGTGAGGACAAGAAAGCCCCGAAGCCGGTGCGCGGCAAGCCGATCGCCATCTCGGAGCTGCACGACTTCGACCCGTTCGGCTCGGACGGGTCCGAGTACCCGGAGAACCTGCCCAAGATCCTGGACGGCGATCCGACGAGTTACTGGCAGACGAGCTACTACGCGAGCTCCGACTTCGGCCGTCTGAAGCCGGGTGTGGGAGTCGTCGTCGATCTCGGCAAGAGCCAGGACGTCGGGAAGGTCACCGTCACCTTCATCGGCAGCACGTCCGCCGAGCTCCGTGCCGCGCCCGGCGACGCGGAGTCCCGGCCGACCTCCTTCGACTCGTACAGCAAGGTCGCCGAGGGGTCGGGCACCACTGTCTCCCTCGCGCCCGAGAACACGGTGAAGACCCGCTACCTCCTGGTCTGGCTGACCGACCTCCCCCTGCAGGCCGACGACGGCCGGTGGCGTGGCCGGATCGCGGACATCAAGGTGACCAGCTGAGGGACCGCGTCGAGGGAGGGGATCCGATGGCGGACGGGGCCGCACACGACGGAGTGAGCGATCAGGATCTGCTCACCCGGCACGTCGCCGGCGATCCCGACGCCTTCGGCGAGCTCGTGCGGCGGCACCGCGACCGGCTCTGGGCCGTGGCCCTCCGGACGCTGCGGGACCGCGAGGAAGCCGCCGACGCCGTCCAGGACGCCCTCGTCTCCGCCTACCGGGCCGCCCACACGTTCCGCGGCCAGTCGGCTGTCACCACTTGGCTGCACCGCATCACGGTGAACGCCTGCCTGGACCGTGCGCGCAAGGCCGCCTCCCGGAAGACGGCGCCGGTTGACGACACCGAGCGCCTGGAACAGCTGCTCGAACCGCACGAGTCCGCCTCGGCGCCCGCGGAGCGCAACGATCTGCACCGCCAGCTCATCGAGGCGATGGGCACCCTTCCGCCCGACCAGCGGGCGGCGCTCGTCCTGGTGGACATGCAGGGTTACCCGGTCGCCGAGGCGGCCCGCGTCCTCGACGTGCCCACCGGCACGGTCAAGAGCCGGTGCGCCCGGGGTCGCGCGAGACTCCTGCCCCTGCTCACCCACCTGCGCCCCGGGGGCGCAGGTGAGGAGGAGGACAGAGACAGGGGACGGAACCGGAGAGGGGGGACACCCGTCCCACCCGCAGCGGGTCCGCGGCGACCGGACCCGCCCGACACAGGATCGAACGACCCGGCTGCAGTGAAGGGCGGAGGTGGGCGAGCGTGACGTCGACGACCGACAAGGCGGAGCACCCGGACGTCGCGGAGATCTCCGACCTCACCGAGGGTCTCCTCCCGGCGGAGCGCAGGGAGGACGTCCGGAGGCATCTGGACCAGTGCGAGCTCTGTGCCGACGTCCACGCCTCCCTCGAGGAGATCCGAGGACTGCTCGGCACGGTTCCGGGTCCGCCGCGGATGCCGGCGGATGTCGCGGGGCGCATCGACGCGGCCCTGGCCGCCGAGGCCTTGCTGCACGCCACGGCGCCCGTGACCGACGAAGAGGACGAGAGCGTCATCCTCGGTACGACTGCGGCCGAGAGTGAACCGTCTCATGTTTCACGTGAAACATCGGCGCCCTCCGACCGGCCCGTGGGCCGCCCCCGCTCCTCGGCCACGGGACCGGGCCGCAAGCCCCGGCTGCGGGGCAGGAGCCGCCGGGCCGTCGTCCTGGGCACAGCGTTCACCGTGGCCGCTCTCGGCCTCGGATCCGTGGTGCTGTCCTCACTGAACGACGGCGGAGGCCCGGACGAGGAACACCGGACGACCGCTGCGGACACCTTCTCCGAGGGGAAGCTGGAGAAGCAGGTCACCGATCTGCTCGCACGCAGCCCGCAGCAGGACAAGGCAGCCCGCTCCCCGCACACCTTCGGCATGGAGTCGGATTCCTCCGGCGCGAATCCCAGGGTGCTGACGAAGCCGGTGGTCCCGGAGTGCGTCCAGGAGGGCATCGGCCGCAACGACGCCGCGTTGGCCACCGAGCAGGGTGTCTATCAGGGGAAGGCCGCCCTGCTCGTCGTGCTGCCCGACGCCTCGGACGCCACGCGCGTGACGGCCTACATCGTCGACGCGGCATGCGTGGAGAACGCGTCCCCGTCCTCCGCCGCGAAGGTCTTGCTGGAACACACCTACACACGCTGACCGCACACGCGTGGTCTTGGTTCCGCGTGGTATCCCGTACGGTGTGTGGCCCCGGCGTGCCGTCGGAGCACCGTCTGCGTGTGCCCGGGCACGGCGGGAATGCGGGCCCCTTAGGATCCGTTGGGTGGGGTGAGAGTTCCGAAAGAAGCTCCCACCGGTCGAATGACGCAGACCAGAGACGAGGAATCCAGCCGTGAGCGACGTCCGTAACGTGATCATCATCGGCTCGGGGCCCGCCGGCTACACGGCGGCGCTCTACACCGCCCGCGCGTCGCTGAAGCCCCTGGTGTTCGAGGGCGCTGTCACCGCCGGCGGTGCACTGATGAACACCACCGAGGTGGAGAACTTCCCCGGTTTCCAGGACGGCATCATGGGCCCGGAGCTCATGGACAACATGCGGGCCCAGGCGGAGCGCTTCGGTGCCGAGCTGGTTCCGGACGACGTCGTGGCTGTCGATCTGACCGGTGAGATCAAGACCGTCACGGACACCGCCGGAACGGTCCACAAGGCGAAGGCCGTCATCGTGACGACCGGGTCGCAGCACCGCAAGCTCGGGCTGCCCAACGAGGACGCCCTCTCGGGTCGCGGTGTCTCGTGGTGCGCCACCTGTGACGGCTTCTTCTTCAAGGACCAGGACATCGCCGTCATCGGCGGCGGTGACACCGCCATGGAGGAGGCGACCTTCCTGTCTCGCTTCGCCAAGTCCGTGACGATCGTCCACCGCCGAGACACCCTGCGCGCCTCCAAGGCGATGCAGGAGCGCGCCTTCGCCGACCCGAAGATCTCGTTCGTCTGGGACAGCGAGGTCGCGGAGATTCAGGGCGACCAGAAGCTCTCGGGTCTGAAGCTGCGCAACGTCAAGACGAGTGAGCTCTCCGACCTGGCGGTGACCGGCCTGTTCATCGCGATCGGTCACGATCCGCGCACCGAGCTCTTCAAGGGCCAGCTCGAGCTGGACGAGGAGGGCTACCTGAAGGTCGACGCGCCCTCGACGCGCACCAACGTCACGGGTGTCTTCGCGGCCGGTGACGTGGTGGACCACACCTACCGCCAGGCGATCACCGCGGCCGGTACCGGCTGCGCGGCAGCCCTCGACGCGGAGCGCTTCCTCGCCGCGCTCGCCGACGAGGACAAGGCCGAGCCCGAGAAGACCACTGTCTGATCCACTCTCCCCACGCACCAACGATTAAGGAGCCCGCTGTGGCCGGCACCCTGAAGAACGTGACCGACGACTCCTTCGAGCAGGACGTCCTCAAGAGCGACAAGCCTGTCCTGGTGGACTTCTGGGCCGCCTGGTGCGGTCCGTGCCGTCAGATCGCTCCGTCCCTCGAGGCCATCGCCGCCGAGTACGGAGACAAGATCGAGGTCGTCAAGCTCAACATCGACGAGAACCCGGGCACGGCCGCCAAGTACGGCGTCATGTCGATCCCGACCCTGAACGTCTACCAGGGCGGTGAGGTCGCCAAGACCATCGTCGGCGCCAAGCCGAAGGCCGCGATCGTCCGCGACCTCGAGGACTTCATCGCCGAGTAGTGACGGGCCGCCTCGACGGCGGTGCATGTTTCACGTGAAACACGAATGGGCCGACCCGCTTGGGTCGGCCCATTCGTGTGAGCGAGGTCAGAGCGGTCGCAGGGCCGGCTCCTTCTGCACCGCCCCGAGCAGTCGGTCGAGCGCCATCTCCACGTCTTCCTTCCAGGAGAGCGTCGACCTCAGCTCCAACCGCAGCCGGGGATAGGCGGGGTGCTGACGGACCGTCTTGAAGCCCACGGCGAGCAGATGGTCCGCGGGCAGCACACAGGCCGACTCCTTCCACCGGGCGTCACCGAAAGCCTCGATCGCCTTGAAGCCCCGCCGCAGCAGATCCTTCGCCACTGTCTGGACCATCACGCGGCCGAGCCCCTGCCCCTGGTAGTCGGGGAGGATGAACGCGGTCATCAGCTGCACCGCGTCGGGGGACACCGGACTGGTGGGGAACGCGGTGGAGCGGGGCACATAGGCGGGGGGCGCGTAGAGCACGTAGCCCACGGGCACCTCGTCCACGTAGACGACGCGTCCGCAGGAGCCCCAGTCGAGAAGGACGGCCGAAATCCAGGACTCCTTCTCGAGCTCTGCGGTGCCCGCCTTTACCGCTGCCTCGCCGCTGACCGGGTCGAGCTCCCAGAAGACACACGAGCGGCAGCGCTGGGGGAGGTCCGGAAGGTTGTCCAGCGTGAGCGGTACGAGCCGACGGCCCATGAAGGCTGTTCCTCGCTTCCTTGGCCCGCTGCCACACGGGCGGCGGTCAGAGCACTCCGTTCTCTGAGCAGGCTGCCGATGAAGCCACTGACGACGCCCACCCCCAGCCCCGCGCTCATCAGTCCGGTGCGGCTCGTCATTCGCATGGCCCCTGCCTAGCTCTCAGAGGTGTTGCCGGGTGGATGCGCCATATACGAACGCATCGTATCCATGAAGCGATTCCCTCGATACCGGCACAAGGCAAAGGGCGGGCCGTGTCCGGTGCGTACCGGACACGGCCCGCCCTGGCCGGCTTCAGGCCGGGCGGAGCGACTCTTCAGGAATCGGTCTCCTCGGCGTCGTTCTCGTCCACGATGCTCTTCTGGAGCACCGGGCCCTCTCCGGGGGCGAGGGTGCCGAGGATGCGCTCCAGGTCCTCCATCGAGGCGAACTCGACGGTGATCTTGCCCTTCTTCTGACCGAGGTCGACCTTCACCCGCGTCTCGAAGCGATCCGAGAGGCGCGTCGCCAGTTCGGACAGGGCCGGCGACACCCGGGCGCCCGCGCGGGGGCCCTTGGACCGCTGAGCCTTCTGAGGCCGCGAGCCCATCAGGGTCACGATCTCCTCGACGGCCCGTACCGAGAGGCCCTCGGCCACGATGCGGTGAGCCAGACGGTCCTGTTCCTCGGAGTCCTCGACGGACAGCAGCGCGCGGGCGTGCCCGGCGGAGAGCACTCCGGCGGCCACCCGGCGCTGAACGGTCGGGGACAGCTTCAGCAGACGCAGGGTGTTGGACACCTGCGGGCGGGACCGGCCGATGCGGTCGGCCAGTTGGTCGTGCGTGCAGTTGAAGTCCTTGAGCAGCTGGTCGTAGGCGGCAGCCTCTTCCAGCGGATTCAGCTGGGCACGGTGCAGGTTCTCCAGCAGCGCGTCCAGGAGGAGCTTCTCGTCCTCCGTGGCCCGCACGATGGCCGGGATGGCGTCGAGTCCGGCCTCACGGCAGGCACGCCACCGGCGCTCGCCCATGATCAGCTCATAGCGGCCGCCGCCCGCCTGCCGCACGACGACGGGCTGAAGCAGACCGACCTCCTTGATGGAGGTGATCAGTTCGGCCAGGGCGTCCTCGTCGAAGACGTCCCGAGGCTGCCGCGGGTTCGGCGTAATGGCGTCGAGGGGGATTTCAGCGAAGTGCGCCCCCATCGGCGGGGCCGGCACCGAAGAGCTCGCGGCTGCGGCCTCCTCCGTTTCACGTGAAACAGAAGCCAGCGTGGCCACCTTCGCGGCCGCCACTCCACGCTCGTTCGGCAGTACCGGAATCGCTGCGGGCGACGGGGAGGCCGTCCCGCCCACCGCGGCCGGGGGCACCGTCTTCTCTGTCGGGGCAGCGGGGATCAGTGCTGCGAGCCCACGACCCAGCCCCCTCCGTCGCTCACTCACTGCACGCCCTCCACCATGTTCGGATCAGTCTGCTGTACGCCGATGTGCGCCTGCGACGCGTCGTACCGGACTCCGACGCCTCTCAGCGCGATCTCGCGTGCCGCCTCGAAGTACGAGAGAGCACCGCTCGATCCAGGATCGTAAGTCAGCACCGTCTGCCCGTAGCTCGGGGCCTCGGAGATACGGACGGAACGGGGGATGCTGGTGCGCAGGACCTCGTCGCCGAAGTGGGTGCGTACCTCCTCCGCGACCTGGGAGGCGAGCCGCGTCCGGCCGTCGTACATGGTGAGCAGGATGGTCGAGACGTGCAGAGCGGGGTTGAGGTGCCCTCGAACCAGGTCGACGTTGCGCAGCAGCTGACCGAGTCCTTCCAGCGCGTAGTACTCGCACTGGATCGGGATCAGCACCTCCTGGCCCGCCACCAGGGCGTTGACCGTGAGGAGACCGAGCGACGGCGGGCAGTCGATGAGGATGTAGTCCAGCGGCTGCTCGTAGGCCTGAATGGCCCGCTGCAGTCGACTCTCCCGTGCCACGAGCGACACCAGTTCGATCTCCGCACCGGCAAGATCGATGGTGGCGGGGGCGCAGAAGAGGCCCTCGACATCGGGGACGGGCTGGACGACCCCTGCCAGCGGCTTGCTCTCCACCAGCACGTCGTAGATGGAGGGCACCTCGGCATGGTGGTCGATCCCCAGGGCGGTGGATGCGTTGCCCTGCGGGTCGAGGTCGATCACCAGGACACGGGCGCCGTGCAGAGCGAGCGAAGCGGCCAGATTGACGGTGGTCGTCGTCTTTCCGACACCGCCCTTCTGGTTGGCGACCACGATGACGCGGGTCTGCTCGGGCCGCGGCAGCCCTTCTCCGGCACGGCCCAGAGCCTCCACCGCCAGTTGGGCAGCGCGACCGATGGGAGTGTCGTCCATCGGAGGCGGTGTTTCACGTGAAACATCCGCCCCCATCGATTCGGTACGGGGACCGGGGACCGGATCGGTCATCGGTCCCGCGATGTTGGCGTCGGACCGCAAGGATTCACTCTCCTCGACTTCAGGCTCGCAATGAACAGAGCCTCCCATGCCTTCGGGGTCGCGAACCAGTGAGGTCTGACGTTCTGTGGAGAAATCCACCTCTGTGGACAACTCCGTACCTCGTGAAGGGGACGACTCGCGGGGAGCTGAGCTCTCGTCGAGGGAGCCGAGGGGCTTCCGTTCACGAGGTTCGGCCGCAGCGCGGCCCCGACTGATGATGCCGTGCAGCAGTGAGCGACGTTTCACGTGAAACACGATGCACAGCAGCGGAGGCGGTACTGCCACGACACTCCGGCATGCGCGGGTTGGGCAGCTTGTGTGGAGTACGCCCGGCCTCGACGGCCGGGCACGTCGTCCCGATGCGTGACATTGCCGCACCAGAACCCTCGCACTCCACAGCGAGGGACATACGGCTATCCGCGTCGACGCCGGGCCCGTCCGGTGCGGGCGGCCTTGGCGCGTTTGGCGGCGAAGCGCACACCGCCGGGGCTCTCTCCGACCTCGACCCGTACCACTGTGGACAGGGGGTCCACCATGCCCTCACCCACGTGCACGATCGACGTCGTCACGGCGCCGAGCTTGGTCAGTGCGGTGGCAGCGCTCTTCAGCTCCTCCTCCGCGGTGTCGCCCTTGAGCGCAAGCATTTCCCCGTACGGCCGCAGCAGGGGGATGCCCCAGGTGGCCAGGCGGTCGAGCGGCGCCACGGCGCGTGCGGTCACCACGTGCACCGGAGGCAGCTTGCCCATGACCTCCTCGGCGCGTCCGCGCACAACGGTCACATGATCCAGGCCGAGCAGTTCCACGACCTCGGTCAGGAAGTTGGTGCGGCGGAGCAGCGGCTCCAGCAGGGTGATCTTCAGGTCCTCCCGGACCAGAGCGAGCGGAATGCCCGGCAGACCGGCCCCCGAGCCGACGTCGCACACGGTGACACCCTCGGGTACGACCTCCGAGAGCACCGCGCAGTTCAGCAGATGCCGCTCCCACAGGCGGGGCACCTCACGCGGGCCGATCAGACCGCGCTGGACGCCCGCCTCGGCGAGCAGCTCGGCATACCGGACTGCGTCCGCGAAGCGTTCACCGAACACCTCGCGGGCCTGCTCGGGCGCGGGGGGAAGCTCCGCTGCCTCCGTCACGGGGGACCGTCCTTCCGTACCGTGCCGACGCGGACGCCGGCACCAGAACCAGAACCAGAACTATCAGGTTGACAAAGAGCGGCCCCGCCTGCGCAACAGACGGGGCCGGTGGAACGGTGAGCCGATCAGGCGGGAAGCACGACGACGAAGCGCTGCGGCTCCTCGCCCTCGGACTCACTGCGCAGGCCGGCCGCCTTGATCGCGTCGTGCACGACCTTGCGCTCGAACGGGGTCATCGGGTCGAGCCGCACGGGCTGACCGCTGCTCTTCGCCTCGGCCGCGGCCTTGGCGCCCAGGTCGGCCAGCTCGGTGCGCTTGCGGGCGCGGTAGCCGGCGATGTCGAGCATCAGGCGGCTGCGGTCACCGGTCTCCCGGTGGACCGCGAGGCGCGTGAGCTCCTGAAGGGCCTCCAGCACCTCGCCGTCACGGCCGACCAGCTTCTGCAGATCGCGGCTGTCCGTGTCGCTGATGATCGAGACAGAGGCGCGGTCGGCCTCGACGTCCATGTCGATGTCGCCGTCGAGGTCGGCGATGTCGAGCAGACCCTCCAGGTAGTCCGCCGCGATCTCGCCCTCCTGCTCCAGGCGGGTCAGGGTGTCTGTGCCCTCGGCAGCGGCCGCGGTGGTGCCTTCCGTCACGGGATGGACTCCTTCTTACTTCTTCGACGGGGACTTGGGCCGCTGCGGGCCCTTGCGCTGTCCGGACTGGGCCCTGCTGCGGGTGCCGTTGCCGGCGGGCTTGGCGTTGCCCTTCTTGGCAGCGGGCGTGGCGTCCTGCGGATCGTCGGCCTTGGTCAGCGAGGTGGGCTCACCCGCCGGCTTGGCCACGCCGGCCTGGCGCTTCGACTTGGGCTGCCGCTTGGGCTGCTGCCGCTTGGGGGCGACGGTGGTCGTCGTACCGTCCTCGGCCTGGGCGGCGGCGCTGCTCTCGCTCTTGATCACAGTGCCGTCGGCCTGGGCGGCGAGGCCGGCCTTGTTCAGGCCGTTGATGAACTTGCGCTCGTGCTCGTTGCGGTCCCGGCCCTTGGCGACGATGGCCTTGACGATGGCCCGCTGGCCGCGGCCCCGGGTCCCGCCGTGGGTGGTGACCTTCTTGTGGAGGCGCTCGAGGTAGGCGGCCTGAGCCTTGGAACCCGGGGTCGGGTTGTTGTGGATGACGTACATCTGCTGGCCCATGGTCCACACGTTGGTGGTCAGCCAGTAGACGAGGACACCGACCGGGAAGTTGATGCCGAAGACGGCGAAGATGACGGGGAAGACGTACATCAGCATCTTCTGCTGCTGCATGAACGGCGTCTTCACCGTGGTGTCGACGTTCTTCGTCATCAGCTGGCGCTGCGTGTAGAACTGCGACAGCGACATCAGGACGATCATGATCGCCGTGACGACACGTACATCGGTCAGCGACGAGTTCAGCGCCTCGACCTTGTCCGGGCTGTCCGTGAACTTCGCGGCGAGCGGGGCACCGAAGATGTGGGCCTTCTGCGCGCTCTCCAGCAGTCGCTCGTTGATCACGCCGATGGTGTCGTTCGACGCGATGCTGTTGAGCACGTGGTAGAGGGCGAAGAAGAACGGCGACTGCGCCAGGATGGGAAGACACGAGGAGAGCGGGTTGGTGCCCGTCTCCTTGTAGAGCTTCATCATCTCTTCGGACTGGCGCTGCTTGTCGTTCTTGTAGCGCTCCTGGATCTTCTTCATCTCCGGCTGGAGCGTCTGCATGGCACGCGTCGCCTTGATCTGCTTCACGAAGAGCGGGATCAGGCAGATGCGGATGAGAATCACCAGGGACACGATGGACAGGCCCCAGGCCCATCCTGTGTCAGGCCCGAAGAGGGAGCCGTACACGCTGTGGAACTGGACGATGACCCAGGAGACAGGTGTCGTGATGAAGCTGAAGAGGCTGGCAATCGTGTCCACTAATCATGCTCCTTGGGCATGGGACGAGGTCTCTGCGGCCGGGCCCGAGGGACTCGTAGGACTTGTGGGAGAAGCCTGCCCGTCGGTGGCCGGTTCGGCGGCGGAGGTCCCGCCCTTGCGTGCACGCCAGGCGTTGCGCAGCATTTCGTGCCACCGCGGACGCCTGCGCGGCGGGACATGGTCCACGCCGCCCAGCGACCACGGATTGCACCGCAGGATGCGCCAGGCCGTGAGTGCTGTTCCCTTGACGGCGCCGTGCCGGTCGATGGCCGTGTAGCCGTAGTGGGAGCACGACGGGTAGTACTTGCACACCGGGCCCAGCAGTGGACTGATCGTCCACTGGTAGAGCTTGATCAGGGCCAGCAGCGGGTACTTCATCGCGCGCCCCCTCCCAGCAGCCGCTGCAGAGCGGCGTCCAGGTCTCGGGCCAGCTGTGCGTGGTCGGCGTCGCCCGCGGCGGGCAGCGCTCGTACCACTACCAGGCTACCGGGGGGCAGCTGGTCGACTCGTTCGCGCATCAGATGGCGAAGCCTCCGCTTCACCTTGTTGCGCACCACCGATCCGCCCACGGCCTTGCTCACGACGAAACCCGCACGCGTCGGGGGAGCGCTCTCCCCAGGCGCATGCGGGTCCGTTGCACCGCTGTGAAGGTGGACGACGAGGCACTGGCGCCCGGCCCGGCGTCCTCGTCGTACCGCGGTCGCGAAGTCCTCGCGCCGCCTCAGCCGGTTCTCGGTGGGCAGCACGACGTCATGACCTGACCGGGATCAGGCGGACAGACGGGCGCGACCCTTGCTGCGGCGGGACGCGAGAATCGCGCGGCCGGCACGGGTGCGCATACGCAGCCGGAAGCCGTGGGTCTTGGCGCGACGACGGTTGTTCGGCTGGAAGGTGCGCTTGCTCACTCGGGGGCTCCAGAAAGAATCGGTGTTTGCGGGGTGCCGTCCTGGCTGTCACCGTGCGCCCACGAGTAGCTCGCGTTACGCCCGAGTGCACCGCTGACCGATCATCTTGCGCGATCTGTGCCCATCGGAGGCAGGCGGCAGCAGCCATCGACAACTCGACCTCGTTACGGTACGCGCGGCCGTGTCATTCGGTCAAACCGGTGGCTGCCGGGAGACACTTGTCCACAGCCTGGGGACAACAACTTGAACCGTACCGGTCGCGCTGACTACCGTGACGGGACCCCGATTCGTTCCCTTGACCCCCCACCACCCGATTTACATCCCGACCCGTCCCTCGCGTCACACGATCGAGGGACCTGTGAGAGAGCGTGCCCTGTGGCTGACGTACCTGCCGATCTTGCCGCAGTGTGGCCACGCGTACTGGAGCAACTGCTCGGCGAGGGCCGTGGACAAGGTGTCGAGAGCAAGGACGAGCACTGGATCCGGCGCTGCCAGCCGCTGGCCCTGGTCGCCGACACCGCCCTGCTCGCCGTGCCGAACGAGTTCGCCAAGGGCGTGCTCGAGGGCCGGCTGGCCCCGGTGGTCAGCGAGTCCCTGAGCCGCGAGTGCGGCCGCCCTATCCGCATCGCCATCACGGTCGACGAGACCGCCGGCGAGCCGCCCGCCACGCCCGCGCCCGCTCCCCGTCCACAGCCGCGCTACGAGGAGCCGGAGCTGCCCTCCGTCCACCCGGAGCGCCCGGACCACCGCGACCGGCAGGACCGCGAGCCGTACCAGGACCGCGAGCCGTACGAGGGGTACGGCGGATACGACCGTCGCCACGGCGACCAGCAGCAGGGCCGGCCGGACGACCGTCTGCCCTCCGCGCGGCCCGCCTACCCGTCGGAGTACCAGCGCCCCGAGCCCGGCTCCTGGCCGCGTCCCTCGCAGGACGACTACGGCTGGCAGCAGCAGCGGCTCGGCTTCCCCGACCGGGACCCGTACGCCTCGCCGTCGTCCCAGGACGCCTACGGCTCCCCGCAGCAGGACGCGTACGGCTCGCCGGATCCGTACGGCACGCAGGACGCGTACGGCTCGGACACCTACGGCGGTCCGTCCTCCCAGGACTACCGTCCCCAGCCTGTGGAGCGTCCGTCCTACGACCAGCGCTCCGACTACGACACGTCGCGCGGCGACTACGACCAGCGGGACGACCGGCGCCGCGACCTGCCCGAGCCGCCGCCCGGCTCGGGGCACGTCCACCGCGGCGGCCCGGTCGGCCCGAACCTGCCCACGACCGGCGCGCCCGGCCCTCTGGCGGCGCAGCCCGCCCCGGCGACGGGTCCCGGTGAGCCGACCGCGCGGCTGAACCCGAAGTACCTCTTCGACACGTTCGTCATCGGCGCGTCCAACCGCTTCGCGCACGCGGCCGCGGTGGCCGTCGCGGAGGCGCCGGCGAAGGCGTACAACCCCTTGTTCATCTACGGCGAGTCGGGCCTCGGCAAGACGCATCTGCTGCACGCGATCGGGCACTACGCGCGGAGCCTCTACCCGGGCACGCGCGTGCGGTACGTGAGCTCGGAGGAGTTCACCAACGAGTTCATCAACTCCATCCGCGACGGCAAGGGCGACAGCTTCCGCAAGCGCTACCGCGAGATGGACATCCTGCTCGTCGACGACATCCAGTTCCTGGCGGACAAGGAGTCGACGCAGGAGGAGTTCTTCCACACGTTCAACACGCTCCACAACGCCAACAAACAGATCGTGCTGTCCAGCGACCGGCCGCCCAAGCAGCTGGTGACGCTGGAGGACCGGCTGCGGAACCGTTTCGAGTGGGGTCTGATCACCGACGTCCAGCCGCCGGAACTGGAGACGCGCATCGCGATCCTGCGCAAGAAGGCGGTGCAGGAGCAGCTCAACGCCCCGCCGGAGGTGCTGGAGTTCATCGCCTCCCGGATCTCCCGCAACATCAGGGAGCTGGAGGGCGCGCTGATCCGGGTGACGGCCTTCGCGTCGCTCAACCGGCAGCCGGTGGACCTCGGGCTGACGGAGATCGTCCTCAAGGACCTGATGCCCGGGGGCGACGACTCGGCCCCGGAGATCACCTCGACGGCCATCATGAGCGCGACCGCCGACTACTTCGGCCTCACCGTCGAGGACCTGTGCGGCACCTCACGCGGGCGCGCGCTGGTGACCGCCCGGCAGATCGCCATGTACCTCTGCCGTGAGCTGACGGACCTGTCGCTGCCGAAGATCGGCGCGCTGTTCGGCGGGCGGGACCACACGACGGTGATGCACGCCGACCGGAAGATCCGCAATCTGATGGCCGAGCGGCGCTCCATCTACAACCAGGTCACCGAACTGACCAACCGCATCAAGGCCGGCTGACGGCCCACACGCAGCACGCGAGGGCGCCCCTGGAGAGATCCCGGGGCGCCCTTCTTCGTGTCCCGGCTCTCCGGCCGCGACGCTGAGGCGTACCGCGGTGTTCGATTTCCGCGGCGGGACACGGCCGTCCTCCACAGATTCGGTGACTTTTTCCCGTCCACACGCTGGGGATCGGAAAGTTGTCCCGACTCCGTCCACAGCCTCCTCCGGTGAGAAGCTGTCCGCGCAGGTCATCCGCCTGTGGATTCGTGGACGAAGGATCTCCACAGGCTGTGGACAACAAGATGCTCCACAGCCTGTGCATCGAGTTGTCCACGGGCTTCCCACAGGCTGTGGCCGGTTGTCCCCAGTGATCGGCCGCTTCTCCACATGACTGTCCACTGTTCGGCAACGCGACGCGGCTCATCACCGGACCGAGTGAAAGCCGTCACATCGGGCTGCCCAAGGGGGCTGTGGGAAAGAAGCGCAAACCTGGGGACGCGGCTGGGGAGAACTCGGCCTCCCCTGTGCACGGGATGTGCAGAACTTTCCGTTCTCCACAGCAAGGCCTGGTTGTCCACGGCTTCCGCCCACAGGACCCGTGGACAAAAAACCGGCGCTGAGCTGTGCAAACGAGGTTATCCACGGTATCCACAGGCCCTACTACTACTCCCGACCATAGAGAGCGAGGAAACCGTTTCGAAGGGGGTCCTGTGCACAACCGGCCGTCCGGCCCTCGCCCGCCCCTCGTCACGACTTGACCCGAGGGGCGCCTAGTGTCAGTGCGGTGCGTCAGACTGGACCCCGGTGTCCTTCCCCTCCCCGGGGCCGACGACACCGAGTCAGACGACGAAAGCCAGGCAGGGCGAGAAGCGCCGGCAACAGCAGGAGGCGGCAACAGTGAAGATCCGGGTGGAACGCGACGTACTCGCGGAGGCAGTGGCCTGGGCGGCTCGCAGCCTCCCGGCCCGTCCGCCGGCGCCTGTCCTCGCCGGCCTGCTGCTCAAGGCAGACGACGGCCAGCTGAGCCTGTCCAGCTTCGACTACGAGGTCTCCGCGCGCGTGTCGGTGGAGGCCGAGGTCGAGGAGGAGGGCACGGTCCTGGTCTCCGGCCGCCTGCTGGCCGACATCTCCCGCGCCCTGCCCAACCGCCCCGTGGAGATTTCCACAGACGGTGTACGGGCGACGGTGGTCTGCGGCTCCTCGCGGTTCACGCTCCACACACTGCCTGTGGAGGAGTACCCGGCCCTGCCGCAGATGCCGAACGCGACGGGCACGGTTCCCGGCGAGGTGTTCGCCTCCGCCGTGCAGCAGGTCGCCATCGCGGCCGGCCGCGACGACACCCTCCCCGTCCTCACCGGTGTGCGCATCGAGATCGAGGGCGACACGGTGACGCTCGCCTCCACCGACCGCTACCGCTTCGCGGTCCGCGAGTTCCTGTGGAAGCCGGAGAACCCGGAGGCCTCCGCGGTCGCCCTGGTGCCCGCCAAGACCCTGCTGGACACCGCCAAGGCGCTGACCAGCGGCGATCAGGTGACCCTGGCGCTGTCCGGCTCCGGCGCCGGCGAGGGTCTGATCGGCTTCGAAGGCGCGGGCCGGCGCACCACCACGCGCCTGCTGGAGGGGGACCTCCCGAAGTACCGCACGCTGTTCCCGACGGAGTTCAACAGCGTCGCCGTGATCGAGACCGCCCCCTTCGTGGAGGCCGTGAAGCGCGTGGCCCTGGTCGCCGAGCGCAACACCCCGGTGCGGCTGAGCTTCGAGCAGGGCGTGCTCATCCTGGAGGCCGGTTCCAGCGACGACGCACAGGCTGTGGAAAGGGTCGACGCCCAGCTCGAGGGCGACGACATCTCCATCGCCTTCAACCCGACGTTCCTGCTGGACGGCCTGAGCGCCATCGACTCCCCGGTGGCCCAGCTGTCGTTCACCACGTCCACCAAGCCGGCGCTGCTCAGCGGCCGCCCGGCGACGGACGCGGAGGCGGACGAGGCATACAAGTACCTGATCATGCCGGTGCGGCTCAGCGGCTGATCCACGGCCGCGGCGAAGCCGAAGGTGGGGACGGGCGTGTGAGCGCGTATGCCCACAGATGTGCGCGCGCGTCCGGGTTTAGGCTCGGACGCCGGTACGCAAGTGCCGTCACGTCCCGTCGCATACCTAAGGAACGCATCTGATGGAGCTCGGTCTCGTCGGCCTCGGCAAGATGGGCGGCAACATGCGCGAGCGGCTGCGCCGCGCAGGGCACACCGTCTTCGGTTACGACCGCAACCCGGACCTCGCCGACGTCCACAGCCTGCAGGAGCTTGTGGGCAAGCTCAGCGGCCCCCGCGTGGTGTGGGTGATGGTCCCGGCCGGCGAGGCGACCCAGTCCACCGTCGACGAGCTCGCCGAGCTGCTGGAGCCCGGCGACGTCGTGGTGGACGGCGGCAACTCCCGCTGGACCGACGACGAGAAGCACGCCGCGGAGCTGGCGGCCAAGGGCATCGGCTTCGTCGACTGCGGTGTCTCCGGCGGCGTCTGGGGCCTGGAGAACGGCTACGCGCTGATGTACGGCGGCTCCGAGGAGGACGTCGCCAAGGTGCAGCCGATATTCGACGCCCTCAAGCCGGAGGGCGACTTCGGCTCGGTGCACGCCGGCAAGGTCGGCGCGGGCCACTTCGCCAAGATGGTCCACAACGGCATCGAGTACGCCATGATGCAGGCCTACGCAGAGGGCTGGGAGCTGCTGGAGAAGGTCGATTCGGTGACCGACGTCCGGGAGGTGTTCCGCTCCTGGCAGGAGGGCACCGTCATCCGCTCCTGGCTGCTGGACCTGGCGGTCAACGCCCTCGACGAGGACGAGCACCTGGACGGGCTCCGGGGTTATGCACAGGACTCCGGTGAGGGACGCTGGACTGTGGAGGCCGCCATCGACAACGCGGTGCCGCTCCCGGCGATCACGGCCTCGCTGTTCGCGCGGTTTGCCTCGCGCCAGGAGGACTCGCCGCAGATGAAGATGATCGCGGCGCTGCGGAATCAGTTCGGCGGCCACGCGGTCGAGAAGAAGTAGTCCACAGGGACGTCCACTGTCCACAGGACCGCACGGCGGTCCACAACGCCGGAGGAGGTCGGTGGAACGACCATGCACGTCACGCATCTGTCGCTGGCCGACTTCCGCTCCTACCCCCGGGTCGAGGTTCCGCTCGACCCCGGGGTGACGGCCTTCGTCGGTCCCAACGGACAGGGCAAGACGAACCTCGTCGAGGCGGTCGGCTACCTCGCCACCCTCGGCAGCCACCGGGTGTCCTCCGACGCCCCGCTGGTGCGCATGGGAGCCGAGCGCGCGATCGTCCGGGCCCAGGTCCGGCAGGGCGAACGGCAGCAGCTGGTGGAGCTGGAGCTCAACCCGGGCCGCGCCAACCGCGCCCGCATCAACCGGTCCTCGCAGGTCAGGCCGCGTGACGTGCTGGGCATCGTGCGGACCGTGCTGTTCGCGCCCGAGGACCTGGCGCTGGTGAAGGGCGATCCGGGTGAGCGCCGGCGGTTCCTGGACGAGCTGATCACCGCGCGCTCCCCGCGCATGGCGGGCGTGCGCTCCGACTACGACCGGGTGCTCAAGCAGCGCAACACGCTGCTGAAGTCGGCGGCGCTGGCCCGTCGGCACGGCGGCCGCACCCTGGACCTCTCCACGCTCGACGTGTGGGACCAGCACCTCGCCCACGCGGGCGCCGAGCTCCTGGCGCGGCGCCTGGACCTGGTGACCGCGCTCCAGCCGCTCGCCGACAAGGCGTACGAGCAGCTCGCGCCCGGCGGCGGCCCGGTGGCACTGGAGTACAGGCCGTCCGCGCCGGGCGAGGCGCACACCCGTGAGGATCTCTTCGAGCAGCTGATGGCCGCGCTCGCGGAGTCCCGCAAGCAGGAGATCGAGCGCGGGGTCACCCTGGTCGGCCCGCACCGCGACGACCTGCTGCTCAAGCTGGGTCAGATGCCCGCCAAGGGCTACGCCTCGCACGGCGAGTCGTGGTCGTACGCGCTGGCGCTGCGTCTCGCCTCGTACGACCTGCTGCGGGCCGAGGGCAACGAGCCGGTGCTGGTGCTCGACGACGTCTTCGCGGAGCTGGACGCGCGCCGCCGGGAGCGGCTGGCCGAGCTGGTGGCCCCCGGTGAGCAGGTGCTGGTGACGGCCGCCGTCGAGGACGACGTGCCGCACGTGCTGGCGGGCGTGCGGTTCGCCGTGTCCGAGGGGACGGTGGAGCGCGCGTGAGCGGCCGGCAGCCGCCCGGCGGCGGTACCGGCAAGGACCCCGAGCCCTCGGGCGTCGACCTGGCGCGCGTGGCGTTGCGCGCGGCCCGGGAGGCGGCACGCGCGCGTGGGGACGCGGCGCAGCAGAAGAAGCAAGCACGGCGCGGCGGCCTGCGCTCCGGCGCGCGCACCGACCGGCGCGATCCGATGGCGCTGGGCGCGGCGATCAACCGGCTCCTCACCGAGCGCGGCTGGGAGGCTCCCGCGGCGGTCGGCGGCGTGATGGGGCGCTGGCCGGAGATCGTCGGCGAGGACGTCGCCAAGCACTGCGAACCCGAGCGCTACGACGAGGACGAGCGGGTGCTGGTCGTGCGCTGCGACTCCACGGCCTGGGCGACCAATCTGCGGCTGCTGGCGCCGACGCTGGTGGCCCGTCTCAACGACGACCTCGGGCACGGCACCGTGCGGCTGATCAAGGTGGTCGGCCCCACCGGCCCGGCCCGCCGTTACGGGCCGCTGCGCGCCCCGGGCAGCACCGGTCCCGGCGACACGTACGGGTGATCCGGGGGCTTTTCCCGCCTCTTCGCGCACACGTGAGAGACATCACATCAGGGCGTCCGAGCACCGCTTTCGCGGGCCGGAGCCCCGCGTCGCCGTACCCCCGCACGGGGGTACGAATCGCCACCTGACTCCTAAGTAGCCAAGGGTTGACGGCCGGAAGCGCTGAGTGCCCTCGTGGGGCCTCTGGAGCCCCCATCCGCATATCGGGAGTCGGACGAGGCCGGTTCAGGGCGGCACATGCGGACTCAGGTGCCCGCAAACCCCCATCGATGTCAGTGCTACCGGTAGACTGGAAGACAATCCCGCCCCGATCGTGGGGACCGCCCGGGAAGACGCTGAGCAACGCTGATCAAGGCTTACCAACGCAACATGCCGCAGCCGCTCCGGCAACCTGCCGACGAGCCTGGCTCGTGCTGTGCCAGAAAGGGCGCTTCGTGGCCGATTCCGGCAACCCCAACGAGAACATCCCGTCCACCGACACCGCCGCCGGCGACGCGGCAGGCTCCTCGACCGGAGACGCCGCGTCGTACGACGCGAGTGCCATCACCGTCCTCGAGGGCCTGGACGCGGTCCGCAAGCGACCCGGCATGTACATCGGGTCGACGGGCGAGCGGGGCCTGCACCACCTGGTGCAGGAGGTCGTCGACAACTCGGTCGACGAGGCGCTGGCCGGCCACGCGGACACCATCGACGTGACGATCCTGGACGACGGCGGCGTCCGCGTCGTCGACAACGGCCGTGGCATCCCCGTGGGCATCGTCCCCTCCGAGGGCAAGCCCGCCGTCGAGGTCGTCCTCACCGTGCTGCACGCGGGCGGCAAGTTCGGCGGCGGCGGTTACGCGGTCTCCGGCGGTCTGCACGGCGTGGGCGTGTCCGTGGTCAACGCGCTGTCGACGCGCGTCGCCGTCGAGGTGAAGACCGACGGGTACCGCTGGACGCAGGACTACAAGCTGGGTGTCCCCACCGCGCCGCTCCAGCGGCACGAGGCGACCGAGGAGACCGGCACGTCGGTCACCTTCTGGGCCGACGGCGACATCTTCGAGACCACGGACTACTCGTTCGAGACGCTCTCCCGGCGCTTCCAGGAGATGGCGTTCCTCAACAAGGGCCTGCGGATCAACCTCACCGACGAGCGCGAGTCGGCGAAGGCGACCGCCGGTGCGGACGAGGCGGGCGAGGACGAGAAGCACGAGGTCAAGAGCGTCTCGTACCACTACGAGGGCGGCATCGTCGACTTCGTGAAGTACCTCAACTCCCGCAAGGGAGAGGTGGTCCACCCCACCGTCATCGACCTCGAGGCGGAGGACAAGGAGCGGCACCTGTCGCTCGAGGTCGCCATGCAGTGGAACGGCGGCTACACGGAGGGCGTGTACTCCTTCGCCAACATCATCCACACCCACGAGGGCGGTACGCACGAGGAGGGCTTCCGTGCGGCGCTCACCTCGCTCATCAACAAGTACGCGCGCGACAAGAAGCTGCTGCGCGAGAAGGACGACAACCTCACCGGTGACGACATCCGCGAGGGCCTGACCGCGATCATCTCGGTCAAGCTGAGCGAGCCGCAGTTCGAGGGCCAGACCAAGACCAAGCTGGGCAACACCGAGGTGAAGACCTTCGTGCAGAAGGTCGTCTACGAGCACCTCGCCGACTGGCTGGACCGCAACCCCAACGAGGCCGCGGACATCGTCCGCAAGGGCATCGCGGCGGCCACCGCGCGCGTGGCGGCCCGCAAGGCGCGCGACCTGACGCGCCGCAAGGGCCTGCTGGAGACGGCGTCGCTGCCGGGCAAGCTGTCCGACTGCCAGTCGAACGACCCGACCAAGTGCGAGATCTTCATCGTCGAGGGTGACTCCGCCGGCGGCTCGGCCAAGTCCGGCCGCAACCCCGAGTACCAGGCGATCCTCCCGATCCGGGGCAAGATCCTCAACGTCGAGAAGGCGCGCATCGACCGGATCCTGCAGAACCAGGAGATCCAGGCGATGATCTCCGCGTTCGGCACCGGCGTGCACGAGGACTTCGACATCGAGAAGCTCCGCTATCACAAGATCATCCTGATGGCGGACGCCGACGTCGACGGCCAGCACATCAACACCCTGCTGCTGACGTTCCTGTTCCGCTTCATGCGGCCGCTGGTCGAGGCCGGGCACGTGTACCTCTCCCGTCCCCCGCTCTACAAGATCAAGTGGGGCAAGGACGACTTCGAGTACGCGTACTCCGACCGCGAGCGCGACGCGCTGATCGAGATGGGCCGCAACGCCGGCAAGCGCATTCGTGAGGACTCGGTGCAGCGCTTCAAGGGTCTCGGCGAGATGAACGCCGAGGAACTGCGCATCACCACGATGGACCAGGAGCACCGCGTCCTCGGCCAGGTCACCCTGGACGACGCCGCCCAGGCCGACGACCTGTTCTCCGTCCTGATGGGCGAGGACGTCGAGGCCCGCCGCGCCTTCATCCAGCGCAACGCCAAGGACGTCCGCTTCCTCGACATCTGAGTCGGTCTCAGCTGACCGCACCAGGAAGGACCTTCACCAGCAATGACCGACGAGAACACTCCCGTCACGCCCCTCGAGGACGTGGACGCCGCCGCGATGCGCGTCGAGCCCGTCGGGCTCGAGACGGAGATGCAGCGCTCGTACCTCGACTACGCGATGTCCGTCATCGTGTCGCGTGCGCTGCCCGACGTCCGTGACGGCCTCAAGCCCGTCCACCGCCGCGTGCTGTACGCCATGTACGACGGCGGCTACCGCCCCGAGCGCGGCTTCTACAAGTGCGCCCGCGTCGTCGGCGACGTCATGGGCAACTACCACCCGCACGGCGACTCCTCGATCTACGACGCGCTGGTCCGTCTCGCGCAGCCGTGGGCGATGCGGATGCCGCTGGTGGACTCCAACGGCAACTTCGGCTCCCCGGGCAACGACCCGGCGGCGGCGATGCGCTACACCGAGTGCAAGATGGCACCGCTGTCGATGGAGATGGTCCGGGACATCGACGAGGAGACCGTCGACTTCACGGACAACTACGACGGCCGCTCCCAGGAGCCGACCGTCCTTCCGGCCCGCTTCCCGAACCTGCTGATCAACGGCTCGGCCGGGATCGCGGTCGGCATGGCGACCAACATCCCGCCGCACAACCTGCGCGAGGTCGCCGCCGGCGCCCAGTGGTACCTGGAGAACCCCGAGGCGTCGCACGAGGAGCTGCTGGACGCGCTCATCGAGCGGATCAAGGGCCCCGACTTCCCGACCGGCGCCCTGGTGGTCGGACGCAAGGGCATCGAGGAGGCGTACCGCACGGGCCGCGGCTCGATCACCATGCGCGCGGTGATCGAGGTCGAGGAGATCCAGAACCGCCAGTGCCTGGTGGTCACGGAGCTGCCCTACCAGGTCAACCCGGACAACCTCGCGCAGAAGATCGCCGACCTGGTGAAGGACGGCAAGGTCGGCGGCATCGCGGACGTCCGCGACGAGACGTCGTCGCGGACCGGCCAGCGCCTGGTCATCGTCCTCAAGCGGGACGCGGTCGCCAAGGTCGTCCTGAACAACCTGTACAAGCACACCGACCTGCAGACCAACTTCGGCGCCAACATGCTGGCCCTGGTCGACGGCGTGCCGCGCACCCTCTCCCTGGACGCGTTCATCCGCCACTGGGTGACGCACCAGATCGAGGTCATCGTCCGCCGTACGCGCTTCCGGCTGCGCAAGGCGGAGGAGCGGGCGCACATCCTGCGCGGCCTGCTGAAGGCCCTGGACGCCATCGACGAGGTCATCGCGCTGATCCGGCGCAGTGACACCGTGGAGATCGCGCGCGGGGGCCTGACGGACCTCCTGGAGATCGACGACATCCAGGCCAACGCCATCCTCGAGATGCAGCTGCGCCGACTGGCCGCCCTGGAGCGCCAGAAGATCGTCCAGGAGCACGACGAACTCCAGGCGAAGATCAACGAGTACAGCGAGATCCTCGCCTCCCCGGTCCGCCAGCGCGGCATCGTCAGCCAGGAGCTGGCCGCGATCGTGGAGAAGTACGGCGACGACCGCAAGACGAAGCTGATCCCCTACGAGGGCGACATGTCCATCGAGGACCTGATCGCCGAGGAGGACATCGTCGTCACGGTCACGCGCGGCGGCTACATCAAGCGCACCAAGACCGACGACTACCGCGCGCAGAAGCGCGGCGGCAAGGGCGTGCGCGGCGCGAAGCTCAAGGAAGACGACATCGTCAACCACTTCTTCGTGTCCACCACGCACCACTGGCTGTTGTTCTTCACCAACAAGGGCCGCGTGTACCGCGTGAAGGCGTACGAGCTGCCCGACGCCGGCCGCGACGCGCGCGGACAGCACGTGGCGAACCTGCTGGCCTTCCAGCCGGACGAGACCATCGCCCAGATCCGCGCCATCCGCGACTACGAGGCGACGCCGTACCTGGTCCTGGCGACCAAGGCCGGCCTGGTGAAGAAGACCCCGCTCAAGGACTACGACTCCCCGCGGTCCGGCGGTGTCATCGCCATCAACCTGCGCGAGCAGGAGGACGGGACCGACGACGAACTGATCGGTGCCGAACTCGTTTCGGCCGAGGACGACCTGCTGCTGATCAGCAAGAAGGCGCAGTCGATCAGGTTCACGGCGACGGACGAAGCGCTGCGGCCCATGGGCCGCGCCACCTCGGGCGTCAAGGGCATGAGTTTCCGCGAAGGGGACGAGCTGCTCTCGATGAATGTCGTCCGACCCGGTACGTTCGTGTTCACTGCCACAGACGGCGGGTACGCGAAGCGGACCGCTGTCGACGAGTACCGTGTCCAGGGCCGTGGCGGCCTCGGCATCAAGGCTGCCAAGATCGTCGAGGACCGCGGCTCCCTCGTCGGCGCTCTGGTGGTCGAGGAGACCGACGAGATTCTCGCCATCACGTTGTCGGGTGGTGTGATTCGCACGCGAGTCAACGAGATCAGGGAAACCGGCCGTGACACCATGGGCGTCCAACTGATCAACTTGAGCAAGCGCGATGCCGTGGTCGGCATCGCCCGCAATGCCGAAGCAGGACGCGAGGCGGAGGAAGTCGACGGCGACGTGGCCGTGGACGACACCGCCGACGGGGACGCGACCACCGGTACGGACCAGGGTGAGGCGCCCTCGTCCGAGTAGCACGAGGAGTGAGTCAGCGTGAGCGGAGCCACGGGCGCCGGACCGGCCGGTACCAGTACGGGAACGGACGGCGGCGGCCGTGGCTCCGCCGCGCGGACGACAGATCCGCACACGACCAATCTCAAAGCGATCAAGGCGCCGGTCTCCGACGCCTCCTCGTCCACCAGGCAGGGATCCCAGGGGGGAACCGTGACGGACACCCGAGGCCCGCAGCAGGCCGCACCCGGGCAGGGTGCCGCCGCTCATGCGGCCTCACCGCTGCCGGGGGAACGGCAGCCGCAGCAGCAGGCGGGCCCGTACCACCCGCCGCAGGCCTACCCGGCCCAGACCGGCGAGGCCGCCGACCGCACCGGCTCGGTGCGCCGGCCCCGCACGGGGGCCAGCACCACCCCGCGCGTGCGCAAGGCGCGCCTGCGCGTGGCGAAGGCCGACCCGTGGTCGGTCATGAAGGTCAGCTTCCTGCTGTCGATCGCCCTCGGCATCTGCACGATCGTCGCGGCGGCGGTGCTGTGGATGGTCATGGACGCCATGGGCGTGTTCTCGACCGTCGGCGGCACGATCTCCGAGGCGACCGGCTCGGAGGGGTCGAACGGCTTCGACCTCCAGTCGTTCCTGTCGCTGCCCAACGTCCTGATGTTCACGACGGTCATCGCGGTCATCGACGTCATCCTCGCGACCGCGCTGGCGACCCTGGGCGCGTTCATCTACAACCTGTCGGCAGGTTTCGTGGGCGGCGTCGAGCTGACCCTGGCCGAGGACGAGTGACCAGCTCGGAGGGTGCGCCCGGGCCGCGCTGACGGCCCCCGGGGAACCGATTTTGGGACTGCCCCGGTCGTGCGCTAATCTTCAGGAGTCAGCGCGCGGGAGACACCCCGCAAGGCGCGGCGGGGCTATAGCTCAGTTGGTTAGAGCGCATCCCTGATAAGGATGAGGCCACAGGTTCAAATCCTGTTAGCCCCACCGACGAGAAGACCCCCGGTCCGATGGACCGGGGGTCTTCTCGTTATGGGCACCTGGCGTGGCGTGTCGCCTTACGGTGATCACATGACATCCGACTCCACGCTGTCGCCCGCGGACATCGCGTCCCTGCCCAGGGCGGAGTTCGCCTTTCCCGGCCCGCTGCGCGACCGGCTCGTCGCGGCTGTTCTCGACGGGTCCAAGACCGCCACGACGGGACTCGTCGCCGAGTACGAGCACGAGGGAGAGCCCCTGCCCGAGGTCGGGAGCCGTGCGGTGGTCGTCGACTCCGGGGACCGGCCGGTCGCGGTCATCGAGGTGACGGGCGTGTCCGTTGTCCCGTTGGCGCAGGTGGACCTCGCGCACGTGATGGCCGAGGGGGAGGGGCACGCCGACGTGGCCGAGTGGCGTGTGGGCCACGAGCGGTTCTGGAGCGGCGAGGCGATGCGTGCGGCTCTGAGCGACCAGGACTTCGTCGTGAACGATGCGACGCCGGTGGTGCTGGAACGGTTCCGCGTCGTCACCGACCTCCGCCCCGCCGGCTGAGGCGTCCTCCGCGGAAACCCTTCGCGTCGCGCGGAGCCGGGGGGACGGTCGCGGGCTTGCGCTTCCGAGCGGAAGGCGGGCCTTCATGGCGAGTCGGATCAGTGAACTGGTGCTGGAGTGCCGTGATCCCGAGCGGCTCGCGCGGTTCTGGTGCGAGGTGCTCGACTTCGTGGAGCTGGACCGCGACGGGGACGACATCGAGATCGGCCCCCGTGGAGGGTCCGGGGGCGCGTAGCCGAGGACCGTCCTCAGCCGGCAGGACCACCGCAGCCGGGCGGGACACGACTGCGCATCGACGTCGACGCCACCGACCGCGACCAGGGCGCCGAGCTGGAACGCCTGCTGGAGCTCGGGGCGCGGCCCGCGGACGTCGGGCAGACCGGCGAGGAGCCGTGGCACGTGCTCACGGACCCCGAGGGCAACGTGTTCTGCCTGCTGGGGAGGCGTCTCGGCCCGCTCTGAGGGCTTGTCGCGGGCCTGGAGTGCCAGACGTTCCGCCGGAGCCTCCCAGGGGCTCACGCCGCCGTGTGCGGGATCGCGCCCGGTGTGCGGGCGCGGAGTGTGCGGACATGACCGGACCCCGGTCGGAGGACGACCGGGGTCTCGCGATGTCTCGGCTCGTGTCGTGCCGTTGTGCTGTACGCGAGTTCGCCAGGACTCCGGGGAAGCAGCGACGGCACGAGGAGGGTCGGGTCGAAGCGGCAGTGGGGCGCGGGGCCTCAGCGCTGCAACGGGATACGGGCGGAGGCGGGTGCGGGGAGAGTGGACGCCGTGTGCTCGGCGCAGTGCGCGGGGACGAGTGCGGGATCCGGGCGTTCGGAGGCCCTGCCCTGTTCCGCGGTGGTGTTCTGTCCCGTGGCCCTGTCCTGTTCCGCGGTGGTGTCCTGCTCCGTGGCCCTGTCCTGTTCCGCGGCGGTGTCCTGCTCCGTGGCCGTGTCCGAGTGGGGCCGGTGCCGACAACCGGGGGACTTGCCGTGCGCCTCGGCGTGGATGCGCTGCTTCATCGTGGGGGGCAGTGCTCTGATCAGTGACCGGGACCACAGGAGAGCCGCCGACGCGGGCGCCTCCGTCGTGGGAGCGCTGTCGCTGTTGCGCGTCTTCTGGGTCTGGGGTACGGCCGCCGCGGCGGTCGTGGTGATGAGACCGAGCGCCGTGCACAGCGCGAGGAAGGCGGTGACGACGGCGTTCCACAGCTTCATGACCTTGCTCCTGGCCATGGCCCCTCACTTTCGGGTCGGGCGATTTGCGTACTTTCCTCATGATGTGTATGGGGGCCTCGAAGTGGTGGACCGACGCCCGTGCCGCGCGGATGTTCAGATGAACACCACTCGGATGGGCGCATGAAGGAAGAAAATCCCTGGATACGGGAGGAAACGGAGTGAAAACACCGTGCGTGCGGGTGCGATCACGCTCCGACCGGACCGCCCGTGCCGCGTCGATCCAGTTGCCTCCGACGGCAGTTGGAGGCGGCGACGCAGGTCACCGATCGATATCGACCGGTGTGTATAGTCGGGCGCCAGAGGTCCCCTACGTCAAGGAAAGACGAGGTCGCGCGGTGAAGAAGCTTCTCCTGGTCGCACTGGCCGCCATCGGCGGGCTCCTCGTGTACCGCCAGATCCAGGCGGATCGCGCCGAGCAGGATCTGTGGACGGAGGCGACTGACTCCGTGCCCACGGGTTCGTGAGTACCGACATACGACGCTGAACAGACCCCGGCCGCCTGTGCGGTCGGGGTTTTGTGCGGCCGGGGCCTTGTGGCCCGGCCTCGTCCCCGGTGCAGGATGGGCGGCGGCACGGTGCGAGGCCCGGCGGCGACGAGGGGGGCGCGTGAGGGGACGGCAGGGCACGGCGCGGAGGACGGCGGGGCGGAGCCGCTGGTACGTCGTCGCGGGACGTCCGGTGCTGGTGGCCGCGCTCGGACTGGGGACCGTCCTGACGGGACAACAGGCCCACGCCGCCGGCCAGGACACCGCCCGCGTCCCCGCCTACGCCTTCGCCGAGGACGCGCGCCGGATCGAGGGCGCAGGGAGCACCGCCGACGCCGTGGAGCTGGAGCCCGGCCGGACCTATCGCAGCACGCTCCCGCCCGACGGCAAGGTGTACTACCGCCTGGAGCTGGACGACACCAGCACCGTCCACGCCTCCGCCACGGCTGTCCCGCCGCCCGGTTCCGGCGTCTCCGTCGCCGACGGCGTCAAGGTGACGGTGGAGGACGCCGATGGCCGCTCCTGCGACGTGGACACGTCGACCTTCGGCGCGCCGGGCAGTCCCCACCCGGTCGCCGCGTGGGCCATGCGGGAGATCTCCCCCAGGAGAAGCCTCTGCGCCCGGGCCGGCACCTACTACGTGACCGTCGAGCGTGCCGCACCCGACGCGCGCGGCGCCTCCCCCGACCCCTGGGAGCTGGAGCTCAGCACGGTGTCGGAGCCCGGGACGGAGTCGGCGGACCGCACGACCGCGCCTGAGGTGTGGGACTCGGCCACGCCCGCACCCGTCCAGGGAACCGCCCGCCGCCGCCCGGGCGGCGCGGGGTTCGCGCAGGCCGCCCCGCTCGACGCGGGTGTGTGGCGGGACGACATACGGCCGGGCCAGACACTCTTCTACCAGGTGGCCGTCGACTGGGGCCGGCAGCTCCACGTCACCGCCGAGCTGGGCAGCTCGGGCACGGACACTCCCGGCTACAAGGCCTCCGCGCTCTCCCTGGACCTCTACAACCCGGTGCGGGGCCACGTCGAGGACCTGTCCGTCGGCTACGACGGCGGCCAGAAGTCCAAGGCGCTCAAGCCCCTGCCGCCGGTCGCGTACGAGAACCGGCACGCCTCCGGGCAGCTGGTCTCGGCGGTGCGGTTCGCCGGCGCCTACTACCTCGTCGCCCACCTCTCGCCGGAGGTCGCGGAGGACTTCGGCGACGGACCGGTGCCGCTGACGCTGCGCGTCCGGCTGGGCGGGGCGGCGCAGGACGGGCCGGACTACGCGGGCGGGCCCGTGCCGTCGGACGTCTTCTCGGTCACCGGCGGTGGGGGCGGGGCGGCCTCGGGCGGGAGCGGCACGGCGGGCGACGAGACCCTGTACCGGATGCTCGCGGCGGGCGGCATCGGCACCGGGAGCGCCCTGGTGGTGGGACTCGGGGTGTGGACGGTGGTGGCTCGGCGGCGGGCCGCGGTCTCCCCCGACTGATCCGGTGACGTCGTCGCCGCTGGTGCGCTCGGTGACGGTCAGATCCGGGTGAGCGCCCAGAAGCCCACGGCGTAGCAGGCCAGCGCCAGCAGCAGGACGGGCACGGCCACCCGCGCCGGAGGGCCGGGCCGTCGGGCGGTGCGCCGGCGGTGGGAGCGGGGGCCCGGAGCGTGCTGCGCGGTCACCGTGTCCGGAGGCGGAACCCGCGACGGCCGGGCGGTGTATTCAGCAGTGGAGGCATCGGGACGCACGGCCGGTCGTGGCAGGGGGGAGCGCAGCGGATGGGTCGGTTCGTAGGGGGAGACCTCGGGCGCCTGCTGCTGGTGGCCGTACGGAGGGCCCGGCACGTACTGCGGGGGGTGCTCGGGGGAGCGAGGGGCGGGGACTGGGGGCGGCTGCGGCGGGGGGAAAGCGGGGGAGGCGGGAGCGGCTGCCCGGGGCGGCGGGAGGGGGAAGCTTCCGGTGTCCGAGGGGGAGTCGGGCTGCGGGGCGGCCTCCGGTGGCGTCGTGGGGGAGCCGGTGGTGCTCCGTGGATCGGGGAGGGGGGCGGAGGGAGGGGTGCTCCACGCCGGCCGGGGCTCGGGCGAGCCGCCTTCTCCAGGGCCGGCCGCCGCTCCGGCTCCGGTGCCCGTCGTCCTCCCGGCCGCGCGCGGGGGCGTCCCGCTGCTTCCGAGGCTCTGCCCCGTCCTCTGCGGCCCGCCCCCTGGCCCTTCCGGTCCCGGGTGAAGCCCGGACGCTCTCTTCTCCGGGCCGCCCTCGGTGAACCCGGGCGGGAGCGGCCCCACTTGGTCGAAGATCTCGATCAGCTCGTCGTCGGGGCCGGGCTCCGGCAGCAGCTCCGCCGCTGTCGCGAGCGCCTTGCGCGCCCCCGTGGCCGTGCGGAAGCGCGCCTCGGGATCGGGCTGCAGCAGGGTGGCCACGACCTGCCACAGCGGCTCGGGGATGCCCCGGGGCGCGCCCGGCGTCCCGTGGTCGGCGAAGTACTGGATGAGGGCCTTGGCGTCCGGTTTCGCGCCCTCGAGCAGATACAGGGCGACCAGGCCCACGGCGAACAGGTCGGCGGGGAAGTCCGGTTCGGCGCCCATCATCTGCTCCGGGGCGAGATACCCCGGGGTGCCGACGACCAGGTCGGTCTCGGTCAGCCGGGGTTCGCCCAGCCGCATGGCGATGCCGAAGTCCGACAGCCGCAGCTTCGGCCTGCCCCTGCCGGTGGCTTCCAGCAGCACATTGGCGGGCTTGATGTCGCGGTGCACCACGTCCTCCGCGTGCACCGCCGCGAGCCCCGAGAGGAGCTGGTCGAGCAGGGTGCAGACGAACGCGGGCGGCAGCGGACCGTAGTCGCCGACCAGGTGCACCAGGGAACCGCCGGTGACCAGGTCCATGGTGAACAGGACCTTGTCGTCGTCGGCGGCCCAGCTGGTGGGGGCGAGGACGTGCGGGTGGTCGATCCGCAGCGCCTGCTCGCGCACGAAGCGCAGCAGCGAATGGGCGTCGCTCTGCAGCAGCACCTTCGCCGCCACATAACGGCGACGGCGGTGGTCCCAGGCGCGCCAGACCGCGCCCACACCCCCGCGTCCGATCGGGTCGACCAGCTCGTACCGGCCGGCGAAGACCTCACCCATGGCTGTCCGTCGCTCCTCCCCCTGAGACGTCCCCCTGTCTCTCCCCCACGACGAGCGATACGACTCCCCCTGTGTTCCGGTGTCCCCCCGGCTCCCGCGTGTCACCGGCGGCCGAACCCCCTTCGGCCGCCGGGCGGTGCATCAGCTCTGGTGTGCCTGGTAGTGCGTGACCGCGTCGGCCGTGCGGCCGGCCCCGTAGACCCGGAGGAACTCCGCCAGCTCCGGGTGGGTGGGCGCGAGCGAGTCCGCGGCGTCGAGGATGTCGCCGGCGGCCGCCACCGAGCGCAGCAGGGACTGGATCTCACGAACCACGCGCTTGACCGTGGGAGCACCTGAACTGCTCGTGGTCTGCGTGGTGTTGGTGAGGACGGAGCCCCCCTGGGACTTCTTGATCTCCTCCATGCGCTCCGTCGCCTCGGCCGCACTGACGCTGCCGTCCGCGACCTGCCCCGCCAGGTCCTGCAGCAGTTGCACGCGCTGGACCACCGCCGGGTTGCCGATCTTCGCCCGCTGGCCGCTCATCAGCTGCGACAGCATCGGTGCGGACAGCCCGAGCACCCCCGCCAGACGGGCCTGGTTGAGGCCCAGGTCGTCTATGAGCCTACGGAAGAGCGCCCCCAGCGGCTCCCCGTACCAGTTCCGCTGCAGTTCCCGCGCTCTGGCGGTGGCTTCCTGCTGTGCGGCGTCCATTGCGTCTCCCCATCGCTTCCCCATGAACCGTGGATTCGCTGGAGCGAACCACGCCGAGCATCTTACGGAGAGTGGTTGGTCACGGGGACCCCCAATCTTTTTGCGGAATCCCCGGGGGGACCCGGTACTCTGGTCCCGGACGCCTGCCGGGATGTGTTTGTCCTGGTGGGCGCTACCCTCCCGGGGCCTTAGCTCAGTTGGTAGAGCGCTGTCTTTGCATGGCAGATGTCAGGGGTTCGACTCCCCTAGGCTCCACAGAGAACCCCCCTCCACCTGCGGAAACGCGGTGCGGGGGGTTCGTTTCACGTGAAACGGAGCGGCGGGACAGAGGATCAAGTCCTCTGTCCCGCCGCTCCGTTCGCTCCGTTCCTCGTGCTGACGGCCAAGGCCCTGCCGTCAGCTCTCGTCGCGCTTGGCGGCGTCTTCCTCGGCCTCCTTGGCCTCGACCTCGGGGTCCAGGGCGCCCACGTCGCTGCCGTCCACGGAGGTCAGGGCGGTCGAGCCGGACACGTCCGTCGCGGCCGGCGGCTCCACCAGCCAGTCCGGGTTGGCCTGCTTGTCCCACCACTTCCAGGCGGCATAGGCCCCGCCCGCCACGGCACCCAGAATCAGGACGACCTTGGCCGCACGGCCGGCCCTGGCCCGCCGCTGCTGCTTGCGCACGAGCTTCTGGATCTGCTGGGCCGAGACCTGGCCGCGCAGGGCGGCGAGCGCGGCCGCGCTCCGGGCCGCGGCCTCCTCCCGGGCGGGTCCGGCGGCGGCCACCGCCTGCTCGAGCACCGGCCGGGAGTACTCCGCGGCCTGGCGGGCGGCGAGGCGCGTACGGACGGCGGCCTGGTGGGCGGCCTTGTCGACCTTCGGCGGCACGTGGGTCTTGACCTGTTCCAGATACGGCTGCACACGGGCGTCGTACTGGACGCGCGCCTGCTCCGCGGCCTGCGACACCTTGGGCGCGAGGCGCACACGGGCCTCCTGTGCGTAGTGCGCGGCCCTGACCTTGGCCGTGTCGGCGTAGGGCGCCACCACTTCCGCGGCGTGCAGCACGCTGTCCTTCGCCGAACCGGTCGCGGCGCGCACGCTGTCGATGCGGGTCACGAGTTCCTCCTCCTCGGTGGCGTACGGTATTTCGACTTTCCACCCTTTTACGGATCATGCCTGCCGGGTCGGCGTGCGGCATGCGTGGACGGGCGAACGGGTGCCGTCCTCGGTGACCGACGGTGATATCGCGGTCAAGGGGGTGCATACGGTGCAACGGGTGCGTCTCGCCGACGATGCCACGGATCGGCGCGATGTGCCCCCGGCGCGGAGGGACTCCTGAGGGTTCCCGCAAGCGGTACGGCCCCGGACACGGTCCTGTGGACGGAGGCCGGGCGACTACGCGTCCGGTCCGTGCGAGGATCAGGGAGTCACGGAAAGACAACGGAAGGCACATCGTGGCTACGCAGCTCTACGCCACCCTGAAGACCAATCACGGCGACATCCAGGTCCAGCTCTTCCCGGACCACGCGCCGCAGACGGTCAAGAACTTCGTCGAGCTCGCCAAGGGCGAGCGGGAGTGGACGCACCCCCGGACCGGCCAGAAGACCACGGACAAGCTCTACGACGGCACGGTCTTCCACCGGGTGATCAGCGGCTTCATGATCCAGGGCGGTGACCCGCTGGGCAACGGCACCGGCGGCCCCGGCTACCAGTTCGGCGACGAGTTCCACCCGGACCTGCGCTTCGACAAGCCCTACCTGCTGGCGATGGCCAACGCCGGTCCGGGCACCAACGGCTCGCAGTTCTTCATCACGGTCGCCCCGACGGCCTGGCTGAACCGCAAGCACACGATCTTCGGCGAGGTCACCGACGCCGCGAGCCAGAAGGTCATCGACACCATCGCCTCGACGCAGACCAACCCGCGCACCGACCGTCCGGTGAACGACGTGGTCATCGAGTCGGTCGAGATCCACGAGGGCTGAGCACCTCGCTCCCCGGGCGCGAAAGCCTCCAAGGGAACCATTCGCCCCGCTCATCCGTAAGGATGGGCGGGGCGGGGCTTTTCCAACGACCTAGGGGATCTCATGGACGACCAGGCCGCCGGCAGCCGGCAGGACGCCCAGCGCGTCCCGGGCTGTTATCGCCACCCGGACCGCGAGACCGGTGTCCGCTGCACCCGGTGCGAGCGGCCGATCTGCCCGGAGTGCATGGTCGACGCCTCGGTCGGGTTCCAGTGCCCGGACTGCGTCCGCAGCGGCGGGGGCACCGGCCACGCGCCGTCCGCCTCCATGCCCCGCACGCTGGCCGGCGGGAGCATCGCCGCGGATCCCCGGCTGGTGACCAAGATCCTCATCGGGATCAACTTCGCGGTGTTCCTCGCCGTGACGATCGAGAGGTCGCTGCTGGCCGATCTCTACCTGGTCGGCGCCTGGCCGCCGGCGCCGTTCGTGCCCACCCAGGGAGTGGCGGGCGGCGAGTGGTACCGCCTGGTGACCTCGATGTTCACGCACGAGGAGATCTGGCACATCGGCTTCAACATGCTCAGCCTGTGGCTGCTCGGCGGACCGCTGGAACAGCATCTGGGCCGGGCGCGCTATCTCGCGCTGTATCTGATCTCCGGTCTGGCGGGCAGTGCCCTGACGTATCTGCTGGCCGGGGGGAGCACGGCCTCGCTCGGCGCGTCCGGGGCGGTCTTCGGGCTGTTCGGCGCGACCGCCGTGCTGATGCGCAGGCTCCGCTACGACATGCGGCCGATCATCGCCCTGCTGGCGATCAACCTCGTCCTCACCTTCAGCTGGAGCGGCATCGCCTGGGAGGCCCACATCGGGGGGTTGGTCGCCGGTGTCGTCATCGGCTACGCGATGGTGCACGCCCCGCGTGAGCGGCGGGCGCTGGTGCAGTACGGCACCTGTGCGCTGGTGCTGGCCGTGGTCGTGCTGATCACGCTGATGAGGACCGCGCAGCTCGCCTGACCGGGCGTTTGTCCACAGACGGTGCCGGATCTTGTGCACACTGTGCGGGAAGTGTGCCGCGTTCGGTGGCCGGCCGCTGTTTCCACAGGTCAGACCGTAGGCGAACAGGCTTTCGGTGTTGATATTTCTGTCACACCGGCGTCAATCCCGAAGGGGGTTATCCACAGATTGGGTCGACTATCCACATGTGGACAAGGGCTGTGGATAACTCAGGGGAAAACCCTGCCCAGAGCTGTGGACCCCTCCGGGCAGGGCAGGGCAGGGCTCAGCGAGCGGCCGGAGCCGTGCGCGGAGGCCGGTCCGGCGCTACTTCCACTGCGTGGAGACGCCGAACCCGGCGGCGATGAAGCCGAAGCCCACCACGATGTTCCAGTTGCCCAGCGAGTCGATGGGCAGCGAGCCGTCCGTGACGTAGAAGACGACGATCCAGGCCAGGCCGATGAGGAACAGGGCCAGCATCACCGGCGCGACCCAGGCGCGGTTGGTCAGCTTGATCGCGGTCGCCTGCTTCGCCGCCGGCGGCGTGTAGTCGGCCTTCTTGCGGATACGTGACTTCGGCACGAGGGTCTCTCCTGTCGATGCGCTGCGTGGCCGCGCAGGGTCTGGGTCGGGCTCGGGGCAGCGTACAAGGGGACTCTGAGTGCTCCCCCGGGCGTCCGTTAGCGTAGTGCTTCCACGGCGCCGAAGGAGATAAGGGTACGTTGAGCAATTCTGCCGACTTCCCGGGGGCGGAATCCAGTCCCGCATCCCGCCGACGCCGTCTGCGTCCGGTGCGGGTGCTCACCGCGGGCATCTTCGCCCTCGCGGGCCTCCTCTTCTTCGTCAGTTTCGACACGGCCAAGGGCACCAACATCCGCACGGACGCCTCCCTGCTGAAGCTGTCCGACCTGATCCACGAGCGCAGCCGCAAGAACGCCGAGCTCGACGAGTCCAACGGCACGCTGCGCGAGGACATAGAGGCCCTCGCCGAGCGCGACGACGGCAGCACCGAGGCCGAGGACGCCCACCTCGCCGAGCTGGAGGAGCGCGCCGGCACCCAGGAGCTGAAGGGCGAGGCGATCACGGTCACCCTGAACGACGCCCCGCCGGACGCCACCGCCAAGCTCCCCGGCTATCCGGAACCGCAGCCGGACTACCTGGTCATCCACCAGCAGGACCTCCAGGCCGTGGTGAACGCCATGTGGCAGGGCGGCGCCGAGGGCATCAAGGTGATGGACCAGCGGCTGATCTCCACCAGCGCCGTGCGCTGCGTGGGCAACACCCTGATCCTCCAGGGCCGCGTCTACTCGCCGCCGTACACGATCACCGCGGTCGGGGACCCGGAGAAGCTGAGGAAGGCGCTCGCCGCCTCACCGGCGATCCAGAACTACATGGTGTACGTCAACGTCTACGGCCTCGGCTGGAAGGTCGAGGACGAGGGGACCGTGACCCTGCCCGGCTACAGCGGCACGGTGGACCTCCGCTACGCCGAACCCGTGGACTGACACCCCGCCCTCCCCCGTCCTCCCGTTTCACGTGGAACATGCGTCCGGTATCGAGGCGATCGGCCTCGCGGCACGTACTGAGGGGTGCATACAACGGACCGGTCGGCTTGTCACACAGCCTGTGGAGGCCGGGAAACAGAGGGCGTTGCGCCGTTAGTCTGGTGGCGTACGGCGTGGGTCTGGTGCCGTGGTACGACGGAAGGGACGGCATGTACAGCTGGATCTGGCGGCATCTGCCGGGCAACGGATGGGTGAAGGCACTCATCTCACTCGTGCTGATCGTCGCCGTGGTCTACGTCCTCTTCCAGTACGTCTTCCCCTGGGCCGAGCCGCTGCTGCCCTTCAACGATGTGACGGTGGACAACCAGTGAGCGCGCGCATTCTCGTCGTCGACAACTACGACAGCTTCGTCTTCAACCTGGTCCAGTACCTGTACCAGCTGGGCGCCGAGTGCGAGGTCCTGCGCAACGACGAGGTGTCGACGTCGCACGCCCAGGACCGTTTCGACGGCGTGCTGCTGTCCCCGGGGCCCGGCACCCCCGAAGAGGCCGGCGTCTGCGTGGACATGGTGCGGCACTGCGCCGTGACCGGTGTCCCCGTCTTCGGCGTCTGCCTCGGCATGCAGTCGATGCAGGTGGCGTACGGCGGTGTGGTCGGCCGGGCCCCCGAGCTGCTGCACGGCAAGACCTCCCCGGTGACGCACGGGGGCAAGGGCGTCTTCGCCGGACTGCCCTCGCCCTTCACCGCCACCCGGTACCACTCGCTGGCCGCCGAGCCGGCCACGGTGCCCGCCGAGCTGGAGGTCACGGCCCGCACCGAGGACGGCATCGTGATGGGACTGAGGCACCGTGAACTCCCGGTGGAAGGGGTGCAGTTCCACCCCGAGTCGGTGCTGACCGAGCACGGCCACCGGATGCTGGCCAACTGGCTCGCGGAGTGCGGTGACCCGGACGCCGTGGCGAGATCCGCGGGGCTCGCCCCGGTGGTGGGCAGGTCCTCGGCGTGACGGCGCTGCGCCCCGAGCGCGAGTCCGGCGCCCACGGATACGGCGCCGGCGACCCCCACACCTCGTACGGCGGGCAGCCGTACGAGGCACAGGGTGCGCACGGGGCCCAGGGGGCGTACGAGGACGGCTGGTACGGCCGGGCGGCGACGCCCGGCTCCTACGACGCGGGGAGCACCGACGACGCCACCGCGCAGCTCCCGCCGGTCGACGACGAGACCGTCGCGCTGCGCATCCCGGACCCGCCCCCGCGGACGACGGGCGAGGAGCCCCCGCCGGCCGGGGGCCGGGCGGCCCGCAGGAAGGCCGCCAAGAAGCGGCAGGGACGGCGTGGAGGCTCCCACAAGGCCGGGGACGGGCCCTCGGCCGGCAGAGGGCGGGACGACGCCTCTGAGGGGGCGCCACGGGCTCCGCTGTCCCGGGTCGAGGCGCGCAGGCAGGCACGGGCCCGCAAGGCGGGCCCGGCGGTCGTGGCGAGCCGGGCCATCGGCGAGGTGTTCATCACCTCCGGCGTGCTGATGCTGCTGTTCGTCACCTACCAGCTGTGGTGGACGAACGTGCGCGCGCAGGCGCAGGCCGGCAAGGAGGCCAGCGACCTCCAGCGGGACTGGGCGAACGGCGAGCGCAAGCCCGGCGCGTTCGAACCGGGGCAGGGCTTCGCGCTGCTGCACATACCGAAGCTGGACGTGGTGGTGCCGATCGCCGCGGGCATCAGCGACGAGAAGGTCCTCGACCGGGGCATGGTCGGCCACTACGCGGAGGCCCCGCTGAAGACGGCGATGCCGGACGACAAGACCGGCAACTTCGGTCTCGCGGGGCACCGCAACACGCACGGGGAGCCGTTCCGGTACATCAACCGGCTGGAGCAGGGCGATCCGATCGTCGTGGAGACGCAGGACAAGTACTTCGTGTACAAGACGGCGTCGATGCTGCCGGTGACGCCGCCGAGCAACGTCAGCGTCCTCGACCCGGTGCCCAAGGGCTCGGGCTTCACCAAGCCGGGCCGCTACATCACGCTGACCACGTGCACACCTGAGTTCACCAGCAAGTACCGCTTGATCGTCTGGGGCCAGATGGCCGAGGAACGGCCGCGCAGCAAGGGAAAGCCGGATGCGCTCGTCAGTTAAGGGCAGAGGAAACGTGGCAGCGACCGCCGACGACACCGCACAGCACACGCACGCGTCCCCGCCGCCGCGGGAGCGCCGCCGTCCGGGGCCGGTGGCCATGGTGATCAGCTTCTTCGGGGAGATGCTCATCACCGCGGGCGTGGTGCTCGGCCTGTTCGTCGTCTACTCGCTGTGGTGGACGAACGTCGTCGCGGACCGCGCCGCGGACCAGCAGGCGGACGAGGTCCGCGACTCCTGGGCGCAGGAGTCCGACGGCGGCGAACGCGACGGACCCGCCGTGTACGACAGCAAGGACGGCATCGGCTTCCTGCACGTGCCCACGATGAGCGACGACGACATCCTCGTCGAGAAGGGCACGTCGATGAAGGTCCTCAACGACGGCGTGGCCGGCTACTACACCGACCCCGTGAAGGCGACGCTGCCGACGTCCGGCAAGAAGGGCAACTTCTCCCTCGCCGCCCACCGCGACGGCCACGGTGCCAAGTTCCACGGCATCCACAAGATCAAGAAGGGCGACCCGATCGTCTTCGAGACGAAGGACACGTGGTTCGTCTACAAGGTCTACGGCATCCTCCCGGAGACCTCGAAGTACAACGTCGGCGTCCTCGCCGAGGTCCCCGAGGAGTCCGGCCGGAAGAAGGCCGGCCACTACATCACGCTGACGACCTGCACGCCGGTCTACACCAGCAAGTACCGCTACATCGTCTGGGGCGAACTGGTCCGCAAGGAGAAGGTGGACGAGGACCGCACCCCGCCGGAGGAGCTGCGCTGAGTCCGGCGCCCCGCGCCTGTCACCTGGAACAGCAAGGAGCCCCGGCCCCTCCGAAGGGGGACCGGGGCTCCTGTCGTGCGGGGACCCGCGGGTCAGTCGTCGAAGATGCCGCCGCCGCCACCGCCGACCGTGAACAGGGTCACTCCGGCGCCCTTGTCCACCTGGCTGTCCTGGGGCGGGTTGGATCCGAGGACGCGTGCTTTGGGGTCCTTGGGCCCGACGACGTCGGCGAGGGAGAGACCCGCATCCTGGAGCATGCGCTGGGCGTCCTCGAGCCTCTGGCCGTTGACCTTGGGCACGGCCACCTTCTCGACTTCCTTCGCCTTGCCGATGAAGATCTGCACCTGGGTGCCCTTCGAGACCTCGGTGTTCGCCTGGAACGAGGTGCGGATGACCTTGCCGACCAGGTTCGGGTCGTCGGTCTCCTCCTCGACACAGGCGCCGGTGAGGTTGTTCGCCGTCATCTGGGCCACGGCCTCGTCACACGTCTTGCCGAGGACGTTCGGGACGGTGGCCTTCTCCTCGGCCTTGGCGACGGTGAGGGTGACGGTGGTGCCCTTCTCCACCTCTTCACCGAGATCCGGCTTCTGCTCGATGACCGTGCCCGGCTCCTCGCCGCTGATCTCTTCCTCGACCTCGACGACGAACTCGTACTTCTCGCCCTCGAGTTCGGCCTTGGCGTCCTCGAGGCTGTCACCGATCACGCTCGGCACCGCGACCTTCGGCGCACCGGTGGAGACCACCAGGTTGACGGTGTCCCCCTTCTCCACCTCGGTCCCGGCCTTCGGGTCCTGGTCGCAGATGTTGCCCTTGGCCTGGTTCTCGCAGGGCTTCTCCGTGAAGCTCAGCTGCAAGTCGCTGTTGACGGCGCGCTTCTCGGCGTCCGCCCTGGTCTCGCCGATGAAGTTGGGGGTCGCAACGGTGCTGTTGTCCACTCCGTCACCGCTCATCACCCAGCGGCCGATCAGGATGGCGCCGATCAGGACCAGGACACCCGCCACGACCAGCAATATCGTGCTGGTGTTGTTCTTCTTCGGCGGGCGGCGCCGGCTCTGGCGGTCGTCGTAGCCGTAGCCGCCGTCGTCCGGGTTCATGGGCGGCAGCATCGAGGTGGCGCCGGCACCCGCGCCGGCGTCCGAGCGCAGCGCCGTCGTCGGCTGGTCGTCCGGGTAGCCGCCGTAGCCGGCGGCGCCCATGGCGGCGGTCGCCGCGACGGGCTGGCCGTCGAGGCAGGCCTCGATGTCGGCGCGCATCTCGTCGGCCGACTGGTAGCGGTAGTCGGGGTCCTTGACGAGCGCCTTCAGCACGATCGCGTCCATCTCGGGCGTGATCTCGGGGTCGAAGACGCTCGGCGGCTGCGGCTCCTCCCGGACGTGCTGGTAGGCGACCGCGACCGGGGAGTCACCGACGAACGGCGGCCGGACGGTGAGGAGTTCGTACAGCAGGCAGCCGGTGGAGTACAGGTCGGACCGGGCGTCCACCTGTTCGCCCTTGGCCTGTTCCGGGGAGAGGTACTGGGCGGTGCCGATGACGGCGGCGGTCTGGGTCATCGTCATGCCGGCGTCGCCCATGGCGCGGGCGATGCCGAAGTCCATGACCTTGACCTGGCCGTTGCGCGTCAGCATGACGTTCGCGGGCTTGATGTCGCGGTGGACGATGCCGGCCCGGTGGGAGTACTCGAGCGCCTGGAGGATGCCGATGGTCATCTCCAGCGTCCGCTCCGGAAGGAGCTTGCGACCGCTGTGCAGCAGCTCACGGAGCGTGGAACCGTCGACGTACTCCATGACGATGTACGGGATGGAGACCCCGTCGATGTAGTCCTCGCCCGTGTCGTAGACCGCGACGATCGCGGGATGGTTGAGCGAGGCGGCCGACTGGGCCTCCCGGCGGAACCGGGCCTGGAAGGACGGGTCACGCGCGAGATCGGCGCGCAGCGTCTTCACTGCCACGGTGCGGCCGAGACGGGTGTCGTGGGCGAGGTAGACCTCCGCCATTCCACCACGGCCGAGCACCTGGCCCAGTTCGTACCGGCCGCCGAGGCGACGCGGCTCTTCCATAGCTACCTACCAGCCCTCTCCGTCGGTCCCGACCGGCACCCTTGTGCGATCGGAGGCTGCGTTCCGGGCCTACCGTACCCGGCTCTTTTTCTGTGGCCCTGGCAAAGTGCGTCAGCCGATACAGGACCGGTACCGCAACGTGCACCGATGTGAAGCGGACGTGACCGGGGTCACTGCTTGCTCTTGAGGACCGCCTCCATCACGTCCTTGGCGATCGGTGCGGCCAGGCCTCCGCCGGAGATGTCGGCACCGGTCGCGTTGCTGTCCTCGACGACGACGGCGACGGCGACCGGGGAACCCTCATCGGTCTTGGCGTACGAGATGAACCAGGCGTACGGCTTGCCGGTGTTGTTGATGCCGCGCTCGGCGGTACCGGTCTTGCCTCCGACGGTGACGCCGTCGATCCGGGCGTTGCCTCCGGTCCCCTCTTCGACGACGGTCTCCATCATCTCTTGCAGTTTCTGCGCGTTCTCCGGGGAGACGGGCCGGGAGAACTCCTGTGGTTCGGTCGTTTCGATGGTGTCGAGGTTCGCGGTCTTGAGCTGGTCGACCATGTACGGCTTCATCAACGTGCCGTCGTTGGCGATGGCGGCTGCGACCATGGCCATCTGGAGCGGAGTGGCGCGGTTGGACGCCTGCCCGATGCCCGCCATGGCGTTCTGCGGCTTGTTGTCCTCGGGGAAGACGCTCATGGAGGCGCGGACCGGGGTGTCCAGCTTGGCTTCGTTGAAGCCGAACTTATCCGCGTACTCGATCATCTTCTTGTTACCGACCTCGTGACTGAGCTTGCCGAAGACGCTGTTGCACGAGTATTGAAGCGCCTCGCGCAGGGTGGCGTTTTCACAAGGGATATTCCCGTGGTTACGCAGAGGCGTCGTGGTGTCCGGCATGATCCACGGTTCCGGCGTGTCGGTCTTGGCGTCGATGTCGGTGACCAAGCCTTCCTCCAACGCCGCTGCCGCGGTGACCACCTTGAACGTGGAGCCCGGTGAGTAGGTCTCACGCAGGGCTCGGTTCAACATCGGGTCATCGGGGTTGTTCTTCTTCTGGAGCGCGTTCCAGGCCTTGGCGTCCTTGTCGGAGGTCCCAGCGAAGGTCGACGGGTCGTACGACGGTGTCGAAGCGAGCGCCAGGATCTTGCCCGTCGACGGCTCGATCGCTGCGACGGCGCCCTTCTTGTCACCCAGACCCGTGTACGCGGCCTTTTGCGCAGCAGAGCTGAGGGTGGTGACGACACTGCCGCCCTCTCTCGGCTTCCCTGTGATCATGTCGAGGGTGTTACGGAAAAAGAGACGGTCGTCATTGCCGGTGAGGATGCCGTCTTCCAGCTTCTCCAACTGACTGGAGTCAAAAGCTTGCGAGGAGTAGCCGGTGACTGGTGCCCACATCGCGCCGTCGATCCAGGTGCGCTTGTACTTGTAGTCACCGCTCTGGGACTCGACGGATCCTGTAATGGCTTTGCCATCGACGATGATGTTTCCGCGGGGCGTAGCGTAACGTTCGATGCCGACGCGGCGGTTCTTGTCGTCGGAGGCCAGCTCGCTGGCCTGGACATGCTGCAGCCAGTTTCCTCGAACGAGCAGAGCAAAGATGAGGAGGCCGCAAAAGATTGCGACCCGGCGCAATGGCTTGTTCACATCCGGCCTTTCCACAAGCTGACAAGTGCGCCTGTTGGTTCAGATGTTCGGCGTCGCTGTTGTGACGTTCACCTCAAGCCACCCACGGTTTGCAGGTAGTAGTTGTACGCACAGGAGAAGCCGACATCGGTCAATCAATAGACGCACTGAAGAGTCGGGTGGTTCCGGATTATACGGACGGCTTCCGGACCGGCGAACGCCGGTCCGGAAGCCGTCCGTCAACATGTCGCCGGGACCGTGCCTAGCAGTTCGGCGGGTTGCCGCTGGCCACCCTGAAGTAGTAGGCCGAGGTGTAGCCCCACACGTTCTTGTTGGAGTTGATGTTCTGTACGTAGTACCAGGTGGTGTTGCCGTAGATGCCTTCACCCTGGACCTTGCACTTCACGGCTCCGCCGTCGCCTATGTAGCCACGGTCGACGATGGCCGTGCCGGTGCTCGGACCCTTACGGATCTTCACATCGTTGGTGGTCCAGTTGCCCCCGTAGGCTGCGGCCTGGGCACTCGCCGAGTTGGTCACGGTCAGCAGTACGGCACCGAGAACGGTCGCGGCTCCCGTCACAACGCGCCTACTGCGTGTACGCATGCGAAGCATGGTAAACCCCCATAACTCTAGTCACTCGCTGGTCGCTTGCGGTGATTCAGAGTGACCTTATCGAGTGATGAGGCGTCAATGATCTTTTTTTTGAGTGACGATGATCACTCTCATGGGTGCCCTGGCGTCTTCATGGGCGGACCACCTGGGTCATCTCGGCGTCGGGGTTGGAGGCGGGGGCGGGCGCCGGGCGGCGGGCGGTGTCGCTGATCCTGAGCAGGATGCCGATCAGCGCCCAGTTGGCGATCACGGAGGAACCTCCGTACGCCAGGAAGGGCATCGTCATACCGGTCAGCGGGATGAGTCCCATGACGCCGCCGGCCACGACGAAGACCTGGAGGGCGAAGGCCCCGGAGAGGCCGATGGCGAGCAGCTTGCCGAACGGGTCGCGGGCGGCGAGGGCGGTCCGCACGCCCCGCTCCACGATCAGCGCGTAGAGCAGCAGCAGCGCCATGATGCCGGCCAGGCCCAGCTCCTCGCCGAAGGTGGCGAGGATGAAGTCGGAGTTGGCGGCGAAGCCGATGAGGTCGGAGTGGCCCTGGCCCCAGCCCGAGCCGAGGGTGCCGCCGGAGCCGAACGCCCACAGCGCCTGCATGGCCTGCTCGGAGTGGACGATGCCGTCCTGGACGCCGGCGCGGCTGAGCTCGAACTCGCGCATCGGGTCCAGCCAGGCCTGCACACGCGTCTGGATGTGCGGCTCGAAGCTCGCCACGCCGACGGCGCCGACCGCGGACATCAGCAGACCGAACACGATCCAGCTGGTCCGCTCGGTGGCGACGTACAGCATGATCACGAACATGCCGAAGAACAGCAGCGAGGTACCGAGGTCGGTCTCGAAGACCAGGATCAGGATGGAGATGATCCAGACCACGATGATCGGGCCGAGGTCACGGCCGCGCGGCAGGTAGAGCCCCATGAAGCGGCGGCTGGCGAGGGCCAGGGCGTCGCGCTTGACCATCAGGTAGCCCGCGAAGAAGACCGCGAGGACGATCTTGGCGAACTCACCGGGCTGGAGCGTGCCGAGGCCGGGGATCTTGATCCAGATCCTGGCGCCGAAGACGTTGTGGCCGAGGCCCGGGACCAGCGGCAGGAGCAGCAGCACCAGCGCGCCGGCCATCGAGATGTAGGTGTAGCGCTGCAGGACACGGTGGTCCTTGAGGAAGAACAGCACGATGACGAAGAGGGCCACGCCGATCGCCGAGTACATCAGCTGCCGCGGCGCCGCCTCCACGAAGGTCCGGCTCGCCTGCAGCCTCTCGGACTGGTCCAGGCGCCAGATGGCGACCAGACCCAGGCCGTTGAGCAGCGTGGCGAGCGGCAGCATCAGCGGGTCCGCGTACGGGGCGAACTTGCGTACGGCGAGGTGGCCCAGGCCCGCCATCAGACCGAGTCCCAGGCCGTAGCTCAGCAGCCCGGCGGGCACCTGGTCGTCGAGGGCGAGTCCCACGTTGGCGTAGGCGAAGACCGGGATGACGACGGCGAACACCAGCAGCGCGAGCTCGGTGTTGCGGCGGCTGGGAGCGCCGATGGCACCGATCGTGGACGTGTGCTGCGTCGACGGGTTGGTAGTACTGCTCATCGTGTGACAGGGCCTCTCACGGCTTGCCTACTGCTTACCGCACAGCGAGACGACCTTCTGCTCTTCCTCCGAGAGGCTGGGGCCGGGGCTGGTAGTGGGTGCGGTCGTGGACGGGGGCGTGGACTGCTCCGGTGCCTTCGCCGAGCCCGAGGGGTTCGGCGTCGGCGATGCCTTGGACGCGAAGGAGGCGGGGGTGGTTCCCGTGGTGCCCCCGGCCTCGCCCTCGCCGGTGCGTGCGTTCCTCTCGCCGGCGGCGGCGCGCCGCTCGGCCTGCTTCTTGCACGCGGAGGCCTGGACGGCCAGTTCCTCGATCTTCTCCCGCGCGCCGTACAGATCGCCCTCGACGATGGTCGCCTCGACCTGCTTGCGCTGGTAGGGCGGCAGGTACTTGAGTTCGATCTCGGGGTGATCCTTCTCGACCTTCGACAGGGACACCCAGGCCAGGTCCTGGTTGATGCCCCGGTACAGCGCGACGTGCTCGTCCTTGGCGCCGACGTAGTACTGCGTCTGCGTCCAGCGCCAGCCGCCGTACAGACCGGCGCCGATGACGGCGAGTGCGAGCAGGCTGTACGCGGACCTCTTGAGCCACCGGCGGTTCTTGGCCGGCTTGACGAAGTCGTCGTCGCCGTAGCCGAGGCCGTCGGTCTGGATGAAACCGGTGACGTCGCCGCTGCCGGGCGGGCCGAACTCGCCGCCCCCGCCGCCCCCGCCGCGCCGCCGCCCGAGGCCGGAGGCGCGGCCCGCGGGCGTCTGCATGATGCCGTTGTCCTGCGGCTGGTTCTGGTTCTCCGCGACGGCGCCGACCACGACCGGGGTGTCGGAGAGCTGCCCGGCCAGGGTGTCCCCGGTGTCCAGGTCGAGGACGTCGGCGACGATCACGGTGATGTTGTCGGGCCCGCCGCCGCGCAGCGCCAGCTCGATCAGGTTCTGGACGGTCTCCTCGGGGCCCTGGTAGCTGGCCAGGGCCTCCTCGAGGGTCTGGTGGGAGACCACGCCGGACAGGCCGTCGGAGCAGATCAGGTAGCGGTCGCCGGCCCGCACCTCGCGGATGGAGAGGTCGGGTTCGACGTGCTCGCCGCTGCCCAGGGCCCGCATCAGCAGGGACCGCTGCGGGTGGGTGGTGGCCTCCTCCTCGGTGATCCGGCCCTCGTCCACCAGACGCTGCACCCAGGTGTGGTCCTGGGTGATCTGGGTGAGGACGCCGTCGCGCAGGAGGTAGGCGCGGGAGTCACCGACGTGCACCATGCCCAGGCGCTGACCGGTCCACAGCAGCGCGGTCAGGGTGGTGCCCATGCCCTCGAGCTGGGGGTCCTCCTCGACCATCATGCGCAGCTGGTCGTTGGCCCGCTGGACGGCCGTGCCGAGGGAGGTGAGCAGGTCGGAGCCGGGCACGTCGTCGTCGAGGGCGACGATGGTGGAGATCGCCTCGGAGGAGGCGACCTCACCGGCGGCGGCGCCGCCCATGCCGTCGGCGATGGCGAGCAGGCGGGGACCGGCGTAACCGGAGTCCTCGTTGCCCTCCCGGATCATGCCCTTGTGCGATCCGGCGGCGAAGCGCAGGGACAGACTCATGCGCACCTCGCCCGTCGGCTCCGGGTACAGCCGGTCGTGTCGAGCCACACTGCCCACCCTCCGGTCGGGAGCGCGCCGGGACCCTGGGTGAGGACCCCCACCGCGTGCTCGCTCCGCTCGCTCATTCTCGTACTACTTCCGCAGCTCGATGACGGTCTTGCCGATGCGGATCGGTGCGCCCAGCGCGATCGGCGTGGGGGTCGTCAGCCGGGTCCGGTCCAGGTAGGTGCCGTTGGTGGAGCCCAGGTCCTCGACGATCCACTGCCCGTCGCGGTCCGGGTAGATCCTGGCATGGCGGCTGGAGGCGTAGTCGTCGTCCAGCACGATCGTGCTGTCGTGCGCCCGGCCCAGGGTGATGGTCTGGCCCTGGAGCGCGACGGTGGTGCCGGTCAGGGTGCCCTCGGTCACGACCAGCTTGGTGGGGGTGTTGCGGCCGCGGCGGCCGCCGCCGGCCTGCTGGCGCTGCGGGGGCGGCGCCTGGCGGGCCGCCTGCTGCCGGCCGGTCTCGCGCCGGGCTCCGCGCTGGGTGACGCGAGTGCCGAACAGGTCACTCCGGATGACCTGCACGGCCACGATCACGAACAGCCACAGAACGGCCAGGAAACCCAGCCGCATGACCGTGAGGGTCAGCTCTGACATTGCCCCCGCTTCACCCTTCGGCTTGCCTATAGATAACGGTGGTGCTGCCCACGACGATCCGCGAGCCGTCGCGGAGCGTAGCGCGGGTGGTGTGCTGCCCGTCCACCACGATGCCGTTGGTGGAGCCGAGATCCTGGATCGTCGAGGGCGTTCCGGTCCGGATTTCGCAGTGCCGGCGCGAGACACCGGGGTCGTCGATCCGCACGTCGGCCTCGGTGCTGCGGCCCATCACCAGGGTGGGGCGGGAGATCTGGTGGCGGGTGCCGTTGATCTCGATCCAGTAGCGGGTGCGGCCGCCGGGCACGGGGCCGGGGGCCGCGGCCGGCGGGTAGCCGTAACCGCCGGGCCGGCCGGGCGGCGGCGCGGCGGGCATGGGCGGGGCGCCCGCGGGGGCGGCCGGCGGGTAGCCGTAACCTCCGGGGCGGCCGGCGGGCGGGGCGGGAGCGGCCGCCCCGGGGGCCGCCGCCTGGCTGGCGGAGGAGGCGAGCGTGCGGCTGCGCACGCGGTACAGGCCGGTGTCGAGGTCCTCGGCCTTCTCCAGGTGCACCTTGATCGGGCCCATGAAGGTGTAGCGCTGCTGCTTGGCGTAGTCGCGGACCATGCCGGCGAGCTCGTCGCCGAGCTGGCCGGAGTACGGGCTCAGGCGCTCGAAGTCAGGGGTGCTCAGTTCGACGATGAAGTCGTTGGGCACGACGGTGCGGTCGCGGTTCCAGATGGTGGCGTTGTTGTCGCACTCCCGCTGGAGTGCACCGGCGATCTCCACGGGCTGGACCTCGGACTTGAACACCTTGGCGAAGGTGCCGTTGACCAGACCTTCGAGACGCTGCTCGAATTTCTTCAGGACTCCCATGGGGCACCTCCTCCGTCGCTGCCGTCCTGTGTACTGCCCCGTGCACCGTTGTGTGCACCGCTTACCTGGTACTGCTTACTGATCGTATCCACGCGCCGCCCGATCGGCTGGTTCCCCCTGTCCGCCCGGCCGCCGGGTGTCGGCGCCTGACGAAGTTCCCTCCGAGGCTCCTCTTCGAACTCCGTCGGCCGTGGTGGTGCCCGTCGTTCTGCCATGGATCGTAGAGGGGGCCGCAGACCAGTGTCCCGCACCCTGCGGCGGACTCCGTCCGCCTCTTGGGGAGACGGCCGGTACCGGTACGAGGTTGATACGTGAGGCGGTCGCGGTCGCGACACGGGCGGGCGTCCGACGCCGGCCGGCGGGGGTCCGTGGACGGCGGGGGGCGTGGAGGGGGCGTATGGAGGGAGAAAGGGACGGCCGCGGGTTTTCCGCGGCCGGGTGTGAACGGGACGCCGGAGAGGTGCCCGGAAGGGGTGGTGACGGCGTCGTCCCCGGTCGGAGGCGGTCCGCGCGGAAGGGATGTGAATCCACCCCGGACAGCGTGCTAATGTTCTCGATGTCGGAAGGCGCCAGGCCCCAGGGGGCAAGGACCGGAAGATACACCCAATGCGCGGGTGGCGGAATAGGCAGACGCGCTGGATTCAGGTTCCAGTGCCCGAAAGGGCGTGGGGGTTCAACTCCCCCCTCGCGCACACCGTCGGACGGGCGGCATCCATCGGATGCCGCCCGTTTCGCATGTCCGGGCCCTGTGAGGGCGGGGTGGACGTGTGAGGAACATCTCATGATCGAATCGGGTGCGCAGGGGCGGCAAGAGGGGTGATCTCCGGTCGTAACGGGCCGCGGGGGGCGTGGGCCGGAGCGGGGGCCGGGGGCGGGTGGCCGGGCGTGGTCGAACGGAGGGCGGGCCGGCCGTGCGGGGTGTTCGTCCGTGGTTGTCCACAGGGTGTGCGTCGTCCACAGGGCTGACGCCCGCGCGCCCGCCGGCTGTACGGTCGGCTCGATCGATGACGAGACGTGCGCACCGCACACATGTGCAGGGGAGAGGCGGCCGAGATGAGCGACGCCCGAGCCGGAGGGGGCGACGTGGTCGCCGGGGCGCCCGGGGCCTCGCCCGGGGAGACCGGGACCGGACAGCGGTTGCCGCAGGTGCCGGGATTCGGTCGCCGGCCCGCCGCGGGCTCCCCCAGGCAGGAGGGCAAGGCGCTGCGTGGACGGGTGCCCCGCAGCGTCCACGCCGCCCTCGGCCCGGACGTCTCCCGGCCCGACGCCGTGGCCGCCGTCGAGGAGTCCAGCCGCGGCCGGCTGCCCGAGCTGGCGCCCCTCCGCGTCGGCCGGATGGCGGCCACCCCGTTCGCCTTCCTGCGCGGCTCGGCGGGCCTCATGGCCCACGACCTGGCCCGCACGCCGGTGACCGGCATCGGCGCCCAGATCTGCGGTGACGCCCACGCGGCCAACTTCGGTCTCTACGGCGACGCCCGCGGCGGCCTGGTCATCGACCTCAACGACTTCGACGAGACCGTGCGCGGCCCCTGGGAGTGGGACCTCAAGCGGCTCGCCGCCTCCCTCGTGCTCGCCGGGCGGGAGGCCGGCGCGGACGAGGACGTGTGCCGTGCGGCCGCCCGGGACGCGGTGGGCGCCTACCGCCGCACCATGCGCCTCCTGGCCAAGCTGCCGGCGCTGGACGCGTGGAACGCCATCGCGGACGAGGAGCTGGTCTCCCACGCGGACGCGCACGACCTCATCGGCACCCTGGAGCGGGTCTCCGAGAAGGCCCGCGTCAACACCAGCGGCCGCTTCGCCGCCAGGTCCACCGAGCGCACCGAGGACGGCGGACGCCGCTTCGTCGACGCGCCGCCCGTGCTCCGCCGCGTCCCGGACGCCGAGGCGACCGCCGTCGCCGCGTCCCTGGAGCAGTACCTCGGCACGCTCCCGGCCGACCGCCACCCCCTGCTCGCCCGGTACGCGGTGCACGACGTGGCGTTCCGCGTCGTCGGCACCGGCAGCGTCGGCACCCGCTCCTACGTCGTGCTGCTGCTCGACCACCGGGGCGAGCCGCTCGTGCTCCAGGTGAAGGAAGCCCGCCCCTCCGCCCTGATGCCGCACCTCCCGGCCGCCGGCTTCGACGCCCAGGACGCGGAGCACGAGGGACGCCGGGTGGTCGAGGGCCAGAAGCGGATGCAGGTGATAAGCGACAGCCTGCTGGGCTGGACCACCGTCGACGGCCGTCCGTACCAGGTGCGGCAGTTCCGCAACCGCAAGGGCAGCGTGGACCCGGCCGCGCTGGCCGCCGACCAGATCGACGACTACGCCCGCATGACCGGGGCCCTGCTGGCCCGCGCCCATAGCCACAGCGCCGACCCCCGCCTCATCGCCGGCTACTGCGGCAGGAACGACGAACTGGACGAGGCGGTCGCCGCGTTCGCCGTCGCCTACGCCGACCGCACCGAGGCGGACCACACGGACCTGGTGATGGCGGTGCGGGCCGGCCGGATCGCCGCGGAGACGGGGATCTGAGACGGTTCGCCCCAGGACGGCCCGGTCCGGGCGCACACCCCGGTGACGGGACGTGCCGCCCCCGCAGGTGGCCTACGCTGTCCGGGTGACGACCTCGGAAGGTGACCAGGGTGAAGGCGCCGGCGCGCAGCGTACGCCCGTCGGCGGTGGCGCGACGCGGCCCGAGGAGCGGCTGGAGCAGGCCGTGCGGGCGGCGGAGAAGGCGCTGATCGAGTTCGAGATCGCCGTGGAGACGTTCCGCGTCGAGGTCGAGAACTTCTCCCGGCTGCACGAGCAGAAGCTGGGCCCCCTGTACACCCGCCTCGAGGAGCTGGACGCCCGGATCCTCGAGGCCAGGGCGGCCCGCAGCGACGACCCCGAGGACCGCCGGCGGGCCGACGAGGCGCGCGCCCGGCTGGTGCCGATCCCCGGCGTCGAGGAGCTGATGAACGGCTGGATGGACGGGGACGGCCTGTTCCCCGAGGCCACCGCCATGCTCACGGACCGGCCGGTGCGGCCCCCGGAACGGGTGCGGCCCAGCGAGGAGGCCCGCAAGCTCTACCGCGAGCTCGCCCGCAAGGCCCACCCCGACCTGGCGCAGGAGGACGAGGAGCGGGCCCGCCGCGAGGAGTTCATCACCCGTGTCAACGCCGCCTACGCCCGTGGCAACGCGGAGGAGCTGCGCGAGCTGGCGGAGGAGTGGGCCGCGGGACCGGAGCTGAAGCGCACCCCGAGCCCGGCGGAGGAGCTCTACGCCCGCCTGGAGTGGCTCTCCCAGCGCAAGGAACTGCTCACGCTGGTCGCCAGGAACCTGGAGGAGAGCGCCATCGGCTCCATGCTGCGGCTGGCGCCCGACGACCCCGACCAGCTCCTCGAGGACATCGCCGCGCAGCTGCGGGCCCAGCTGGCCGAGCGTGAGGCGGAGCTGGCGGCGCTGCAAGGCTGAAACCGGGTGTGCCCCGCGGTCCGGTAGCGTCGGGTGCATGAGTTTTGGAGCTGGTGTGCCCACGGTCCAGGTCGGCGACCTCAAGGACGGCGACTTCCTGCTGGACGTCCGTGAGGACGACGAATGGAAGGCCGGTCACGCCGAAGGCGCGCTGCACATCCCCGTCAGCGAGTTCGTCGCCCGCTACGGCGAGCTGACCGAGGCCGCCCCGCAGGACGGCCGGATCCATGTGATCTGCCGCTCCGGCGGACGGTCGGCCCAGGTCACCATGTACCTGGCCCAGCAGGGCATCGACGCCGTGAACGTGGACGGCGGGATGCAGGTGTGGGAGGCCGCGGGGCGTCCCGTCGTCACCGACGACGGGCAGCCGGGTCACGTGCTCTAGCGGTCGCCCGGGACGCCCCGAGAAGCGTCCGAGTCCGTCGGCCCGCCCCGCAGGGCGGGACCGGCGGACTCAGCGGTCTCAGCGGTCGAAGTCCAGCTCCACCTTCTCCGTCACCGGGTGCGACTGGCAGGCCAGGACGTACCCCGCCTCCGTCTCCTCCGGCTCCAGGGCGAAGTTGCGGTCCATGCGCACCTCGCCGGAGACCAGGAACGCCCGGCAGGTGCCGCACACGCCGCCCTTGCAGGCGTAGGGCGCGTCGGGCCGGTTGCGCAGCACCGCGCTCAGCAGGGACTCGCCGGCCTGGACGGGCCAGGTGCCGCCGCGTCCGTCGAGCCGTGCCGTGACCGTGCTGTGCGCGGGGGCGGCCGAGGCGGCGGGGGCGGCCGGTCCGGAGTCCACGTGGAAGATCTCCTGGTGGATGCGGGAGCGGGGGACGCCCAGCCCGCGCAGGGCCCGGTCGGCGCCCTCCACCAGTCCGTACGGTCCGCACAGGAACCAGCCGCCCACCTGGTCCACCGGAAGCAGCGCCGGGAGCAGCGCGGCCAGCCGCTCCCGGTCCAGCCGCCCGGACGGCAGTCCCGCCTGCTGCTCCTCCCGGGAGAGCGCCGTCACCAGCTGGAACCGGTCGGGGTAGCGGTCCTTCAGGTCGGCGACCTCCTCCAGGAACATCGTCGAGGCGGCCGTCCGGTCGCTGCGTATCAGGCAGAACCGTGCCTCCGGCTCGCGGGCCAGGAGTGTGGAGACGATCGACAGCACCGGCGTGATGCCGCTGCCGCCGACCACGGCCGCGTACAGACCGGGGGCCGGGGGGAGCGTGAAGCGGCCGGCGGGGGTCATGACCTCCAGCTCGTCCCCGAGGCCGATCTCCTTGAGCGCGTACGTGGAGAACGCGCCGCCCTCCACGAGCCGCACCCCGACCCGCAGGGTGCTCGGCGCCTCGCCGTCGGGGGCGGGGGAGCAGATCGAGTAGGTGCGGCGGATCTCCTCGCCGTCGGCGACGCGGCGCAGCGTGAGGTGCTGCCCGGGGATGTGGCGGTACTCCTCGCGCAGTCGTGGGGGGACGGCGAGGGTGAGGGCGACGGAGTCGTCGGTGAGCCGGTCGACCGCGGCCACCCGGAGCCGGTGGAAGCGGGCCATCACAACTCCTTGAAGTGGTCGAACGGTTCGCGGCAGGACAGGCAGCGGCGCAGCGCCTTGCACGCGGTGGAGGAGAAACGGCTGAGCAGCTCGGTCTCGGGGGAGTCGCAGTGCGGGCAGCGCACGGGCTCCGGCCCGCCGGCGGCGCCGCTGTCGCGTGTGCGTGTGGGGCCCAGCTCGACGCGGACGGGGCCGGGGACGGCGCCCGTGCGGGGCGGGGCGATGCCGAACTCCCGCAGCTTGCGGCGGCCTTCGTCCGTGATGTCGTCGGTCGACCAGGCGGGGGCGAGGACCGTGCGCACGGTGACCTCGCGCACGCCGTGCTCGCGCAGCACGCGCTCTATGTCCAGGCTCATCACCTCGACGGCCGGGCAGCCGGTGTAGGTCGGGGTCAGGTCGACCTCGACGCTGTCCGTGCCGTGCGCCCGCACCGCGCGGACCACGCCCAGCTCGCGCAGGGTCAGCACGGGCAGCTCGGGGTCGGGCACCGAGCCGGCGAGCTCCAGCAGCTGCTCCTCCAGGGGCGTGGTGGTCACCATGTCGCCCCCGGGTGGCTGCGGTGCAGGTGCTGCATCTCGGCGAGCATCCGGCCGAAGGGCTCGGTGTGCAGGCCCTGACGGCCCGCGCCGGCCCTCCAGGCCCCCGAGCGCGGCCCCTTCGGCACCGTGAGCGTGGCGCGTCGCAGCACGTCCTCGATCACTTCCAGCCAGGTGCGCTCCAGAGCGCTCCAGTCGACGTCGTCGATCCCCTCGACGGGCTGGAACATCTCGCCGGTGTAGCGCCACAGCGCGTCCACGGCCCGCTGCATCCGCGCGTGGCTCTCGTCCGTGCCGTCGCCGAGACGCAGGGTCCACTGCTCGGCGTGGTCGCGGTGGTAGGCGGACTCCTTGACGGCCTTGCCGGCCAGCGGGGCGAACGGGCCGTCGCCGGAGGCCAGCCGGCCGTGCAGGAGGTGCTGGTACACGGAGAAGTAGAGCTGGCGGGCGATGGTGTGGGCGAAGTCGCCATTGGGCTGCTCCACCAGCTGGAGGTTGCGGAAGGCGCGCTCCTCGCGGAGGAAGGCCAGCTCGTCCTCGTCACCGGCCGTCGACAGCAGCAGCCGGGCCTGGCCGAGCAGGTCGAGCGCGATGTTGGCGAGGGCGACCTCCTCCTCCAGCACGGGGGCGTGCCCGGCCCACTCGCCGAGGCGGTGGGAGAGCACCAGGGCGTCGTCGCCGAGGGCGAGCGCGGCGGCCGTGGGGACGGTGTCCGCGGGGGGTGTCGTGGTCACAGGTGCTGCACCCCCTCGGGGATCTCGTAGAAGGTGGGATGGCGGTAGGGCTTGTCGGCGGCCGGCTCGAAGAAGGGGTCCTTCTCGTCGGGCGAGGAGGCCGTGACGGCGGAGGACGGCACGACCCAGATGGAGACGCCCTCGCCGCGCCGGGTGTACAGATCGCGCGCGTTGCGCAGGGCGAGCTCCGCGTCCGGGGCGTGCAGGCTGCCGGCGTGGGTGTGGGACAGGCCCCTGCGCGAGCGCACGAAGACCTCCCACAGCGGCCAGTCGGTGTGGGTCATGCGCGCGTCGCTCCCGTCGTGTCGTTCCTGTGCTTGGCCGCGTGGGCCGCTGCCGCATCCCGGACCCAGGCGCCTTCCTCGTGGGCCTTCCTGCGCCGGGACAGGCGCTGTTCGTTGCACGGGCCGTTGCCCTTGAGGACCTCCCAGAACTCCGACCAGTCGATGGCGCCGAAGTCGTGGTGCCCGCGCTCCTCGTTCCACCGCAGGTCCGGGTCGGGGAGGGTGAGGCCGAGCGACTCCGCCTGCGGGACGCAGATGTCGACGAAGCGCTGGCGCAGTTCGTCGTTGGAGTGCCGCTTGATCTTCCAGGCCATCGACTGCGCGGAGTGCTGCGACTCGTCGTCGGGCGGGCCGAACATCATCAGCGACGGCCACCACCAGCGGTCCACCGCGTCCTGCGCCATCGCGTGCTGCTCCGGCGTGCCCTTGCTGAGGGCCAGCAGCAGCTCGTACCCCTGGCGCTGGTGGAAGGACTCCTCCTTGCAGATGCGGACCATCGCGCGGGCGTACGGGCCGTAGGAGCAGCGGCACAGGGGGACCTGGTTGGTGATCGCGGCGCCGTCCACCAGCCAGCCGATGGCGCCGACGTCGGCCCAGGTCAGCGTCGGGTAGTTGAAGATCGAGGAGTACTTCTGCCGGCCGGCGTGCAGCTTGTCCAGCAGCTCGTCGCGGCTCACGCCGAGGGTCTCGGCGGCGCTGTACAGGTACAGCCCGTGCCCGGCCTCGTCCTGGACCTTGGCCATGAGGATGGCCTTGCGGCGCAGGGAGGGCGCGCGCGTGATCCAGTTGGCCTCCGGCTGCATGCCGATGATCTCGGAGTGCGCGTGCTGGGCGATCTGCCGGACGAGCGTGGCGCGGTAGGCGTCCGGCATCCAGTCGCGCGGCTCGATCCGCTCGTCGGCGGCGACCGCCGTGTCGAAGGCACTCTGGAGCGCGGCGGCGTCACCGGGGCCCGCCGGTGCGTCGTACGCGGTCGGACCGCCGGCCGTATCGCGGGCGGCTGCTGTCGCCATGGGGTCCCCCTCGACCTGGATGCTTCCCTGAGCACGCTCCCGACCGATCGTTCGGTTCGTGCGGTTCCATGGTGAGACGGGGGCCGCGAGGTGTCAACCGCTGTGGATAACCTGCCGGTGCCGGCCGCCGGCGGCCGCCCGGAGACCGGGTGTGGCGACCGCCACGGGACGGAGCGCCGACGGGACTGTGCCCGGGCGGCCGGGGCTGAGTACCGTTCCGTGCGACGCGGCGGAGCGGCCGTGCCCCGCGCCGCGGGGGCTCGCGGCCGGGCGGACGCGGCAAGGGACCGGGGAACTCGGGGATCGGGGCGGAATGGACGCGCAGGACAAGGGCTCGGACGCCCGGCACGGGCCCGCGGAGCCTGGCGCGCCGGGGCCGCGCGCCCCGCTGCCCGGACCCGCGGCGCCGGCGGACGAACCGGACGAGCCCGTCGTACCGCGGCCGGAGGCGTCACCGGACAGCGAGGAGAGGGCCGCTCGCGCCCAGGGCGGCGCGCAGCCGCTGAGCGGCGACTCCGGCGGACCCCGCACCGGAGTGGCCGGAGAGGAGCAGCCCGGCGCGCAGCCGCTGAGCGACCCCTCCGGCGGACCCCGCACCGGAGTCGCCGCCCTCTCCCTGCGCTACCGGATCGGCGTCGCACTCACCCTCGCGGTCGTCGCCGTCGTGGTGTGCGTGCACCTCGGGATGACGTTCCTGCACGTCGCGCCGCCGAACACGGTGAGCAGGAAGCACAGCGAGACCATCGCCGACTGGATCTACCCGGAGTTCGAGCAGAACTGGAAGCTGTTCGCGCCGAACCCGCTGCAGCAGAACGTGTCCGTGCAGGTCAGGGCCGAGATCCGCACGCCGGACGGTGCCAGCCGCACCACCGGCTGGTACGACCTGTCGGCCCAGGACGGACGCGACATCGACGGCAACCCGGCGCCCAGCCACACCCAGCAGAACGAACTGCGCCGCGCCTGGGACTTCTACGTCTCCACGCACGACGACGACAACCGCCCGGTGGGTCTGCGCGGGGCGCTGTCCGAGACGTACCTGCGGCGGATCATGGTCATGCGCCTGGACCGGGCGGACGCGGCGGGAGCGGACGGCGAGGTCGCCCGGGTCCAGGTCCGCTCGCGCACCACCGACGTGCCGCCGCCGTCGTGGAGCGAGGAGAAGGTGTCGGGCGAGGCCGTGTACCGCGTGCTGCCCTGGTGGTCGCTGCCCGAGGACGAGACCCGGGGAGGCATCGGGTGAACCGCTTCTCGCAGGCGGTCCCCCGGGCGATCGCCCGGGTCACCGACTCCGCCCTCGGTCCGTACCAGACCGCCGTGCTGCGCATCGGCCTCGGCCTCACCTGGCTGCTGTTCCTGCTGCGCGAGTACCCCCACCGGCAGGAGCTCTACGGCCCCGACAGTCCCTGGGCCTGGGACCTCGCCGCCCAGCTGGTCGCCTCGAACGACGCCTTCACCGTGCTGCTCTGGTCGGACAGCCGGATCTGGTTCGAGGCGGTCTACGCGCTGGCCGTGCTGTTCAGCCTCCTGCTGCTGCTCGGCTGGCGCACCCGCACCATGGCGGCGCTGTTCATGGTGGGCGTCCTGACGCTGCAGAACCGCAGCGTCTTCATGGGCGACGGCGGTGACAACGTCCTGCACATCATGGCGATCTATCTGGTCTTCACCCGCTGCGGCCGGGTCTGGTCCCTGGACGCCCGGCGGGCGCACCGGGCCGCCGGGGCACGCGCGCGCGGGGAGCGGCCGCGCGACCGGGTGGGCCCCGCGCTGTGGGCGGTGCTCGGAATCGTGCTGCTCCTGGGGTCGCTAGCGGGCCGGACGGACGGGGACTGGTTCATACCCGCGCTGCTGTGGGCCGTGTGGCTCGGGCAGGCGGTGTGGTGGCTGGCCGGGCGGCCGGCGAGGACGGAGCAGCCGCGGATCCTGCTGGACGTCGTCGCGAACGTCGTGCACAACGGCGCGCTGCTGGTGATCATGGCGGAGACGTGCCTGATCTACGCCACGGCCGGCTGGTACAAGGTGCAGGGCTCCCGCTGGCAGGACGGCACCGCGGTCCACTACCCGCTGCACCTGGAGTACTTCTCCCCCTGGCCGTCGCTGGCGGAGCTGCTCACCGCCAGCGGCACTCTGGTGATGCTGGTGACCTATGTGACCGTCGTCGTGCAGGTCGCCTTCCCGTTCACGCTGTTCAACCGGCGGGTCAAGAACGCCCTGCTGAGCTTCATGATCCTGGAGCACGCGGTGATCGCCGTGGTGCTCGGGCTGCCCTTCTTCTCTCTGGCGATGATCGCGGCCGACGCGGTCTTCCTGCCCACGTCCTTCCTGCGCCGGACCGGCCGCCTGGCGGCACGCGCGCGGGGACGGCTGCGCCCGCGCGCGGACGCGGCCCCGCTCCCGCCGCCGCGGCGCCCGCACGGTCCGCCCGCCGTGAGTTCGGCGGAGGCCGGCCCGGCGGCCGACGGAGCGCCGGGCCCGCGCACGTAGGCTGCTCGGCATGAGCGACCCCGTCCACGACCTGTCCGCCGCGTCACCGGCCGGCCCGGTGGCCGCATGGCGCCGGGCCGCCCCGGACGCGGTGCTGCTCGACGGCTTCCACGCCCTCAAGCACGCCGTGCGCTTCGGCGCCGAGGTGCTCGTCGCGCTCACCGCCGACCGGGCCGCCGCCCTGGTGCTCGCCGACGAGCTGGCCGAGGACGTGCGGGACACGCTGGCGGCGCTGCTGACGGAGGTGCCGTACGGGACGTACGCCTCACTGGTGACCCGTCCGCACCCCACGGCCGTCGCGGCGCTCGCCGTGCGGCCGGACCGCGCGGGCAACCTGACGAGGCTGGCGCGCGCGCCGCGCACCGCGCCCGTGGTGGTCCTGGACCAGCCGCGCAACCTGGGCAACGCGGGGGCCGTGGTCCGGCTGGCCGCCGGCTTCGGGGCGACCGGCGTCGTCACCACCGGGACGCTGGACCCCTGGCACCCCACCGTGGTGCGCGGCGGGGCGGGGCTGCACTTCGCCACCGCCGTGGAACGCCTCACCGTGGACGAGCTGCCGTCCGGACCGGTCTTCGCGCTGGACCCGGAGGGCGAGGACATCCGCTCCCTGAAGCTGCCGGACGACGCGCTGCTCGCCTTTGGGTCGGAGCGCACCGGTCTCACGGCCGAGCTGCGGGAGCGGGCCGACCATCTGGTGGCGCTGCCGATGCGCCCCCAGGTCTCCAGCTACAACCTCGCGACCAGTGTGGCCATGACGCTGTACCACTGGAGCGCCACCGGGGGCGCATCCGCCTGAGGCGGCTCAGGCCTCGCGGCGCACCTCGACCACCCGGAAGCGGTTGGCGACGAAGGCGCCGTCGCACAGGGCCGCGTTGGCCGCCGGGTTGCCGCCGGAGCCGTGGAAGTCGGAGAAGGCGGCCGTCTGGTTGACGTAGACCCCGCCGGTGAGGTTCAGCGAGAGCTGGGCGGCCTCCTCCAGGCAGACCTCCCGCACGGCCTCCTCGACCTCCGGGGAGGTCGTGTACGCGCCGACGGTCATCGCGCCCTTCTCGCGGATCGTGCGCCGCAGCAGCTCCGTCGCGTCGGCGGCGGAGTCGACGGCGACCACGAAGGAGACCGGGCCGAAGCACTCGCTCATGTAGGCGGCCTCGGCGTCCGGCTTGGAGCCGTCCAGCTTCACGATCACCGGCGTGCGCACCACCGCGCCCGGGAACTCCGGGTGGGTGATCTCGCGGGAGGCGAGCGCGACCTCGCCGAGCTCGGTGGCGGCCTCCAGGCGGGCCTTGACGTCCGGGTTGACGATCGCGCCCAGCAGGGCGCTTGCGCGGGCGTCGTCACCGAGCAGGCCGTCGACCGCCTCGGCCAGGTCGGCGGCGACCTCGTCGAAGGACTTGGGGCCCTGGTCGGTGGTGATGCCGTCGCGGGGGACCAGCAGGTTCTGCGGGGTGGTGCACATCTGGCCGCTGTACAGGGACAGGGAGAACGCCAGGTTGGACAGCATCCCCTTGTAGTCGCCGGTCGACTCCACGACGACCGTGTTGACGCCGGCCTTCTCCGTGTACACCTGCGCCTGGCGCGCGTTGCTCTCCAGCCAGTCGCCGAACTCGGTGGAGCCGGTGTAGTCGATGATCCGGATCTCCGGGCGCGTGGCGAGCGTCTTGGCGATGCCCTCGCCGGGCCGCTCGGCGGCCAGCGCGACCAGGTTGGGGTCGAAGCCGGTCTCGGTGAGCACCTGGCGGGCGGCCTGGACGGTGAGCGCGAGCGGCAGCACCGCGCGCGGATGCGGCTTGACCAGGACCGCGTTGCCCGTGGCCAGGGAGGCGAACAGGCCCGGGTAGCCGTTCCACGTCGGGAAGGTGTTGCAGCCGATGACCAGGCCGATGCCGCGCGGGACCGGGACGAAGCTCTTGGTGAGGGCGAGCGGGTCGCGCTTGCCCTGCGGCTTGGTCCACTCCGCGGTGTCGGGCGTGCGCACCTGCTCCGCGTACGCGTAGGCCACCGCCTCCATGCCGCGGTCCTGCGCGTGCGGGCCGCCGGCCTGGAACGCCATCATGAACGCCTGGCCGGAGGTGTGCATGACCGCCTGGGCGAACTCCATGGTCCGGTCGCTGATCCGCCGGAGGATCTCCAGGCAGACCACCGCGCGGGTCTCCGCGCCCGCGTCCCGCCAGGCGCGCATCCCGGCCTTCATGGCGGGCAGCAGCACGTCCAGGTCCGCGTGCGGGTAGCTCGTGCCCAGCTCGACGCCGTACGGGGAGGTCTCGCCGTCCACCCAGCCGTCCGTGCCGGGCTGGTCCAGGTCGATGCGGGTGCCGAGCAGGGCGTCGAAGGCGGCCTTGCCCGCGGCCATGTCCAGGCTGCCGTTCTCCCCGTACGCCTTCGGGTGCTCGGGGTGGGGTGACCAGTACGCGCGTGTGCGGATCGCTTCCAGGGCCTGGTCCAGGGTGGGACGGTGGCGGGCGATCAGCTCGGGCGCGGTGAGTTCGGCGGCCATGGGGGACCAACTCCTCGTCTCAGGAACTCTTCGTCGAGCTCTTGGACCTGTGCGGAAACGTAGTCAGGAACGGGCGGTCAGAGTTAGAGTAACCGAACGATCGGTCGGGACAAGGGGGTCCGCCGCATCTGTGGAAAACACCGTGCGGGAGGATCGCGCACATGACAGCACTCGACCTCAGCAGTCCCGTGGCCGTGGTCGGCACCGGCACCATGGGGCAGGGAATCGCCCAGGTCGCGCTGGTCGCGGGCCATCCCGTGCGGCTGTACGACGCCGCCCCCGGCCAGGCCCACAAGGCCGCCGGCACGATCGGCGCCCGGCTCGACCGCCTGGTGGAGAAGGAGCGCCTCACCGCGGACGAGCGGGACGCGGCCCGCGCCCGTCTGACTCCCGTCGACGACCTGCCCGGCCTCGCCGGCTGCTCCCTCGTCGTCGAGGCGGTCGTGGAGCGCCTCGACGTCAAGCAGGAGCTGTTCCGGACGCTGGAGGACGTCGTCGCCGACGACTGCCTCCTCGCCACCAACACCTCCTCCCTGTCGGTCACCGCGATCGGCGGCGCGCTGCGCGTCCCCGGCCGCTTCGTCGGCCTGCACTTCTTCAACCCGGCGCCGTTGCTGCCGCTCGTCGAGGTCGTCTCCGGCTTCGCCACCGACGTCACCTCCGCCACGCGCGCGTACGAGACGGCCCGCGCCTGGGGGAAGACGCCGGTCGCCTGCGCCGACACCCCCGGCTTCATCGTCAACCGCATCGCGCGCCCCTTCTACGCCGAGGCCTTCGCGGTGTACGAGTCGCAGGGCGCCGACCCGGCCACCATCGACGCGGTGCTGCGCGAGTCGGGCGGCTTCCGGATGGGCGCCTTCGAGCTGACCGACCTCATCGGTCAGGACGTCAACGAGTCCGTGACGCACTCGGTGTGGCAGGCCTTCTTCCAGGACGTGCGCTTCCAGCCGTCCCTGGCGCAGCGCCGGCTGGTCGAGTCCGGCCGCCTCGGCCGCAAGACCGGCCGCGGCTGGTACGACCACCGGGAGGGCGCCCAGCGCCCCGAGCCGCACACCGCCGAGCCCGCCGAGCCGCCCGCGTACGTCGTCGCCGAGGGCGGCCTCGGGCCCGCGGCGGAGCTGCTCGACCTGATCCGCGGGGCGGGCATCGAGGTGCGCGAGGCCGAGGAGGACAACGGCACCCGCCTGGTGCTGCCGAGCGGCGGTCAGCTGGTCCTGGCCGACGGACAGACCTCCGTGGAGTTCCGCGACGTGGTCTATTTCGACCTGGCGCTGGACTACCGCAGGGCCACGCGCATCGCCCTGTCCCACGCCGCGCACACCTCCGCGGCGACGGTCGCCCAGGCCACCGGGCTGTTCCAGGCGCTCGGCAAGAAGGTGAGCGTCATCGGGGACGTCCCCGGGATGATCGTCGCGCGGACGGTGGCCCGGATCATCGACCTCGCCGTCGACGCGGTCGCCAAGGGCGTCGCCACCGAGGAGGACATCGACACCGCGATGCGGCTCGGTGTGAACTACCCCCTCGGGCCGTTCGAGTGGAGCCGCCGCCTCGGCCGCGGCTGGGCCGGGTCCCTGCTGGACGAACTGCACGAGGTGGACCCGTCCGGCAGGTACGCGCCGTCCCTCGCGCTCTACCGGTACGCGTGCGCCGCCGACCAGCCGGAGGACACCCCATGACCACCGCCAAGCGGGACACCTACACCCCGGAGACGCTGCTGTCCGTGGCCGTCCAGGTGTTCAACGAACGCGGCTACGACGGCACGTCCATGGAGCACCTCTCCAAGGCCGCCGGCATCTCCAAGTCGTCGATCTACCACCACGTGGCCGGCAAGGAGGAGCTGCTGCGCCGCGCGGTGAGCCGGGCGCTGGACGGTCTCTTCGGGATCCTCGAGGAGGAGCACGCGCGGGTGGGGCGCGCCGCCGAGCGCCTGGAGTACGTCGTACGGCGCATGGTCGAGGTGCTGATCGCCGAACTGCCCTACGTGACGCTGCTGCTGAGGGTGCGCGGCAACACGGACACCGAGCGCTGGGCGCTGGAGCGGCGGCGGGAGTTCGACCACCGGGTGGCCGAGCTGCTGAAGGCCGCGGCGGCCGACGGGGACGTGCGGGAGGACATAGAGGTGCGGCTGGTGACCCGCCTGGTCTTCGGCATGATCAACTCCATCGTGGAGTGGTACCGGCCGGACGGACGCGGCATGAACGAGCGCGAGGTGGCCGACGCGGTGGCGCAGCTCGCCTTCGGAGGACTGCGCAAGGCAGGTGACGGCCGCCGGTGAGGACCGCGCCGGTGGACGGCCGGCGGACGGCCCGCCCCCTGTGCTCGCTGCCGCTGGAGACGTCCTTCCGGAAGCCGCCGGACGGCCGGCACGAGATCCTGGTACGGCGTGACAGGGGGCCGGACGTCCGGACGGTCCCCGCGGTGCCGGAGCCTGCGGGTCACCACTGCGGCTCCAGGTCCTCCTCCTCGAACACCAGCAGCGTGCGGGTGCTGAGCACCTCGGGAATGGCCTGGATCCGGGTCAGCACCAGCTCGCGCAGTGCCCGGTTGTCCGGTGTGTGCACCAGCAGCAGTACGTCGAAGTCCCCGCCCACCAGGGCGATGTGCGAGGCGCCCGGGAGCTGCCTGAGCTGCTCGCGCACCGTGCGCCAGGTGTTCTGCACGATCTTCAGGGTGATGTAGGCCGATGTGCCGTGACCGGCGCGTTCGTGGTCGACGCGGGCGCCGAAACCCCGGATGACGCCGTCCTCCACGAGCCGGTTGATGCGCGCGTAGGCGTTCGCCCGGGAGACGTGCACCCGCTCGGCGACCGACCGTACCGACGCGCGGCCGTCCGCCTGCAGCATCCGCAGGATGTCCTGGTCGATCGCGTCGAGAGGCCGCGCCGGCGGCAGTGGCCCCGTCCCCTCCTGGCCCTCGGCCATTTGTTCAGATGCCACCCGCCCCCACCTCTCAGCCGTGGACGTCCTGCCTCTATCCCATGGCGTGGAGAACCGTTTGTCCACAGCCTGGTGCCACCCGTAGCCAAAATGTGCCGACGACCGAACAATCGGTTGGTGAGGCGCGTCACAGACGCCGCGCCTCCGTCAGTCGTCCCACGAGGAGGTGCCGTCATGACGGTCATGGAGCAGCGGGGGGCCTACCGGCCGACCCCGCCGCCCGCCTGGCAGCCCCGCACCGATCCCGGCCCCCTGCTGCCCGACGCGGAGCCGTACCGCGTGCTCGGCACCGAGGCGGCGGCGGAGGCCGACCCCGAACTGCTGCGCCGGCTGTACGCGGAGCTGGTGAAGGGACGCCGCTACAACGCGCAGGCCACCGCCCTCACGAAGCAGGGCCGTCTCGCGGTCTACCCCTCCAGCACCGGCCAGGAGGCGTGCGAGGTCGCCGCCGCCCTGGTGCTCGAGGAGCGCGACTGGCTGTTCCCGAGCTACCGCGACACCCTCGCGGTCGTCGCGCGCGGCGTGGACCCGGTCGAGACCCTCACCCTGCTGCGCGGCGACTGGCACAGCGGCTGGGACCCCTACGAGCACCGGGTGGCCCCGCTGAGCACCCCGCTCGCCACCCAGCTGCCCCACGCCGTCGGTCTCGCCCACGCCGCCCGCCTCAAGGGCGACGACGTGGTGGCGCTCGCCCTGGTCGGCGACGGCGGCACCAGCGAGGGCGACTTCCACGAGGCGCTGAACTTCGCGGCCGTCTGGCAGGCCCCGGTCGTCTTCCTCGTCCAGAACAACGGCTTCGCGATCTCCGTCCCGCTCGCCAAGCAGACCGCGGCCCCGTCGCTGGCCCACAAGGCCGTCGGCTACGGCATGCCCGGCCGCCTGGTCGACGGCAACGACGCGGCCGCCGTGCACGAGGTCCTCGCCGACGCGGTGCGCCGCGCCCGCGCGGGCGGCGGGCCGACCCTGGTCGAGGCGGTCACCTACCGCGTGGACGCCCACACCAACGCCGACGACGCGACCCGCTACCGCGGCGACGCCGAGGTCGAGACGTGGAGACAGCACGACCCGATCGCCCTGCTGGAGCGGGAGCTGACCGGCCGCGGCCTGCTGGACGAGGCCGGCGTCGAGACCGCCCGGCAGGACGCCGAGACCATGGCCGCGTCCCTGCGCGCCCGCATGAACCAGGACGCGGAGCTCGACCCCATGGACCTGTTCACGCACGTCTACGCCGAGCCCACCCCCCAGCTGCTGGAGCAGCGTGAGCAGCTGCGGGCCGAGCTGGCGGCCGAGGCCGAAGCGGAAGGAGCGCGGCCATGACCACCGTCGCCGTGAAGCCCGCCACCATGGCGCAGGCCCTCACGCGCGCGCTGCGCGACGCCATGACCGACGACCCGTCCGTGCACGTCATGGGCGAGGACGTCGGCACGCTCGGTGGCGTCTTCCGCATCACCGACGGCCTGGCCAAGGAGTTCGGCGAGGACCGCTGCACGGACACGCCGCTGGCCGAGGCGGGCATCCTCGGCACGGCCGTCGGCATGGCCATGTACGGGCTGCGGCCGGTCGTGGAGATGCAGTTCGACGCCTTCGCCTATCCCGCGTTCGAGCAGCTCGTCTCGCACGTGGCGAAGATGCGCAACCGCACCCGCGGCACGATGCCGCTCCCCCTCACGATCCGCATCCCCTACGGCGGCGGCATCGGCGGCGTCGAGCACCACAGCGACGCGTCCGAGGCGTACTACATGGCGACTCCGGGGCTCCATGTCGTCACGCCCGCGACCGTCGCCGACGCGTACGGCCTGCTGCGGGCGTCCATCGCCTCCGACGACCCGGTGGTCTTCCTGGAGCCCAAGCGGCTCTACTGGTCCAAGGACGCCTGGAACCCGGAGGAGCCGACGGCCGTCGAGCCGATCGGCCGCGCGGTGGTGCGTCGCCCCGGCCGGAGCGCCACGCTCATCACCTACGGGCCGTCCCTCCCCGTCTGTATGGAGGCGGCCGAGGCGGCCGAGGCCGAGGGCTGGGACCTGGAGGTCGTCGACCTGCGCTCACTGGTGCCGTTCGACGACGAGACGGTGTGCGCCTCGGTGCGGCGGACGGGACGCGCGGTCGTCGTCCACGAGTCGGGCGGTTTCGGCGGCCCCGGCGGGGAGATCGCGGCCCGGATCACGGAGCGCTGTTTCCACCACCTGGAGGCGCCGGTGCTGCGCGTGGCCGGGTTCGACCTGCCGTACCCGCCGCCGATGCTGGAGCGTCACCACCTGCCCGGTGTGGACCGGATCCTGGACGCCGTGGGGCGTCTGCAGTGGGAGGCCGAGAGCTGATGGCACAGGTGCTGGAGTTCAAGCTGCCCGACCTCGGTGAGGGGCTCACCGAGGCGGAGATCGTGCGCTGGCTGGTCGAGGTCGGTGACGTGGTCGTCGTGGACCAGCCGGTCGTCGAGGTCGAGACGGCCAAGGCGATGGTGGAGGTGCCCTGCCCCTACGGCGGTGTGGTCACCGCCCGCTTCGGCGCGGAGGGCACCGAACTGCCGGTGGGCGCCCCGCTGCTGACGGTGGCGGTCGGGGAGACGGCGGACGGCCGCCCGGCCGGGGACCCGGCCGGCGCGGACACCGCGGGCTCCGACGGCGCGAGCGGCCGGAAGCCGGCCGCCGAGGGCTCCGGCAACGTGCTGGTCGGCTACGGCACCTCGCACGCCCCGGCCCGGCGCCGCCGGGTCCGCTCCACCGGCCTCGCGGTGAACGGGCGGCCCAGGACGCCGGAGCCCGCGCGGGCGACGCGGCCGGCGGACACCCCGCAGGGCACGCCCGACCCGCAGTCCGGCGGCGGCAAGGCCCCGGCGGACGGCCCGGTCCCCGTGATCTCCCCGCTGGTCCGCAGGCTGGCCCGGCAGAACGGCCTGGACCTGCGGGAGCTGACCGGTTCCGGCCCCGACGGGCTGATCCTGCGCGCGGACGTGGAGTACGCGCTGCGAGCCGCCGCGTCCCAGGACCGCACGGACACAGCGGCCACCGCCGCCGCACCGGTCCCGACGGCCACCCCGGCGCCGGCCGCGTCCTCCGGGAGCACCCCGTCGGTCACCCGCGTCCCCCTCAAGGGCATCCGCGGCGCCGTCGCCGACAAGCTCTCCCGCAGCCGCACCGAGATACCGGACGCGACCTGCTGGGTGGACGCCGACGCGACGGAGCTGATGCGGACCAGGGCCGCGATGAACGCGGCGGGCGGACCGAAGATCTCCGTGCTGGCGCTGCTGGCCCGGATCTGCACGGCCGCCCTCGCCCGCCACCCGGAGCTGAACGCCTCGGTGGACACCGGGACCAGGGAGATCGTCCGGTACGCGGACGTGCACCTCGGGTTCGCGGCGCAGACCGAGCGAGGACTGGTCGTCCCCGTGGTCCGCGACGCGCACGCGCGGGACGCGGAGTCGCTGACGGCGGAGTTCGCCCGGCTGACCGAGGCGGCACGCGCGGGCACGCTGACGCCCGCGCAGCTCACCGGCGGCACGTTCACCCTGAACAACTACGGGGTGTTCGGCGTCGACGGGTCCACGCCGATCATCAACCACCCCGAGGCCGCCATGCTCGGCGTCGGCCGCATCGTCCCCAAGCCGTGGGTGCACGAGGGCGAGCTGGCGGTCCGGCAGGTCGTGCAGCTCTCGCTCACCTTCGACCACCGGGTGTGCGACGGCGGCACGGCGGGCGGATTCCTGCGGTACGTGGCCGACTGCGTGGAACAGCCGGCGGTGCTGCTGCGGACGCTGTGACCGGGACCGCCCGGCCTGGCGGGTTCTCCGTCCGGCCTGGCGGTCCTCCGTCTGACCTCACCGGTTCTCCGTCCGGCCTGGCGGTCCTCCGTCTGACCTCACCGGTTCTCCGTCCGGCCTGGCGGTCCTCCGTCTGACCTCACCGGCCCGCCGTCCGACCTCCCCGTCCCCCGGCGGACCGCCCACCTCTTCCCACGCGCCCCCGCGTTCCCTGTGATCGCGGGGGCACGCATACTCGGGGGATGACCGAGCACCAGCCGCCCGCCACTGCGCCCGCCGCTGTGCCCGACACCACGCACAGCACCGCGCACGACGCCGCGTACGACGCCGTCGTGCTCGCCGGCGGTGCGGCCCGGCGGCTGGGCGGTGCCGACAAGCCGGCCGTACGGGTCGGCGGACGGCCGCTGCTCGACCGGGTGCTCGCGGCCTGCGCCGACGCCCGCACCACGGTGGTCGTGGCCGGCCCCCGCCCCACCGCGCGCCCCGTCACCTGGGCCCGCGAGGACCCGCCGGGCGGCGGTCCTCTCGCCGCCCTCGACGCCGGACTGCGGCACGTCACCGCCGAGCACGTCGTGCTGCTCTCCGCCGACCTGCCCTTCCTCGACGGCCGCACCGTCGCCGCACTGCTGGACGCCCTGCGCCGAGGCGCGGCCGACGGCGTGCTGCTGACCGACTCCGACGGCCGGGACCAGCCGCTGGTGGCCGCGTACCGCACCGGTTCCCTGCGCCGTGAGCTGGCCGTGCTCACCGCCCGGCACGGCGGCGCGGCCGGGCTGCCCGTGCGCCGGCTCACCGGCGCCCTCGACCTTCTCCGTATCTCCGGCCCGGTGGCGTCCTTCGACTGCGACACCTGGGACGACATCGCCACTGCCAGGGCACGCATCAGGGAGCATGGACACGTGTTGGACGAATGGATCTCCGCAGTCAAGGACGAGCTGGGCATCGACCTGGACGTCGACACCGGCGTGCTGCTCGACCTGGCCCGGGACGCCGCCCACGGGGTGGCGCGGCCGGCCGCCCCGCTGACCACCTTCCTCGTCGGCTTCGCGGCCGCGCGGGCGGGTGGCGACGCCGACGCCGTGGCCGAAGCGGCCCGCAAGGCCGTCGCACTGGCCAACCGCTGGGCCGAGGAGGACACCCAGGACGCCACCGCCCCCGCCTCCCCCTCGGGCGGCGCGGAACCCGAGACCCGCACGGACGCCGGATGACCGCGCGCACGCCCCGGGCCGGTGCGGACGCCGACGACCTCGACATCGAGGAGGCGCTCGCCCTCGTGAACGGCTCCCACGCCCCGGGCGCCCGCACCCACGGCGCCCCCGCCTCCTCCGCCCCCGCCTCCTCCGCCCCCGCCTCCTCCGCCTCCGGCGCCCCCGCCCCCGGCGCTCCCGCGCACCGCGACGGCACCGACTGGGCGGAGGCCCGCGCGATCGCCGGACGCGCCCCCTGCCGGGGCGGCGACCACCGCACCGGGTACCTCACCCCCGTCCCGGTCCCGCTGTCCTCCGCGCTCGGCCTCACCCTGGCCGCCCCGCTGATCGCGCTGACCGACCTGCCGTCGTTCGACACCTCCGCGATGGACGGCTGGGCGGTCTCCGGCCCCGGCCCCTGGGACGTACGGGAGGAGGGCGTCCTCGCCGGGCACACCGCGCACGCGCCGCTGACCGACGGGGAGGCCGTCCGGATCGCCACCGGCGCCCGTGTCCCGCCGGACACCACCGCCGTGCTCCGCAGCGAGCACGGCCGCACCGACGACAAGGGCCGGCTGTACGCCACCGCCGCCACCCGGGCGCCGCACACCGTCTCACACGGCCAGGACATCCGCCCGCGCGGCCAGGAGTGCCGCAACGGCGACCAGTTGCTGCCCGCGGGCACGCTGGTGACCCCGCCGGTGCTCGGCATGGCCGCGGCCGCCGGGTACGACACGCTCACCGTCGTCCCCCGCCCCCGTGTCGCCGTGTGCGTGCTCGGCGACGAACTGCTCGGGGAGGGCCTGCCGCACGACGGGCTGATCCGGGACGCGCTGGGCCCGCTGCTGCCACCGTGGCTGCGCGCGCTCGGCGCCGATGTCGTCGACGTACGGCGGGTCGGGGACGACGAGGACGCCCTGCGCCGGGTGCTGACGGCCTGCGACGCCGATGTCGTGGTCACCACGGGCGGCACCGCCGCGGGCCCGGTCGACCATGTGCACCCCACTCTGCGGCGGCTCGGCGCCGAGCTGCTGGTGGACGGGGTCGCGGTGCGTCCCGGTCACCCGATGCTGCTGGCCAGGATCACGGGGAAGCAGTACCTCGTCGGCCTGCCGGGCAACCCGCTCGCGGCCGTGTCCGGTCTGGTCACCCTCGCCGAGCCGCTGCTGCGGACCCTCGCGGCCCGTCCCGCCTCGGAGGGGTACACACTGCCCCTCAGGGACGCGGTGCAGGGGCACCCGCACGACACGCGGCTGGTTCCCGTCGCCCTGCGCGGTGACCGGGCGCTGCCGTTGCTCTACAACGGTCCGGCCATGCTGCGCGGGATCGCCGCGGCGGACGCGCTGGCCGTCGTACCGCCGGGAGGCGCCAAGCCCGGACAGGAGGCGGAACTGCTGGACCTGCCCTGGGCGTCCGGGGGAATCGGGGTGTGTTTCACGTGAAACTTCCGGGCCAGGACGTCATCGCCCGTCAAGCCGACGAACATCTGGTGACCCATCGGGTCAAGCTGCCGCGCAAACTGGTGGAGCACCCGATCCGCCAGGTCGCCAAGCGGCTGTCGATGGCCTTGCTGGTGCTCGTGGTGACGGCGCTCATCGTGTACGCCGACCGCGACGGCTACCACGACAACTCCGACGGACCCGTCGATCTCCTCGACGCGTTCTACTACGCGACCGTCACCCTCTCCACCACGGGGTACGGCGACATCACGCCGGTGACGGACGCGGCCCGGCTCACCAACATCTTCGTCATCACGCCGCTGCGGGTGATGTTCCTGATCATCCTGGTCGGCACCACTCTCGAGGCCCTCACCGAACGTACCCGGGAGGAATGGCGACTGACCCGCTGGAGGTCCACGTTGCGCGATCACACCGTAGTCGTCGGGTTCGGGACCAAGGGAAGGTCCGCGATCAGGACGGTCTGTGCGACGGGGCTCCGCAAGGAGCAGGTCGTGGTGGTCGATCCCAGCACCAAGGCGATCGACGCGGCCACGGCGGACGGCTACGCGGGCGTCATAGGCGACGCGACGCGCAGCGAGGTGTTGAAGCGGGCCGAGCTCCAGCGGGCCCGCCAGGTCATCATCGCGACCCAGCGCGACGACACCGCGGTCCTGGTGACGCTGACGGCGCGCCAGCTCAACCGGAACGCGAAGATCGTCGCCGCGGTCCGCGAGGAGGAGAACGCGCCGCTGCTCAAGCAGTCGGGCGCCGACGCGGTCATCACCAGCGCCAGCGCGGCCGGGCGGCTGCTGGGCCTCTCCGTGCTGAGCCCGGCCGCGGGCATGGTCATGGAGGACCTGATCCAGCAGGGCACCGGGCTGGACGTGGTGGAACGGCCGGTCATAAAGGCCGAGGTGGGGAAGACCCCGCGGGAGCTGGACGACCTGGTGGTGAGCGTCGTACGCGGGCACCGGGTGCTCGGCTACGACGACCGGGAGGTCGGAACGCTGGAGCTGACGGACCGGCTGATCACGATCGTGCGGGCCACACCGGTCACTCAGGTGGCCCCGGACGTCCGCCCTCTCCGTAACTGAGAGCCGTTCCCGCCCGCTGAGAACCGTCTCCGCGGCCGCACAAGGCGACGGCCCCGAGGAGCGACTCGCTCGACTCCTCGGGGCCGTACCGCGTCCTGGACCGCCCTGCTGCCCTGGACCGCCCTACTTGCGGTTGTAGAGCCGCATCGTGACCGGCCCGAAGACGACGATGAACACGGCCGACCAGCCCAGCGTCCACATGATGTCGGCGGCCGGCCAGTCGCCGGCCATCAGCCCGCGGACCGCCGAGGCCAGATGGGTCACCGGGCTGTTGTTGACGAAGGCCTGGAGCCAGCCGGGCATGGTGCGCGGGTCGACGAAGACGTTGGACAGGAAGGTGAGCGGGAAGATCACCATCATGCTGACGCTCATCACCGACTTCTCGGTGCGCAGCAGCAGCCCGAACATCGTCCAGATCCACGAGAAGGCGAACGAGAAAAGCAGCAGGAGCGCGATCCCGGCCACCACCCCGAGGACGCCGCCGTCGGCGCGGTAGCCGAGCAGCAGGCCCATGCACAGCATGATCACGGAGGCGATGGTGTAGCGCAGGGCGTCGCCGAGCAGGTAGCCGACCATCGCCGAGGGCCGCCAGATCGGCAGTGAGCGGAAGCGGTCGAAGACGCCCTTCTCGATGTCGATGTTCACCGAGACGCCGGTGTACATGGTGATCATGACGACCGACATCACGAGGATGCCCGGCAGGACGAACTGGATGTAGTCCGTCGGCGACCCCGCCAGCGCACCGCCGAAGAGGTACGTGAACATCAGCAGGTTCATGATCGGGAACGCGGTGACGTCGAAGAGCTGCTCGGGCACGTGCTTGATCTTCAGCATGGCGCGCCAGCCGAACGTCAGGGACGTGGACAGGGAGCTGGGCCGCTGCGGCCGCTCCTTGGCGACCAGCAGGGCCGCCAGGGACTCGGTGCTGACCGGCGCGAGTTCCTTGGTCTCCGTGCTCGTGGCCGTGCTCATGCCGCCACCTCGTCCTTCGTGTCGGTGCCGGTGCCGTCCTCGGCGCCGGTCTCATGGCCGGTCAGCGCGAGGAAGACCTCGTCGAGGCTCGGCTGGCCGAGGGAGAAGTTGTCGACGGTGATCCCGGTCCGGGACAGCTCGGTGAGGGCCCGTGCGGCCTGGTCGGCGGCGCTGTCGCTGGTCGCGGCGTTGAGCCGGGCGGTGAGCGCCACCGGGTCGGGTTCCAGCTGCACCTCGGCGAGCAGCATCTCGCGCAGCAGCCGCTCGGCGTCGCCGCGCCGGTCGGGATCGCGCAGCCGCACATGGACGGAACCGGCGCCCACGGACGCCTTGAGCTCGCCCTTGGTGCCCTCGGCGATCACCCGGCCCGTGTCGATCACCGCGATGCGGGACGCCAGCTGGTCGGCCTCGTCCAGGTACTGCGTGGTCAGCAGCACCGTGGTGCCCTGGGCGACGACCGCGCGCACGATGTCCCACACCTGGTTGCGGCTGCGCGGGTCGAGGCCGGTGGTGGGCTCGTCGAGGAACAGCAGGTCAGGGGTGTTGAGGATGGACGCGGCGATGTCGATGCGGCGCCGCATGCCGCCCGAGTAGTGCTTGATCTGCCTGCCCGCCGCCTCGGTGAGACCGAACGCCTCCAGCAACTGGGCGGCGCGCTCACGGGCCGCGGGCTTGCGGTGCCCGAGCAGCCGGCCGAGCAGGACCAGGTTCTCGGTGCCGGTGAGGTCCTCGTCCACCGACGCGTACTGGCCGGTGAGGCTCACCCGGGAGCGGACCGCGTCGGCGTCGTGCACGACGTCGTGACCGAAGACACGGGCCTCACCGCCGTCCGGGCGCAGCAGGGTGGCGAGCATCTTCACGGTGGTGGTCTTGCCGGCGCCGTTCGGCCCGAGGACGCCGTAGACCGTGCCGGTGGGCACCGTGAGGTCCACGCCGTCGACGGCCCGTGTCTCGCCGAAGGTCTTGACCAGGCCCGTGGTCTCGATCGCCAGGCCGGACGTCTGCGTGCTCATGCTTCGGGTCCTTCCGCGTACGTGGGCTACGCATGGGCAGACCTTCACCGTCGCGCAAACTCATCGGTCCCGCACGCGGATTTTCCGGCGTCCGCGCCGGGCGTCCGGGGGGCGGACGTGACTCCCCGGGGGCGGACGCGACTCCCCGGGGTGAGCCGTGGGCACCGCCTCCCGGAGTACCGTCCCCCTCATGCATGCGATCACGATTCCCGAACCCGGTGGGCCCGAGGCGCTGGTCTGGGACGAGGTCCCCGATCCGGTGGCCGGCGAGGGCGAGGTCCTCGTCGACGTGGTGGCCGCGGCCGTCAACCGCGCCGACATCCTGCAGCGCCAGGGCTTCTACGACCCGCCGCCCGGCACGTCCCCCCACCCCGGCCTGGAGTGCTCCGGCCGGATCGCCCGGATCGGTCCCGGGGTGAGCGGCTGGGCCGTCGGCGACGAGGTCTGCGCGCTGCTCTCCGGCGGCGGTTACGCCGAGAAGGCGGTCGTCCCCGCGGGGCAGCTGCTGCCCGTCCCCGAGGGGCTCACCGTCGACCGGGCCGCCGCGCTGCCCGAGGTGGTCTGCACGGTGTGGTCGAACGTCTTCATGGTCGCCCACCTGCGCCCCGGCGAGACGTTCCTCGTGCACGGCGGATCGAGCGGCATCGGCACCATGGCGATCCAGCTCGCCAAGGCCGTCGGGGCGAAGGTCGCCGTCACCGCGGGCACGAAGGAGAAGCTGGAGCGCTGCGCCGAGCTGGGCGCGGACATCCTGATCAACTACCGCGAGCAGGACTTCGTGGCCGAGCTGCGGGAGGCCACCGAGGGCAGGGGCGCGGACGTCATCCTGGACAACATGGGCGCCAAGTACCTGGACCGCAACGTGCAGGCCCTCGCCGTGAACGGCCGGCTCGTGATCATCGGCATGCAGGGCGGGGTGAAGGGCGAGCTGAACATCGGCGCCCTGCTCGCCAAGCGCGCCGCGATCACCGCCACCACCCTGCGCGCCCGCCCGCTGGAGGAGAAGGCCGCGATCGTGGCGGCCGTGCGGGAGCACGTGTGGCCGCTGGTGTCCGGCGGTCACGTCCGTCCGGTGATCGACCGGGAGATCCCCATGCCGGACGCCGCCGAGGCGCACCGGGTGGTGGAGGACAGCTCCCACATCGGCAAGGTCCTGCTGATCACGCCCAACTGAGTCCGGCGAGGCCGGTGGTCAGCGCGCTCCGCGTTCCTGGCGCAACCGCAGTCCCAGGTGGGCGAGGGCGCAGCCGAGGCCGATGAGGACCAGGCCGCTGCCCAGCGGCAGGATCCGCAGCACCGGTTGGGCGGCGGTGCCCGCGACCGCGTCCGGCTCAGCGGCCGGCGACGAGGCGGCGGGCACCGGAGCCGCCGCCGAGGAGGCGGGCGCGGACGGGGCGGCCCCGCCCGCGTCACCGGCAGGAGACTCCTCCGCCGCGCCGTCCCCCACCTCCGCCGGGGCGGACGCGTCGAGCCGGGCGTCGGGCCGCCGTGCCCCGTCGCCGTCCGGCCGTCCGGCCGCCCCGCGGGGGTCCGAGCCCTCCTCCTCGGCGCCCCGCCGGGACGGCGCGGTGTCCCGGGACCCTTCCCCCGCCGTCTCCCGCCGCCCGGGCCGGTCGCGTCCCTCGCCCGGCCCGTCTCCGGTCCGGGACGCGGAGGGCGAGGGCGAGGGCGAGACCGAGGACGACGGGGAGGCGGAGGGGGAACGGGGCACCGCGCGCGCCTGGGCGCTCCCGGCGCTGTCGGCGCCCGGCGGCGTGTGCTCCGCCCCGGACGCCGTGCCGGTGATCGTGCGCTCCGCCCCGGACGCCGTGCCGGCGGTCGGGGGTCCCGCGAGGGGGCTGTACGGCGTCAGCACGGCGCCCGCCGCCAGAACGAGCGTCGCCCCCAGTGTGCGCAGCGATGGAGTCACGGCCGTGACCTCCCGCGCCGGCCGGTGCTCGGCCGCACCGTCGGCAAGATGGGCCGGATGGACGCCAACAGCCTCGCACCGGCGGACGGGACCGGCATGTCGGACAGGGCCGTCCGGAGGACCCCGCGGGGCGGCCGCTACCGGGGGCGGCACCGTGCCGGGGAGGGGGCGTGCGCGACAATGGTCGAATGGAGATGCCGAGGAACGAACGGTCGCCGGAGAATCCGCAGATCCTGGTCGTGGGCCAGGACGGTATGGCGCTCAGCGGCGGCAAGGGGGACGAGGACTCCCGTGAGACCCCGGTGACGGAGCAGGTGGAGCAGCCGGCGAAGGTCATGCGGATCGGCAGCATGATCAAGCAGCTGCTGGAGGAGGTGCGTGCCGCTCCTCTCGACGAGGCCAGCCGCAACCGCCTCAAGGAGATCCACGCCAGTTCGGTGAAGGAGCTCGAGGACGGCCTGGCGCCGGAGCTGGTCGAGGAGCTGGAGCGGCTCTCCCTGCCCTTCACGGACGAGGCCACCCCCAGCGACGCGGAGCTGCGCATCGCGCAGGCCCAGCTGGTGGGCTGGCTGGAAGGGCTCTTCCACGGGATCCAGACGACGCTCTTCGCCCAGCAGATGGCGGCGCGCGCCCAGTTGGAGCAGATGCGCCGCGCGCTGCCGCCGGGTGTCGCCGAGGGACCCGAGGACTCCCACCCGGGCGGCCGCTCGGGCGGCCCGTACCTGTAAACCGCCTCATGGACCGGGGGACCGCCCCCGTCCGACCGCACCGAAGGGGCCCGGCATCCGTGCCGGGCCCCTTCCGTACGCGTGCGGGCGCTCCGCGGACGCGGAGCCGCCGGGTCAGGACGTCGGCGGGTTGCCCGTCGAGACCTTGAGTGTGATCTGCGGCATGTCCTCCGGATCGACGTCGGTGCCGGCCGGCGGGAACTGCTCGCGGACCGACCCCTCGCCGTAGGTGTTCTCGTCCACCTCGACGATCTTGAGGTTGCCGCCCCAGCCCGCGGCCTGGAAGCACGCCTTCACCGAGGCGATGTGCTTGAACTTGAAGTCGGGCAGCTGGACCTTGTCGGGGTCGTTGTACGCCTCCTGCGGGTCCTCGCACTTCTCCGGGTCGATCGTCTTGGACGTGTCCGGACCGCGGTAGCCCTCGGGCTTCGCCGTCGAGGCGGACGCGCCGCCCGCCCGCGGGTCCTTGTCGTCCCCGTTGTTGAGCGCCAGCGCCGTGACCAGGCCGCCGACCGCCAGCACCGCGACGAGGACCGAGGCGACGATCACCGGAGTGTTCCGGCCGCGCCTCGCACCGCCGCTGCCGGAGCCCTGCGGCGAGATCGTGTACGGCGCGGGCGTCGACGGGCCCTGCTGGGCGTACGGCGTCGGGTAGCCGCCCTGCTGCGGGTAGCCGTACGACGGGGCGGGCGTGGCCGGGGCGGGGGAGCCGTACGGGTTCGGCGGCGGGGGCGTCGGCTGGTACGGCGTCTGGACGCTGCCCGCGGGCGCCTGGCCGGACCGGTCGACCGGCGGGAAGACCGCGGAGCCGACACCGGCGCCGCTGGGCGTCTGGCCGCCGGGCACGATGCTGGGCGGGGCCGCCTGGAAGGACTGCGCCACCCGCAGGCACTCCCCGCGCATGGCCTCCGCGCTGGGGAAGCGCTCGTTCGGGTTCTTCTTCAGCGCGCGGGCGATCAGCGCGTCCACGGCCGGCGGCAGCGAGCGGTTGACGGAGGAGGCGACCGGGGGCTCCTCCTGCACGTGCGCGTAGGCGATGGCGAGCGGGGAGTCCGCGTCGAACGGCAGTCTGCCGGTGACCAGCTGGAACAGCATGATGCCGACCGAGTACAGGTCGGAGCGCGCGTCGACGCCCCGGCCGAGCGCCTGCTCCGGGGAGAGGTACTGCGGGGTGCCGACGACCATGCCGGTCTGCGTCATCGACGTCACGCCGGACTGCATGGCGCGGGCGATGCCGAAGTCCATCACCTTGACCACGCCGCGCTTGGTCATCATCACGTTGCCGGGCTTGATGTCGCGGTGGACCAGCCCCATCTCGTGGCTGATCTCCAGCGCCGCCAGCACGTCGGCGGTGATCCTCAGCGCCTTGTCGGCGGGCATCGCGCCGTGCTGCCGCACGTCCTCGTCGAGCACGGAGCCGAGCGGACGGCCCTCGACGTACTCCATGACGATGTACGGCGTCGTCATGCCGTCCACGTCGTCCTCGCCGGTGTCGAACACCGAGACGATGTTGGTGTGCGTGAGCTTCGCCACGGACTGGGCCTCGCGGCGGAAGCGCTCACGGAACGCCTGCTCCCGCCCGAGTTCCGTGTGCAACGTCTTGATCGCGACCTGGCGGTCCAGCACCGTGTCGTGGGCGAGGTGCACCGAGGCCATGCCACCCTGGCCGAGCAGGTCCCGCAGTTGGTAGCGTCCGCCCGCGAGCGCCCGCCCCGTGTGCCGGCCCTGTGCGCCGTCCTGGCTCATGTTCCGCGTCCCCCGTAGCCTCTCCGGCGTCCGGCACCGCCGTCGGTGACCTGCCCCGTCGTAGCCTGTCGTCGTCGCTGTCGTGGATCGAAAGCGCTATTCCCGGCCAAGTCTGCCCCAGGGCACCGACACGTCAAGCGTGGTGCCCGTTCCGTGACCGTACGCGAAAGAAGCGTCGCGGAAGCGTTACAGCGGCCGTCCCGCCGGTACACGGAATTTGCACGACGGTACGGAGTGCGGGTTTGATGACCGGTCCGTCGCGTGCCGGATCCGGCAGCCCGTCCCGGACCGAAGGCCCCGGCAGAGGCTGTAGCGTGGCCGACGGAGACCGTGACAACACCGCGCGCACCGCGGGCAGAAACGACGGCGAGGACTGATGGCACAGCAGCAGCGCGCTCAGGGCCCGTCCGACCCCGAGGCGACTGGCGGCGGCATGTCGGACGCGCCGGACAACTGGGGCAACGGCGGGCTGGTCGGCGACGGCCGGTACCGGCTCACGCACCGGCTCGGCCGGGGCGGCATGGCCGAGGTGTTCGCCGCCGAGGACGTACGCCTCGGGCGTACCGTCGCCGTCAAGCTGCTGCGCTCCGACCTGGCCGAGGACCCGGTGTCCAAGGCGCGCTTCACGCGCGAGGCCCAGTCGGTGGCCGGCCTCAACCATCACGCGATCGTCGCCGTGTACGACTCCGGCGAGGACATGATGGGCGGCCAGTCCGTGCCGTACATCGTGATGGAGCTGGTCGAGGGCCGCACCATCCGCGACCTGCTGATGAACGCGGAGGCCCCGGGCCCGGAGCAGGCGCTGATCATCGTCTCGGGCGTCCTGGAGGCCCTGGCCTACTCGCACCAGCACAACATCGTGCACCGCGACATCAAGCCGGCCAACGTCATCATCACCCACAACGGCGCCGTGAAGGTGATGGACTTCGGCATCGCCCGCGCCATGCACGGCGCGTCCACGACGATGACGCAGACCGGCATGGTCATGGGCACCCCGCAGTACCTCTCCCCGGAGCAGGCGCTCGGCAAGGCCGTCGACCACCGCTCCGACCTGTACGCCACCGGCTGCCTGATGTACGAACTGCTGGCGCTGCGCCCGCCGTTCACCGGCGAGACGCCGCTGTCGGTGGTCTACCAGCACGTCCAGGACATCCCCACGCCCCCCTCGGAGGCCTCGGACGCCTGCCCGCCCGAGCTGGACGGGCTGGTGATGCGCTCCCTCGCCAAGGACCCGGACGACCGTTTCCAGACGGCCGAGGAGATGCGCGGACTGGTCCAGTACGCGCTGCAGATGCTCTACGAGCAGGGCGGCCACACCGGCACCTGGAACACCGGGCCGGTGGACATGCACGAGGGCCCGCGCACGCCCGCGGCCGGGTTCGCCGGCACGGCGGTCATGCCGCACCCGGAGCACTCCGGCACGGCCGCCATCCCGCAGCCGATCCTGCCCACCGGCGGGTACGGCGGCGGTGACGACGGCGGCTTCGAGGGCCACGGCAACCGGGGCAGCGGCCGCGGCAAGCTGTGGATCCTCGCTGTGCTCGCGGTGATCGCCGTCGCGGCCGGCGTCGCCCTGGCGCTGAACAACGGCGGCGGCGGCGAGGGCGGGGGCGGCAAGACCGACCCCTCGCCGTCGGTCTCCCGGAGCACCCAGGAGGAGACGGCCAGCGAGTCGCCGACCGACGAGGAGACCGAGGAGACGACCGATCCCGGTACGGGGACCGGTGCCGACCCGGGCACGGGATCGGGCGGGAACTGGGACCAGCCGTACACGCCGCCCACGAATCCGACGGACACCGAGACCGAGACCGAGGCGCCGAGCGCCCCGCCGCCGTCCGCGCAGCCGACCCAGTCGGGCGGCACCGGGGACGGCGGCACGGAGAACGGCGGCACCGAGGACGGCGGCACGGAGAACGGCGGCACCGGGGACGGCGGCACGGAGAACGGCGGCACGGAGAACGGCGGAGCCGGCGGCCCGGGCGGCGTCGGCGACGCGGGCGGGGCCAACGCCGGAGTGCCCGGCGGCTCGGGCGGCTGACCGGCTTCCTCACCCCTCGACCGGACGATCCGCCCCCGCCCGGGGCACCCCGTGACGCCCCCTATGGCACCCCGTGCCGTAGGGGGCGTTCGCTCTTCCCGTGTCCGGCCCGGCCGGGATAACGTGCCGTTGCTCCGGCCTCCTGCAAGGCTGTGACCAGCGTGCCTTCCGGGCCTTCCCCGATTTACTTGGATATCCAAGCAAAATCGCAGGTCAGAGGGGGTTTCACAGAAATGTGGAGCACTGGGTAACGTGCTGTGTGCAGGGCGCTCGCCGGGGCACCTGTCACGCCTGTTCCCGGCCGAGCGGCACCCACCCCGTGCCCGGTGGTCGGAACAGGTGAGCCGCACTGGCCCACCGGCAACCCCGGGGGCCGGACCGACGGAGGAGCACACGTGACCGTGGAGAGCACTGCCGCGCGCACACCGCGACGCAGCGCCGGAAACAAGGCCGGCACCACCGGCACCAAGCGCACCACCAGCACCACCAAAAAGGCCGCCGGCGCCAGGAAGAGCGCCGAGCCCGCCCTCGTCCAGCTGCTGACGCCCGAGGGCAAGCGCGTCAAGAACGCCGAGTTCGACAAGTACGTCGCCGACATCACGGCCGAGGATCTGCGCGGTCTGTACCGCGACATGGTGCTCACCCGTCGCTTCGACGCCGAGGCCACCGCGCTCCAGCGCCAGGGCGAGCTGGGCCTGTGGGCCTCGCTGCTCGGGCAGGAGGCGGCGCAGATCGGCTCCGGCCGGGCGCTGCGCGACGACGACTACGTCTTCCCCACCTACCGTGAGCACGGTGTCGCCTGGTGCCGCGGGGTGGACCCGACCAACCTGCTCGGCATGTTCCGCGGCGTCAACAACGGCGGCTGGGACCCGAACGGCAACAACTTCCACCTGTACACGATCGTCATCGGCTCCCAGACGCTGCACGCCACGGGCTACGCGATGGGCATCACCAAGGACGGCGCCGACAGCGCGGTCATCGCGTACTTCGGCGACGGCGCCTCCAGCCAGGGCGACGTGGCCGAGGCCTTCACCTTCTCCGCGGTCTACAACGCGCCCGTGGTGTTCTTCTGCCAGAACAACCAGTGGGCGATCTCCGAGCCGACCGAGAAGCAGTCCCGCGTGCCGCTGTACCAGCGCGCGCAGGGCTTCGGCTTCCCGGGCGTGCGCGTGGACGGCAACGACGTGCTGGCGAACCTCGCCGTCACCCAGTGGGCCCTGGAGCGGGCCCGCGCCGGTGAGGGGCCGACGCTCGTCGAGGCGTTCACGTACCGCATGGGCGCGCACACCACCTCCGACGACCCCACCCGCTACCGGGGTGACGAGGAGCGTCTGGCCTGGGAGGCGAAGGACCCGATCCTGCGCCTTCGCCGTTACCTCGAGGCCTCGAACCACGCGGACGAGGGATTCTTCGCGGAACTGGAGACCGAGTCCGAGGCGTTGGGCAAACGAGTGCGCGAAGCGGTCCGTGCCATGCCGGACCCGGACCACTTCGCCATCTTCGAGAACGTGTACGCGGACGGCCACGCGCTGGTCGACGAGGAGCGGGCGCAGTTCGCCGCCTACCAGGCCTCGTTCGCGGACGAAGACGGGGGTAAGTGACATGGCTGAGAAGATGGCTCTGGCCAAGGCGATCAACGAGTCGCTGCGGCGCGCCCTGGACGCGGACCCGAAGGTCGTCGTCATGGGCGAGGACGTCGGCAAGCTCGGCGGCGTGTTCCGGGTGACGGACGGCCTGCAGAAGGACTTCGGCGAGAGCCGCGTCATCGACACCCCGCTCGCCGAGTCGGGCATCGTCGGCACCGCGATCGGCCTGGCCCTGCGCGGCTACCGCCCGGTGGTGGAGATCCAGTTCGACGGCTTCGTCTTCCCGGCGTACGACCAGATCGTCACGCAGCTCGCGAAGATGCACGCCCGCGCGCTGGGCAAGGTCAAGATGCCCGTCGTCGTGCGCATCCCCTACGGCGGCGGCATCGGGGCGGTGGAGCACCACTCCGAGTCCCCCGAGGCCCTGTTCGCGCACGTGGCCGGCCTGAAGATCGTGTCGCCGTCGAACGCGTCGGACGCGTACTGGATGATGCAGCAGGCCATCCAGAGCGACGACCCGGTGATCTTCTTCGAGCCGAAGCGGCGCTACTGGGACAAGGGCGAGGTCGACACCGAGGCGATCCCCGGCCCGCTGCACGCCGCGCGCGTGGTGCGCGAGGGCACGGACCTGACCCTCGCCGCGTACGGCCCGATGGTGAAGCTCTGCCAGGAGGTCGCCGACGCGGCGGCCGAGGAGGGCCGCAGCCTGGAGGTGCTCGACCTGCGCTCGGTCTCCCCGATCGACTTCGACGCCGTCCAGGCGTCGGTGGAGAAGACCCGCCGTCTGGTCGTCGTCCACGAGGCGCCGGTGTTCTTCGGCTCCGGCGCGGAGATCGCCGCCCGGATCACGGAGCGCTGCTTCTACCACCTGGAGGCCCCGGTGCTGAGGGTCGGCGGCTACCACGCCCCGTACCCGCCGGCCCGTCTGGAGGAGTCCTACCTCCCGGACCTGGACCGGGTGCTCGATGCCGTCGACCGCTCGCTGGCGTACTGAGGAGAGGGTCGTGACGACGATGACGAACGCGTCCGTACGCGAGTTCAAGATGCCGGACGTGGGCGAGGGCCTCACCGAGGCCGAGATCCTCAAGTGGTACGTCCAGCCCGGTGACACCGTCACCGACGGCCAGGTGGTCTGCGAGGTGGAGACGGCGAAGGCCGCCGTCGAGCTGCCCATCCCCTACGACGGCGTGGTCCGCGCCCTGCACTTCCCCGAGGGCACCACGGTCGACGTGGGCACGTCCATCATCGCGGTGGAGGTGGCGGGCGCGGCCCCGGCGCGGGAGGAGGCCCCCGCGGCCCCCGCCCCCGCTCCCGCCGCCGAGCCGGAGGAGCCCGCCGGGCCCGCGGCCCGCCAGCCGGTGCTGGTCGGCTACGGCGTCGCCACCTCCTCCACCCGCCGCCGCCCGCGCAAGCAGGCGCAGGACACCGCGGCCCAGCAGGCCGCGCCCGCGGTCCAGGCCGAACTGAACGGCCACGGTGCCGCCCCGGCGGCTCCGGCCGCCCCGGCCGTCCCGGCGGCCCCCGCGCAGCGGCCGCTGGCGAAGCCGCCGGTGCGCAAGCTGGCCAAGGACCTGGGCGTCGACCTGGCGACGGTCACCCCGACCGGCCCCGACGGCGTCGTCACCCGCGAGGACGTCCACGCGGCCGTCGCCGCGGCCCAGGCGCGGCAGCAGCCGGTTGCCCCCGCCGCCCAGCCGGCCGCCCCGTCCGCCCCGGCCGCCGCCGCGCCCGACCGGCCCGCGGCCCCGGCGTCGTACGACTCCGCCCGCGAGACGCGGATCCCCGTCAAGGGCGTCCGCAAGGCGACGGCGGCGGCGATGGTCGGCTCGGCGTTCACCGCGCCGCACGTCACAGAGTTCGTGACGGTCGACGTGACCCGCACGATGAAGCTGGTCGAGGAGCTGAAGCAGGACAAGGAGTTCGCGGGTCTGCGGGTGAACCCCTTGCTGCTGATCGCGAAGGCACTGCTGGTCGCGATCCGGCGCAACCCCGACATCAACGCCTCCTGGGACGAGGCGGCGCAGGAGATCGTGGTCAAGCACTACGTGAACCTGGGCATCGCGGCGGCCACCCCGCGCGGCCTGATCGTGCCGAACATCAAGGACGCCCACGCCAAGACGCTGCCCGAACTGGCCGCGTCCCTGGGTGAACTGGTGTCCACGGCCCGGGAGGGCAAGACCTCCCCGTCCGCCATGCAGGGCGGCACGGTCACGATCACCAACGTCGGCGTCTTCGGCGTCGACACGGGCACGCCCATCCTCAACCCGGGTGAGTCCGCGATCCTCGCGGTCGGCGCGATCAAGCCCCAGCCGTGGGTCCACAAGGGCAAGGTCAAGCCCCGCCAGGTCACCACCCTGGCCCTCTCCTTCGACCATCGCCTGGTCGACGGCGAGCTCGGCTCCAAGGTCCTCGCCGACGTGGCGGCGGTCCTGGAGCAGCCGAAGCGGCTGATCACCTGGGCCTGACGGCCGGCGGACACGGCAGGAGGGGCGCCGCACACGACTGACGTGTGCGGCGCCCCTCCTCATGTCCGGGAATCCGGGAAACCCGGAATCCGGGGATGCGGGTGGACCGGGCGGACCGGGCGGACCGGGTGGACCGGGCGGATCAGAGCTTGCTGAACGCGTAGTTCATGAGGGCCTTCGCGTCCTTCTCGCGCTGGGCGGCGGAGGAGGAGGCGAGGACGGTGCCGACGACCGTCTTGCCGTTGCGGGTCGCGGCGAAGACCAGGCAGTACTTGGCCGTGGGGCCCGAGCCGGTCTTGACGCCGAGGGTGCCGCTGTAGCTGTTCAGCAGGGTGTTGGTGTTGACCCACGGCGCCATGGTGCGGGTGCCGCCCGTCTTGGTCTTCGTCTTCGCCGTGTACTTCTTCGTCTTGACGATCGAGCGGAAGGTCGCGTTCTTCATCGCGCTGCTCGCGATCTTCGTCAGGTCGCGCGGCGTGGAGTAGTTGTTGCCGTTGCCGATGCCGTCGAACGAGTCGAAGCGGGTGTTCTTCAGGCCCAGCTTCTTCGCGTCGGCGTTCATCTTGCCGATGAACGACTTCACGCGGGCCGCGCGGGTCGTGCCGGTGCCGAACTTGTCGGCCAGCGCGTACGCGGCGTCGCAGCCGGACGGCAGCATCAGCCCGTACAGCAGCTGGCGGACGGTGACCTTGTCGCCGACGATCAGCCGCGCGGACGAGGCGTTCTTCGACACGATGTAGTCGCTGTACGCCTTCTGGATGGTGACCGTGGAGTTCAGGTTCAGGTTCTTCTGGGAGAGCACGACCTTCGCGGTCATGATCTTGGTGGTGGAACCGGTCGCGCGGCGGGTGTCCCCGAGCTTCGTGTACAGCGTCTTGCCGTTCGCGTTGTTGATCACGAAGCCGCCCTTGGCGACGACGGACGGAGCGGGAGCGGCGGCCTGCGCCGGCGCCGCGTAGAGCGCTCCGGAGGCGAGCACGGCGCCGGTGGTCACGACGACGCAGGTGGCTCTGCGGAGACGGATGCCCTGGATGCCGATATTCAAGTCAGATACCCCGATTTACCGTGAGTGGCCGTGCTGCTCGGCCTGGTTGAGGAGCGGCCGCACGGAAGAGGCCGCATGTGTCTGACGCGTACACCGAAGGAATGGTTGTACGGGAGAGGGTCACTTCTTTCCGGTGGATGCCGTTCCGCATCGTGGACGGACACTTCCATGCGTACGTGTTGTATCTATGCTGTCCGCATGAGTGTGTCCGCCCCCGTGAAACGTCCCCCCGCCGCCGACCGCGTCTACGCCCACGTCAAGCAGGGCGTCCTGGAGCGCACCTACGAGGGCGGGACGCTGCTCACGGAGGGCGAGCTGGCCGAGGCCGTGGGCGTCTCCCGCACGCCCGTGCGCGAGGCCCTGCTGCGGCTCGAGGCCGAGGGGCTGATCAGGCTCTACCCGAAGAAGGGCGCGCTCGTGCTGCCGGTCTCCGCGCAGGAGATCGCCGACGTCGTGGAGACGCGGTTGCTCGTCGAGGAGCACGCGGCGCGCAAGGCGGTGCCCGCGCCCCCCGGCCTCATCGAGCGCCTGGAGGAACTGCTCGCGCGCCAGAAGGAGGAGGCGGCCGCCGGCGACTTCGCCGCGGCCTCCGTCACCGACCGCTGCTTCCACGCCGAGATCGTCCGCAGCGGCGGCAACGAGATCCTCTCCCGCCTCTACGACCAGCTGCGCGACCGTCAGCTGCGCATGGGCCAGGCCGTGATGCACTCCCACCCCGACCGCATCGCCAAGACCCTCGCCGAGCACGAGGAGATCCTGCGGGCGCTGCGCTCCGGTGACGCGGAGGCGGCCGTGGAGATCGTCCACGGGCACGTCGGCTGGTTCTCCCACCTGGCCCGGGGAGAGGTGCGATGAGCGGCGCCTCCCCGCGCGGCGCCGGCACGCTGCCCGGCGGTCCTCCCCCGCAGGGGGCGCCCCCGGGCGGGCGGCGTGCGCTCGCCGTCTGGGGGGTCGGCGTCTCCGTCTACTTCGTCGCCGTCATCTTCCGCACGTCCCTGGGGGTGGCCGGCCTCGACGCGGCCGACCGGTTCGACGTGGGCGCCTCCGCGCTGTCCACGTTCTCCATCCTCCAGCTGCTGGTCTACGCCGGCATGCAGATACCCGTCGGCCTGCTGGTGGACCGGCTCGGCACGAAGAAGGTGCTGAGCCTGGGCGCGGTGCTGTTCACGGTCGGACAGCTCGGCTTCGCCCTCTCCCCGACGTACGGCATGGCGCTCGCCTCGCGTGCGCTGCTGGGCTGCGGCGACGCGATGACCTTCATCAGCGTGCTGCGGCTGGGCTCGCGGTGGTTCCCCGCGCGGCGCGGGCCGCTGGTCGGGCAGATGGCCGGGCTCATCGGCATGGCGGGCAACCTCGTCTCCACGCTGGTCCTCGCGCGGCTGCTGCACGGCATCGGCTGGACGGCGGCGTTCGCGGGCAGCTCGCTCGCGGGTGTGGTGGTCCTCGTCCTGGTCCTGCTGTTCCTGAAGGACCACCCCGAGGGCCACGAGCCGGCGCCGGTCCCCCACCAGGGCGCCGCCTACGTCCGCCGGCAGATCGCCGCGTCCTGGCGGGAGCCGGGGACCCGGCTGGGACTGTGGGTGCACTTCACCACCCAGTTCCCGGCGATGGTGTTCCTGCTGCTGTGGGGGATGCCGTTCCTGGTGGAGGCGCAGGGGCTGTCCCGCGCGGTCGCCGGTGAGCTGCTCACCCTGGTGGTGCTGGCCAACATGACCGTCGGCCTCGTCTACGGCCAGGTCGTCTCCCGGCACCACGGGGCGCGGCTGCCGCTGGCGCTGGGCACGGTGGGCGCGACGGCCCTGCTGTGGGCCGTCACGCTGGCCTGGCCGGGGGACAGGGCGCCGATGTGGCTCCTGGTCGTGCTGTGCGCGGTGCTGGGGGCCTGCGGCCCGGCGTCGATGATCGGCTTCGACTTCGCCCGCCCCGCCAACCCGCCCGAGCGGCAGGGCACGGCCTCCGGCATCACCAACATGGGCGGCTTCGTCGCCTCCATGACGACCCTCTTCGCGATCGGCGTCCTGCTGGACGCCACCGGCGACGACTACGCGGTCGCCTTCTCGGCGGTCTTCGTCCTCCAGGCCCTGGGCGTCACCCAGATCCTCCGCCTCCGCGGGCGCGCGGCCCGCCGCGAACGGGAACGGCTGGTCGCCAGCAAGGTGTCCACGGTCCACGTCCCGGTCTGACGGCCCCGGCGGCGGCCGGACCGGCCGGGACGGGTGCGGACCCGGGACGCCGCCCGGGCCGGGCACGGTGCGGGGCCTCGTCCGGGCCGGGCACGCACGGGACGCCGCCGGCGGCGTCAGAAGTCGCCGCTCGTGCGCCCGCCCGGCGGCTCCCGCTCGGCCGGTGCCCCGGTGCCGGACGGACGCCGAACCCGCGCGGCGCCGGGGCCGGCCCCGCGGCGAGCGGGCGCCGCTCCGGCCGGGGGTTCCGTGCGCCGGCCGAAGCGAGAGCGCGCCTACGGTGTCACTCGCGGGGCCGCAGCCCTGCCGTGAGCGGGTGCCGTCCCGGCCGGCGTCCTGTGCGCCGGACGGGGCGAGGGGCCCGGGCCCTTGGTCAAGGCGTCACCGCGAAGTGGCGGAGGATCGCCGCGGCCAGGTCCTGGTCGCCCTCCGTCTTCACGCGGTCCGCGACCGCCTCCGCCGTCACGCGGCCGCAGGCCAGGCGGAGGTAGGTCTCCCAGTCGAGGGCGAGGGTGGCGGCCGGGCCGAGGGCCGGGGCGGTCTCCAGGGTGCCGCGGCCCTGGATGTCGACGCGGACCGTGCGCAGGAACTCCACCGGGCCGTGCACGTCGACGACCACCGCGCAGCTGCGCGGCGCCTGCGCCAGTTCGGCGACGACCCGCGGCAGCTCGTCGAGCAGGACGTCGCGGGCGACGTGGGCGCCGGGGGAGTCGAGGTTGCCGGGGCGGCCGAGGGCGGTGCGCAGGTCCTGCTCGTGCACCCACACGTCGAAGGCGTGCCGGCGCATCGACTCCTCCAGCGTCAGCTCCGTGCCCAGCGGCCCGCGCACCTTGGTGCCGGGGTCACGGGACTCGTTCCGCAGCTGGCGGTTGCGCCGGATGATCATCAGCTCCAGCTCGGAGGTCATCTCCGGCGCCGTGTGGTGGCGGCGCACGTCGACCTGCATCTCCATGTACCGCTGGTGGTCGTTGGTGACGTGGAACAGGTCGCGCGGCAGCGTGTGGATCGGCCGGGGGTCGCCGTACATCTCCGAGTCGAGGCCGATGACGTGGGAGACCACGTCACGGACGGACCAGCCCGGGCAGGGGGTGCGCCGGTTCCAGTCGGCTTCCGGCAGCGGCTGCACCAGCTCGGATATCGCCTCGATGGAGTGGGACCAGGCGTCGGCGTAGGGCTGGAGGGCGGGATGCAGACTCACGGAACGGGACCCCTCGGCGGTCGGTACACGGGCAGGTTGTGGCGGCGGTGCCAGTGGGCGGTGGCTGCACTTCGTGGGTGTCTCGGGTCTCCTCCGGTTCTCGGCTTCGCTCGAACCGGCGGGACCCCCAAGTTACGCTGCTGGCAGGCACCCCGGCAGTGCTTTCGTGTGACGATCGTAGGCCCGTGGACACGGGTCGAATGCCAGGACGGTGGTAGTGTGCGCGCTTCCTTGCTCCAAGTCGCCGTGAACGAGGACGAACCGGTCGAATCGCGTCGGCGCCGGGTGGCCGCGCTGGTGCGTGATCAGGCCGGGGCGGATCTCGTCGTCCTCCCCGAGCTGTGGACCACGGGCGCCTTCGCCTACGAGGGGTTCGGCACCGAGGCGGAACCGCTGGAGGGGCCGACGCACGAGGCGATGGCCAAGGCGGCGAGCGAGGCGGGCGTGTGGCTGCACGCGGGGTCCGTCCCGGAGCGGGACCCCGACGGCACCCTCTACAACACCTCCCTGGTCTTCTCCCCCTCCGGCGAACTCGCCGCCTCCTACCGGAAGATCCACCGCTTCGGTTTCGACAAGGGCGAGGCCGTGCTGATGGGGGCGGGCGAGGACCTGGTGACGGTCCGTCTGCCGGACACCGTCGTGGGCGTGGCGACCTGCTACGACCTGCGCTTCCCCGAACTCTTCCGCGGCCTGGTCGACGCCGGCGCGGAGACCTTCGTCGTCCCGGCGGGCTGGCCCGAACGGCGCCGCGCGCACTGGACGCTGCTGGCGCGGGCGCGCGCGGTGGAGAACCAGGCGTTCGTCCTCGCGTGCGGAACGGCCGGGACGCACGCGGGAGTTCCCCAGGCGGGTCACTCGGTCGTGGTGGACCCGTGGGGCGAGGTCCTCGCCGAGGCGGGCCCCGGCGAGGAGGTCCTGACGGTCGACTTCGACCCGGCGACGGTGGCGGGCACCCGGGACCGCTTCCCGGCCCTCAAGGACCGCGTCCTGGGCCTGGAGCGCCCCCGCCGCTGACCCGTGGGGGCAGGCGCACCGGCGGAATGCGCCGGACAGCACCTGTGCGGTCCCCCCAAGGATCGTTTCCCGGGCCGAGGGTGATCGTCGCCGCGCCGGTGAACCCCTGTCGCGGGCCGAGCGGGCAGGCTCGCCGGGTCGCGTACGCCGAGGTGTCCGCGGACCGGACAGCCCTGGTCGGGTCGGGCGCGACGGGGGCGCGGCGCCCCCATGACCTCGTCGGCCGGCTCTTCGGAAGGAGGCGTCGCCGACTCCGCGACGTGCCGGCGTTCCTGGTGAGTGCCGGAGCCGCATGGGGCGAGCCGCACGGAGTGCAGGTGCCGCCTGTGCCCCGGCCGGGCCCCTCGGACGGGAGTGAGCCCGGCCGGAGATCAGCGGCGTCATGGCCACCGAGTCGTCATCGGCGACCGGCCCCCTCCGTCAGCGGGTCCCGTCCGACGGAGGGGTACGCCTTCCGGGTCGAGGTGCGGCTGCGCACCGGACCGGAGGTGCTGAGGGAGGGATCCACCAGCCGTTCACAGAGGTGTCCGGAAGTCGCGCCGGTACCACCCCAGAGCTGATGCCGCCGTCCCCTGCCTGCGCGTTTCGGAAAGTTCCCCGATCAGCAGCGTGTGGTCGCCGACAGGTATGCGACTGGTCACGACGCACCGCGGAGCGACCGCGATGTCAGCGAGTCCAGGCCGTAGCGGCCCGCCAGGCGCATGCCCCGCTCCGAGCCCGCGCCGGCCACCGCCATGTCGGAACACGGCTTGGTGCAGGGCTTCAGGTACAGGCGTGCGTCCCGCAGTTCGAACCAGCCCGTCCTGACCGTCACCGGCTCGTCCCCGTGCAGCAGCCGCACCAGAGCGTCGAGTGACTCGGCCGTCATCCGCCGCTGGTCGCCTGCGGCGATGCCCCTCATATGGGCGTCCGCCGGCGAGACTCCGGCACCCATGCCGAACATGGCGCGCCCCCGGCTCCGGTGGCCCAGTTGCACGATGCGGTTGGCGGGACCGCGATCCGGAGCCCGGAGAGGCGAACAGCCCGACCGGATCCCTCGGGGGGGTTGGCCTGGTCGGGCTGTTCGGTCGGGCTGTTCGGTCGGACACGGTCACTCGCCCCACGGGAGCGGGATCTTGTCCTCGCTCCCGGGCATCATCGCCTTGCCGCCGACGGCCATGGCGACCAGCGCCTCCGCCGGGCCGCCCACGGCCTTCAGCTGCCGCACGGCGCCGGCGGGAATGATGACGGCCTGGCCGGCCTTGGCCTGCTCGGTCCTTCCCTCCACCTCGACCTCGAACTCACCCGACAGGGGCATCCACACCTGTTCGCGGTCGATGATGTGTACCGGCGTGACCGCGTCCGCACCCAGCTCCACCCGCCACGTGCTGACCTCGGCACTCCCCTGACTGGGGGCCGCCAGGCCGAACATCGAACCGGCAGGGGTCTTGGTCGTCCGCTGCTCGCTCTCGCTGACCACGTTCATCGGCGTCTCCTGTGTAAAGCCTCTTTACTTGCAGCGAGTAAAGCGACTTTATATCGGTGTGTCAAGATGAGTTGATGGAGACCCACGACCCCCTCGAGCGAACCGAGCTCACCTTCCTGCTCGGGATGGCCTTCCAGCTGGTCCTCTCCGAGTTCGTGAGCCGCCTCGACGCCGCGGGCTATGCCGACCTGCGCCCCATGCACGGCCTGGTCTTCCAGGTGCTGCACGGATCCGGCGCGACCAGCAGCGAGCTGGCCGAGGAACTCGGGGTCACCAAACAGGCCGCCGGCCAGATCATCGACGACCTGGAGAAGCGGGGCTATGTGGAACGCCGGCCGCATCCCGCCGGCGGCCGGCGCAAGCTCGTCGTTCTGACCGACAAGGCTCTGAAGCACCTCGCCGTGGCCGGGCGGATCCTGCACGAGCTGGAGGCGCAACTGACCGAGCATCTCCACGAAGTCGGCCGGCAGGTACCACGAGCCGAACTCGCGGCCATCATCCGCACCTTGGCCGGTGACTCGATCCCGCCGTTGCGCCCCGTGTGGTGAAGCGGCACGGCGGCGGGGTGACGGGGCGTGACCGTGGCTGCTTCAGCACGCGAGGCAGGGCGGCCGTGCGCCGAGCTCACGCGCCGGTCGTCGTCCGCGTACAGCGGACCAGCCGGAGATCCACGGCACGGAGCGGGCCGCCGACAGCCTTCCGGCCGTCGAGGGTCCGCTTCACCACGCCAGAGACATCCGTCCCACCCGGAGAAACAGGAACGGGCGGCATCACCACCGCGATGCCGCCCGTTCCGTCGGTGCAGCCGGAGCGCTCTCGTCGGTGCTCCGGGGCACCCCCGGGGGCTACCCCTCCCGCTCCTTCTCCGCCAGGTGGATCACGCACACCGCCACCGCGATCAGCAGCGCCGGGTCGGCGTCGTCGCGGACGACGTCGACGCCGTAGGTGTCGCGGAGGGTCAGCAGGCGGCGGGAGATCACGGCGAGGAGTTCGCCGTCGTACTCCACGGCGAACTCCCGGTCGAGGATCCGCCCGCTGACGTCCAGCTCGGTGCCGCCGTCCGCCAGCGACACCCGGTAGTGGTTCCGCAGCAGCGACAGCCGCTTGCGCCGCACCGTCGCCAGCGGCTCCCCGCCCCGCTCGATCACCATGGTGTCCCGCAGCGCGAACATCTTCTGGCGGATGTCGATGAGCACGCGCCCCTCGACGTCCTTCAGCTCGAAGGTGTCCCGCAGCCGCATCGCCTTGCCGTCGACGAGGAAGACCTTGGCGCCGCGGTCGTCCTCGATCCAGTAGTCGTCCCCGATGCCGAGGATCCGGTCCCGCACGAAGAATCTCATGGTCCGACGGCTTCCCCGGCCCGCCGCGTCCGACGCCGCCGCTAGGCCGACGGGCGGAGTCCGCACCGCCCCCGCCCGGCGCCCCGCGGTGGCACGCTGGACGTATGGACGACGCCGCTCCCGCTCCCCGGGCCCGCCGTTCCGCGCGGGTGCGCGCCCCGGAACTGGCGGGCAGGGGCGGCTGGCTCAACACGGGGGGCGGAGAACTCACCCTCGCCGCCCTGCGCGGCAAGTGCGTTGTCATTGATTTCTGGACGTTCTGCTGCGTCAACTGCCTGCACGTCGTCGACGAGCTGCGCGAGCTGGAGGAGCGGCACCGGGACACGCTCGTGGTCATCGGCGTGCACTCGCCGAAGTTCCCGCACGAGACGGAGCACGCGGCGGTGGCCGACGCCGTGGAGCGGTACGCGGTCACGCATCCCGTACTGGACGACCCCGAGCTGACGACGTGGTCGCAGTACGCGGTGCGCGCCTGGCCGACGCTGGCGGTCGTCGACCCGGAGGGGTACGTCGTGGCCACGTACTCCGGCGAGGGGCACGTCCCCGAGATCGAGCGGCTGGTGACCGAGCTGGAGTCCGAGCACGCCGCGAAGGGCACCCTCCGGCGCGGTGACCTCCCCCACGCGCCCCCGGCGGAGCCGGAACCGACCGTGCTGCGCTTCCCCGGCAAGGTGCTGCGGCTGCCGGCGGGGACCTTCCTGGTCACGGACACCACCCGGCACCAGGTCGTGGAGCTGGCGGAGGACGCGGAGACGGTGCTCAGGCGGTTCGGCCGGGGCGGGCGCGGCCTGACGGACGGCCCGCCCGACCGGGCGCGCTTCCAGGAGCCGCAGGGACTCGCGCTGCTCCCGGACGGCGCCGTCGTCGTCGCCGACACCGTCAACCACGCCCTCAGGCGGCTCGACCCGCGGTCCGGGGAGGTCACCACCCTCGCCGGCACCGGCTCCCCCTGGCGCCCCGGCGACGCGACGGACGGCCCGGCCCGTCAGGTGAACCTCTCCTCCCCGTGGGACGTCACCTGGTGGCGGGACAGGGTGTGGATCGCCATGGCCGGCATCCACCAGCTCTGGTCCTACGACCCCGCCGAGGACGCCGTCGCCCGCGAGGCCGGGACGGGCGGGGAGCACCTCGTCGACGGACCGGCGCGGCAGGCCCTGTTCGCGCAGCCCTCGGGACTCGCGGTGACGCCGGACGGGCTGTGGGTGGCCGACTCCGAGAGCTCCGCCCTGCGCCGGCTGGGACCGGACGGGCAGGTGCGCACCGCCGTCGGCGCGGGACTGTTCGCCTTCGGGCACCGCGACGGCCCCGCGGACGAGGCGCTGCTCCAGCACCCGCTCGGGGTGACCGCGCTGCCCGACGGCTCGCTGGCCGTCAGCGACACCTACAACCACGCCCTGCGCCGCTACGACCCGGCCACCGGCGAGGTGACCACCCTCGCCACCGGCCTGCGCGAACCCAGCGGGGCAGTGGTCGCCGGCGAGGACGTCGTGGTGGTGGAGTCGGCCCGCCACCGGCTGACCCGGCTGCGGCTCCCCGCGGACGTGCTGGACCCGCCCGGAGCGGACCGGTCCGTCACCGAGATCGCCGCCGGCCCCGTCCGCCTGGACGTGGCCTTCACGCCCCCGCCCGGCCGGCGGCTCGACACGCGGGACGGCCCCGCGACCCGCCTGCTGGTGTCCGCCTCCCCGCCCGCGCTGCTGCGCAGCGGAGAGGGCGCGGGAGGCGGCCTCTCCCGCGCCCTCGTGACCGACCCCGCCGTGGGGCAGGGGGTGCTGCGTGTCGTGGCGACGGCGGCTGTGTGCGACGCCGCCCCGGACGTCCCCCATCCGGCCTGCCATGTGCACCGCCGTGAGTGGCGGCTGTCCGTGCGTCCCGTCGCGGGAGGCGCGGACCGGCTGGCCCTGGAGCTGTCCGGCGCGGACGGCGCCGGGCGGGCGTCCGGTCAGACGCCGTACCCGTCGCTGTAGCCGTCGCGGGTGTGGTGCGGACGGGCCGGGTCGTCGACGACCGGGGTGGCGGGGGGTACCACGACCCGCCGACGCCGGGCGATGCTGCTGAAGGTCGCGACGCCGATCAGTCCGACGATCATGAGGATGACGCCGACCAGGTCAAGGTTGACACCCTGCATGTCCCAGTCGGTCGCGAACGTGAGGATTGCTCCCACGGCGATGAGGATGATGCATCCGCCGAGGCCCATGAGTGTCGCCTCCCTGTCCGGTGTTTCCGGTGCGATCCGGGTACCCGGCAGGGCGGCTCCCATGCGCCGTGCCGCGCAGGGGAGTTGACCGCCACTCGGATCACTGCTAGAGAACGCGGCGCGTCCGCCGTTCCGAACTAGCCCTCCAGGAACGCCGTCAGCGCGTTCGCCAGCAGGAACGGGTCCTTGGCGCCGCACAGTTCGCGGACGCTGTGCATCGACAGGATGGCCACGCCGATGTCGACCGTCCGGATGCCGTGCCGGGCCGCGGTGATCGGGCCGATCGTGGTGCCGCACGGCATCGCGTTGTTGGAGACGAACGACTGGAAGGGCACCCCGGCCTTCTCGCAGGCCGCCGCGAACACCGCGCGTCCCGAACCGTCGGTGGCGTAGCGGTTGTTGACGTTGACCTTGAGGATCGGGCCGCCGTCGACGCGCGGGTGGTGCGTCGGGTCGTGCCGCTCCGCGTAGTTGGGGTGCACGGCGTGCCCGGTGTCGGACGACAGGCAGACGGTCCCGGCGAAGGCGCGGGCCCGGTCCTCCAGCGAGCCGCCGCGGGCGAACACCGAGCGCTCCAGGACGCTGCCGAGCAGCGGGCCGTCCGCGCCGGTGTCGGACTGCGAGCCGTTCTCCTCGTGGTCGAAGGCGGCGAGCACGGGGATGTACGACAGCTCCGCACCGCGTCCGGCCGCGGCGGTCAGCGCGGCCGTGCCGGCGTGCACGGACAGCAGGTTGTCCATCCGCGGACCCGCGACCAGCTCGCGGTCACGGCCCAGGTAGGCGGGCGGCTCGACCGGGTGCACCATCAGGTCCCAGCCGGTGACCGAGCCCGCCCGCACCCCGGCGGTCTCCTCCAGGAAGGCGATGAGGTCGCCGTCGCGGACGTCGTCGCCCAGGCCCCACACCGGCTGCATGTGCCGCTGCTTGTCGAGCTTGAGGCCGTCGGAGTTGACCGCGCGGTCCAGGTGGATGGCGAGCTGGGGGACCCGCAGCAGCGGCCGGTCGACGTCGACCAGGCGGGTCGAGCCGTCCCGCAGGGACAGCCGCCCGGCCAGGCCCAGGTCGCGGTCGAGCCAGGAGTTGAGCAGCGGGCCGCCGTAGATCTCCACGGCCACCTGGCGCCAGCCGTGGGCCCCGCTGTCGGGCCGCGGCTTGACCCGCAGGGTGGGCGAGTCGGTGTGGGCGCCGACGATCCGGAAGGGCGTGTGGGGGTCCGCCCCCTCGGGGACGTACCAGGCGACGATCGCGCCGCCGCGCAGCACGTACCTGCCGCCGGCCGCGCCGTCCCAGGCGTCCGTCTCCGCGACCTGCCGGAAGCCCGCCTTCTCCAGCCGTTCGGCGGCGTTCGCCACGGCGTGGTACGGCGTGGGGCTCGCCGCGAGGAAGGACATCAGGTCGTCGGTGTGGCCGCGGTCGAAGCGGGGGGGTGCGCTCATGGGTTCACCTTAACGAGCGCGAGGACCCGCTTCCCTGTGCGGGAGCGGGCCCTCGCGGGGGTCCGGCCGGGTCTCGTGCGGGTCTGTACGGGAGGGTCCCGTAAGGGCCCGGAAGCGACTAGAACGCCGCCTCGTCCAGTTCCATCAGGTCCAGCTCGACGCCCTCGGCGACCTTGCGGGCCAGGGTGACGCCCGGCAGGACGTTCGCCGCGAAGAACTTCGCCGCCGCGATCTTGCCGGTGTAGAACGCCTTGTCCTTGGCGGAGGCCGTCGGGAGCTTCTCGGCGGCGACCGCGGCGTGCTTGAGCAGCAGGTAGCCGACGACGACGTCACCGGAGGCCATCAGCAGGCGGGTGGTGTTCAGGCCCACCTTGTAGATGTTCTTGACGTCCTTCTCGGTGGCCGCGAGGTCGGTGAGCATCAGGCCGACGATGGCCTCCAGCTCGACGGCGGCCTTGGCCAGGTGCTCGCGGGCGCCCGCCAGCTCCTCGCCGCCCTCGCCGACCGCGAGGAACTTCTTGATGTCCTCGGCGAGCGAGTTCAGCGCCGCGCCCTGGTTGCGGACGATCTTCCGGAAGAAGAAGTCCTGGCCCTGGATCGCGGTGGTGCCCTCGTAGAGGGTGTCGATCTTGGAGTCCCGGATGTACTGCTCGATCGGGTACTCCTGCAGGAAGCCGGAGCCGCCGAAGGTCTGCAGCGACTGGGCGAGCTGCTCGTAGGCCTTCTCGGAGCCGTAGCCCTTGACGATCGGCAGGAGCAGGTCGTTCATCGCGTGCTCGGTGGAGGCGTCCTCGCCGTTCGCCTCCTTGAGCTGGATGGCGTCCTGGACGGACGCGGTGTACATCACCAGGGCGCGCATGCCCTCCGCGTACGCCTTCTGCGTCATGAGCGAGCGGCGCACGTCGGGGTGGTGGGTGATGGTGACCTTGGGCGCGGTCTTGTCCATGAAGTTCGCCAGGTCGGGGCCCTGGACGCGCTCCTTGGCGTACTCCAGCGCGTTCAGGTAGCCCGTCGACAGCGTGGAGATCGCCTTCGTGCCGACCATCATGCGGGCGAACTCGATGATGCGGAACATCTGGCGGATGCCGTCGTGCTTGTCGCCGATCAGCCAGCCCTTGGCGGGGTGCTTGTCGCCGAACGTCATCTCGCAGGTGTTGGAGGCCTTCAGGCCCATCTTGTGCTCGACGTTCGTGGCGTAGACGCCGTTGCGCTCGCCCAGCTCGCCGGTCTCGAAGTCGAAGAGGTACTTCGGGACGAGGAAGAGGGACAGGCCCTTGGTGCCGGGACCGGCGCCCTCGGGACGCGCGAGCACGTAGTGGAGGATGTTCTCCGACATGTCGTGCTCACCGGAGGTGATGAAGCGCTTCACGCCCTCGATGTGCCAGGAGCCGTCCTCCTGCTGCACGGCCTTGGTGCGGCCGGCGCCGACGTCCGAGCCGGCGTCCGGCTCGGTGAGCACCATCGTGGAGCCCCACTGCTTCTCCGTGGCGATCTTCGCGATGTGCTTCTGGACCTCGTTGCCCTCCTCGAAGAGGATGCCCGCGAAGGCGGGGCCCGAGGAGTACATCCACACGGCCGGGTTGGCGCCCAGGATCAGCTCGGCGTAGGCCCAGATGAGGGAGCGGGGCGCGGTGGTGCCGCCGATCTCCTCGGGCAGGCCGAGCCGCCAGTACTCGGAGTCCATGAAGGCCTGGTAGCTCTTCTTGAAGGACTCGGGGACGGGCGCGGTGTTGGTCTCCGGGTCGAAGACCGGCGGGTTGCGGTCGGCGTCGGCGAAGGACTCCGCGAGCTCGTTCTCGGAGAGGCGGGCCAGCTCCTCCAGGATGCTCTTCGCGGTCTCGACGTCCATCTCCTCGAACGGGCCCGTGCCGTACAGCTTGTCGCGCCCGAGTACCTCGAAGAGGTTGAACTCGATGTCGCGGAGATTCGACTTGTAGTGCCCCATGGCGACGGCTCCGTTTGAGAGGGATCGGCGAGGGACTGGGTCCTCGCGACTGATTCACGTACCGACAAGTAGCTACGATGATGCTACCCGTCGGTAATAAGAAGCAACCCCGATCCGGACATCTGTGACCCAGTCCTCGCGTGGGGTCAGTAGTCTGTGCGCCATGTACGGCTACGACCAGAGTGCGGGGACACAACAGGGTTACGTGCCGCCGCAGCAGCAGATGCAGGGCGGGTACGGGCAGCAGGCGCCCGCGTATCCCGAACCGTCCGCACCCTCGCTCGCCGACGCCGTGCGCGCGTTCACCACGGGCCAGATGGCGGCGGAGGACTTCCAGCAGATCTTCGCGACGTCCAAGGTCTACTGCCCGCGCGGTGACAACCCCGGCTTCCTCGCCCTGCACAACACCCAGCAGCCCGTGATCCCGATGTTCACCTCGCTCAAGGAGCTGCGGCGGTACGCGGGCAAGGAGTCCAAGTACTTCGTGATCACCGGCGCCGAGGTGATCGACCTGCTGCCCACGGGCTACGGCTTCGTGCTGGACATGGAGGGCGAGCACCGGATGGTGTTCGACGCCAAGGCCGTGGAGCAGATGGTCGAGTTCGCGATGCGCCGTATGTACGGCTGACGCCGATGTACGGCTGACGCCGTCACCGGGGGTGTGGCTGACACCGTCACCGCGTGAACGGCTGACGGCGCCCGTGTGTGAAGGAGCCCGGAGGGAATGCCCTCCGGGCTTCGTCGGTTCGAGGTGGTGAGAAGTTCAACGCTCAACTAAACTGGGCGTACCCGAGGAGGTACCCATGCCTGCAGTGACCGTCGAGAACCCGCTGACGCTGCCCCGTGTGACCGCTCCCGCCGACGCCGTGGCACGTCCCGTGCTGGCCGTCACGACCGCTCCCAGCGGTTTCGAGGGCGAGGGCTTCCCGGTGCGCCGGGCGTTCGCGGGGATCAACTACCGCCACCTCGACCCGTTCATCATGATGGACCAGATGGGTGAGGTGGAGTACGCGCCGGGCGAGCCCAAGGGCACCCCCTGGCACCCCCACCGCGGCTTCGAGACCGTCACCTACATCATCGACGGGATCTTCGACCACCAGGACTCGCACGGCGGTGGCGGCACCATCACCAACGGCGACACCCAGTGGATGACGGCCGGCAGCGGCCTGCTCCACATCGAGGCGCCGCCGGAGCACCTCGTGATGTCCGGCGGGCTGTTCCACGGCCTCCAGCTGTGGGTGAACCTGCCCGCCAAGGACAAGATGATGGCCCCCCGCTACCAGGACATCCGCAGCGGCAGCGTCCAGTTGCTCACCTCCCCGGACGGCGGCGCGCTGCTCCGCGTCATCGCCGGCGAGCTGGACGGCCACGAGGGTCCGGGCATCACCCACACACCGATCACGATGGTCCACGCCACGCTCGCGCCGGGCGCGGAGGTCACCCTGCCCTGGCGGGAGGACTTCAACGGTCTGGCGTACGTCATGGCCGGACGCGGCGCGGTGGGCGCCGAGCGGCGTCCGATCCACCTCGGGCAGACCGCGGTGTTCGGCGCGGGCGGCTCGCTGACCGTCCGCGCGGACGAGAAGCAGGACTCGCACACGCCGGACCTGGAGGTCGTCCTGCTCGGCGGCCGGCCCATCCGCGAGCCGATGGCGCACTACGGGCCGTTCGTGATGAACACGAAGGAAGAGCTGATGCAGGCCTTCGAGGACTTCCAGAAGGGCCGTCTCGGCACCGTCCCCGCCGTGCACGGCATGACGGAGGAGGGCCCGCAGGGGGCCTGAGCCTCTTCGGTCCGCGGGGCCCCGCCCGGCACCGGGCGGGGCCCTGGCGTTCCCGGCGTTCCGGCGTCCCGGCGTCCCGGTCAGCCGGGACCGTCGCCGTTCTTCTGTTCGTGGAGCTCGCACCAGATGCTCTTGCCGCGGCCGCGGGGGCGGTGTGCACCAGCGCATTGGTCAGCATTTCGGACAGGGCCGAAGCGATGCGCGAGCGGTCAGGTGGTCGGGTAGCGCGCTTCGCGCTCCCCCAGGGCGGGCAGGGGCCCACCAGTGAGTATTGCACCACTTTGGGAAGATGCTCCCGGAAACTTCCACCCATGTCGTTTGCCCGCCCCACGGGTTATGGCGGAGCGGCGATCTTGGCCCGGCCGGTAGGCTTGGGGGGAGTTTCACGTGAAACGACGACCCCGATCCGCGAAGGCTGGATGAACGACGATGCATCGGTACAGGTCCCACACCTGCGGCGAGCTCCGCGCCTCTGACGTCGGCACCGACGTCCGGCTGAGTGGCTGGCTGCACAATCGGCGCGACCTGGGCGGCATCCTCTTCATCGATCTGCGCGATCACTACGGGATCACCCAGCTGGTGGCCCGTCCGGGCACCGAGGCGTACGAGGCGCTCGACAAGCTCTCCAAGGAGACCGTGGTCCGCGTCGACGGCAAGGCCGTCTCGCGCGGTGCGGAGAACGTCAACCCCGACCTGCCGACCGGTGAGATCGAGGTCGAGGTCTCCGAGGTCGAGGTGCTGGGCGAGGCGGCCCCCCTGCCGTTCACCATCAACACCGAGGACGGTGTCAACGAGGAGCGGCGCCTGGAGTACCGCTTCCTCGACCTGCGCCGCGAGCGCATGCACCGCAACATCATGCTGCGCACGCAGGTCATCTCGGCGATCCGCCAGAAGATGACCGCGCTGGGCTTCAACGAGATGACCACGCCGATCCTGTCCGCGACCTCCCCCGAGGGCGCGCGTGACTTCGTGGTCCCCTCCCGCCTGAACCCCGGCAAGTTCTACGCGCTGCCGCAGGCCCCGCAGCAGTTCAAGCAGCTGCTGATGATCTCGGGCTTCGACCGCTACTTCCAGATCGCGCCCTGCTTCCGTGACGAGGACGCCCGCGCCGACCGCTCGCCGGGCGAGTTCTACCAGCTCGACGTCGAGATGAGCTTCGTCGAGCAGGAGGACGTCTTCCAGCCGATCGAGAAGCTGATGACCGAGCTGTTCGAGGAGTTCGGCAACGGCCGTCATGTGACGTCGCCGTTCCCGCGCATCCCGTTCCGCGAGGCGATGCTGAAGTACGGCTCCGACAAGCCGGACCTGCGCGCCCAGCTGGAGCTCGTCGACATCACCGACGTTTTCGAGGGCTCGGAGTTCAAGGCGTTCGCCGGCAAGCACGTGCGCGCGCTGCCGGTGCCGGACGTCTCCGGCCAGCCCCGCAAGTTCTTCGACCAGCTCGGCGACTACGCGGTCTCCCAGGGCGCGAAGGGCCTCGCCTGGGTGCGCGTCGGCGAGGACGGCTCGCTGACCGGCCCGATCGCGAAGTTCCTCACCGAGGACAACGTCGCGGAGCTGACCAAGCGGCTGGCGCTGGCCCCCGGCCACGCGGTGTTCTTCGGCGCGGGCGAGTTCGACGAGGTCTCGAAGATCATGGGCGCGGTGCGGGTCGAGGCCGCCAAGCGCGCCGGCCACTTCGAGGAGAACGTCTTCCGCTTCTGCTGGATCGTCGACTTCCCGATGTACGAGAAGGACGAGGAGACCGGCGCGATCGACTTCTCCCACAACCCCTTCTCGATGCCGCAGGGCGGCCTGGAGGCCCTGGAGACCCAGGACCCGCTGGACATCCTGGGCTGGCAGTACGACATCGTCTGCAACGGCGTCGAGCTGTCCTCCGGCGCGATCCGGAACCACGAGCCCGAGATCATGCTCAAGGCGTTCGAGATCGCGGGCTACGACCGCGAGACGGTCGAGGAGAAGTTCGCCGGCATGCTCCGCGCGTTCCGCTTCGGCGCCCCGCCGCACGGCGGCATCGCCCCCGGCGTCGACCGCATCGTCATGCTCCTCGCCGACGAGCCCAACATCCGCGAGACCATCGCCTTCCCCCTCAACGGCAACGCCCAGGACCTGATGATGGGCGCGCCGACGGAGCTGGAGGAGGCACGGCTGAAGGAGCTGCACCTGTCGGTGCGGAAGCCGCAGCCGAAGTAACCCCGTGGCAGCGAAGGTGCCCGGAACCGCCGAGACGTGGTTCCGGGCACCTTCCGCGTGCGTGCGGGCCTTCAGGCCGCCGGTTCCTCCTCGGTGAAGAGGTCTTCGGCGCGCTCGACCGTGCCGGAGCGGTCGAGCCAGTCGTTGAGGCGGTCGAGATCGGTGCAGGTGAGGATGCGCTGACGGACGTCGTCGGAGAGAGGGAGACCGCGTACCTCCAGGACGCGCAGAATGCCCTTGGCCTCGCCTTCGGCCTTACCTTCCAGGTACTTCTCCTCGAAGAGTGTCCCGTGACCCGGGAAGTGCGTGATGACGTCCTGCATCAGCTTCCTCCAGTTCTTCTTCGCCGAGGTGGACTCCAGACCGACTTCCACCACCTCGAACCAGTACTTCGTGGTGTCCGGCTCGAAGGCCATGAGCCCGTGGGCGACCGTTTCCAGTATGGCGGCCGTCCTCCGGCCTCCGCTGTGAACGATGGCCGAGAGCGCCGCCAGGGCCGGTTGCTGGGCCACCACCGCCTCGTCGGTGACCTCCGGGACGGTCTGAGGGCCCAGTACGAAAGGGCGGGTGATCTGGGTCGTCCACGGATCCACCGCGCAATCGAAGGGGCCCATCGCCCACGCCGCGGTCGACCGGTCCCGGCAGACGACGACCAGTAATACCGGGAGACCGTACTTCGCGTGCAGGTACGCGACGTAGTACGCCCAGCTCCTTGCCTTCTCCGGGTCCTTCTTCGTCTGGGCCTCGACGGCCAGGACGAAGTGCTCGCCCATGTCGGGCTCGAACATGAGGACCGTGTCCGCGCGGCGCTCCATCGGGCGGATCTCGGTGACATCCGGGGAGAGCTCGTGGAAGTCCGTCTTCACGGGCGGCGGAAGCCCCAGTGCCTCGAAGACGGGGGCGAGGGCCTCCGGATGCTCCTGGAACAGTCGGTGGGAGGCCTCGTGTGTTGCGGTGACCATGAGCGCACGGTAGGGCGCTCATGGTCATAAGGATGGGCGTATGCGGGCACGTTCACCCGTTCGAGGACAGAAGGAACGTTCCCGCCGGTTCGGGAGTCCGGTCAGCGGGTGACGGACCGGGTGAGGACGGCCGGGACCTCGTGGATGTCGACGCCCTTGGTGAAGGACCATGGGGCAGCGGTACGACTGGACCGGACGCGGGTGGGCAAGTCACGTCGTCGCCGCTCACGGGGATGAATGCCGGGCGGCCAGGTCAGGGTTCGAGCGGCAGGGAAGACTGTTCCGCCGCCGGACCCAGATAGGTGTACTCGGTCGACCGGGCGATTCCCACCGCATCGAGGCGCTGACGGAAACGGACCCGGAAGTGCACGTTGTCCCCGAGTCCGGGACGCATCCGCAGCAGTGTCTCCGGCTCCTCGAAGTGGACGTCGTAGGCCTGGGCGTTCCTGGCCGTGCCCGTCTTGACCTTCACCCAGCCGCTTTCGCGGAGCTCGGTGACGCGGCCCGAGATGATGAGTTCCTGGTCACGGGCCCTGGTTTTTTCACGAAGCCGCTCGACGTGGCGTCTGCCGCGCTCCGTGAACTGAGCCCTGCGCATGTCGCCGTCGGCGCCGTACCAGGTCACTCCCAGGTCGAGCTCGTACTTGCCCAGAGCCCGGGCCAGGGCGTCCACCGCGTCGAACAGGCGCGACCATTCACGGACGTCCTGCTCGGCCTCCAGCGCACCGAGCAGCCTGGTGAGCATCTGCATGCCGGTGCTCGCGGCCGATGTCGCGGGCGCATCCATGGCCGTGGTCTCCGGGACGACCACGGACGGCACGGGACGCGCGTGGACCACGGTGCTGCCGGCCGAGATGCCCGTGAGCTCCAGCTGGATCGGAGTGCCCGCGGCGATGGAGAGCGCGTTCTCCACAGGGTTCAGCAGAGCGTCACCCCACTGGAAGCGCAGGGCGCCCCCCTCGGTGTCCGGACCGGTCAGCCGGAGCCGCAGTTCCTCGTCGAGGCGGGCGTCGGGCTCGAAGGCACGGACCGCGGCGAGGCGGCCGGCCCGGTGCCCGGCCTCGACCTCCTCGTCGTCCCGCTCCTCGGTGCCCATGTCCTCAAGAAGGCGCTCGGCGGCCTCGGCCGCTGCCGGATCGTCCCTGAGCAGCGCACGCCTGCGCTCACGCCAGCTGTCGCCGGTGGTCACAGTCGCACCTCCAGGTATCCGCGTGCCGGGGCGGCACTCTCCGGGGACGGGGAACGATCCGTCTGTCCGGGCAACCGACAACGCTGCCACCAGTCGTCCCACACACCCCGTTCCATGAAGTATGTCCGCTCCTCGGCGGTGAAGCGCTCCGGCCGGAAGACGTGGCCGACGGGCTGATACCCGACCCTGACCGGTGAGACTCCGAACCTGCGCAGCATGTTGTCCCGGCTCTGAAAAGCGGTGGTCAGCCATTTGGAGCCGGGTCTGCCGCGGACGGCACGTTCGGCTCGTACGTCGATCAGCACAGTCACGTCGATGTTCCCCGGATCGGTTTTCGTGCTCACGAAGCTGCCGCCGAGCCACAGCCTGTGGATGAGCATGTGTCCGTCCATGAGGTCCGCGTACGTGTCCTCCAGAGTGAAGAAGCGCTCCAGATAGTCGTGCAGTCCGTCCCACAATGACCGGCGTGTCGCAGAGTCCCGGAACGTGGGCGCGGTGACCAGCATGGCCTTGGCCTCGTCGAAGGAGACGGAGTGGCGGCCCAGCGGAAGGAATCCGTTCGCGGTGAAGGAAGGCAGCACATGAAGTCCTGTCGGGTACGGATGGACGCCGTGGGGGTGAGGGATGTGACGGCGAGCGCTGCGGCCGTGGCTCATCCTGCCGCGTGGATCTCACCACCGCCGGTGTTTTTCGGTACGTGGGCGTCCCGCTCTCTGCACTTACGGCACCTGCCCGGCTCGGGTGCTCGGAAGGCGAGGTCGCAGCCGTCGCAGTTCTGAAGGGGATGACGGGCACCGGGGGCCGGTGGGGCCGGGGGCCGGGGCGGTGGCGGGGGCGGGAGTTGGGCGGTCAGGCGGTGGGCGAGGAAGGCGGCCGGACGGATCAGGGGCTCGTCCGGCAGGTCCGCGGCGAGGGCGTGGCGTACGGCGGTGGGGGTGAGGTCGCGCTCCAGCCAGGCGGCGACGCCGGGGGCGAGGTGTTCGGCGTCGGTGGCGGAGAGGAGCAGCCGGGGGTCCTGGCGGCGCAGGCCGGCCAGGACGTCGAGGGCCGCCTGGAGCAGAGCGGGCCAGGGGTGCGACGGCTGGGGCACGGCGGGGAGGCGCCGCTTGCGGGGCGTGGACTCGTCGGGGGCCGTGCGGCGGGCGGGCCTGCGGGCGGCCGTCTCCCGCGCCGCGTGGTGCCCCGGCCGGTTGCAGGACACCGTGCGGGTGACGATCCGGCCGGTGGGCGTGCGCTCGCGGGTGCGGCGCAGGTAGCCGTGCGCTTCGAGCTCCCGCAGGGCGGCGGCGATCCGGGTGGGGCCCTCGGGGAAGCGGGCCGCGAGGGTCTTGATGTCGACGGCGGTGCCCCGCCGCACGGACTGGATGTAACAGGCCAGTCCGATGGCGAGCAGGGACAGCTCCGGGTGCTGGGCCAGGTCGTTGCCGATCACCGTGAAGTTCTCGGTGTGGCGGACGTGGTCGTGGACGACGCCGGCGACCGGCTGCCCGTCGGGGTGGTTCTTGCCCCGGATGCGGGACTGGACGCGCATGGGCGCGCTAGGGTTTTCGGTATCCATCGGGAAGCCCTTATCTTCCTCGGTGGTCAGGCCCTCGCACTGGGATGCCAGTCCCGGCGAGGGCCGTCGCATGTCTGGGGTTGTGTGCGTACTGCTGGCGCTGAGCGTAGGGCAGGCAACCGGTCCTGAATCCAGCTCACAGGGGCATATTCACTCGCGGGAGTGAGTTTGCCCGGCGGGAGGGAGGGGTGGGGTTTGGTGGGGTGCTTTCTCCCCCGTGGGTGGTGCATAGGGAGCGCAGGTCCGGCCGGAGCGCGGGGAGCCGTGTTCCGGTGACTGCGGTGCGGGGAAGGTGAGTTCGGCCCAGACCGTCTTGCGGGGCGGCAGGTCGTGGGTGACGCCCCAGCGGTCGGCGAGGGCGGCCACGAGGGTCAGGCCGCGGCCGGTCTCGGCGTCCGGGTCCGGGGAGCGGAGATCCGGGAGCCGGTCACCGCGCGTGTCCGTCACCTCGATCCGGAGAGTCCCGCCGACCACGTAGAGCAGGAGCCGGACGTTCCGGCCGGGGACGCGGCCGTGGGTGACGGCGTTGTTCGCCAGTTCGGCCACGATGAGCTGGGCCGGGTCCAACGGGAGTCCCCAGGCGCGCAGTTGTTCGGAGGCGAACAGGCGGGCGAGGCGAGCGCCTCGGGGTGTGGGGGACAACAGGACGCTGAAGTTGCGGACGGTGTGTCCGGGGGCGGTGATTTTCTGGTTCACGTCACTCAGCGTGGCCGGATATGCCTACCGTGAGGAGTGACGCCGTGGTTGCGTACGGTGACTGTCCTGCGGTTGTCCGGTGGTGTCCGGGCTTGTCGGGGCGGTGCGTACGGGTAGGGCGTGGCTGGTACGACCCGGTACGACGGAGGGGCGCGCATGTCGGTGGACGGCGAGGTTCGGCAGCTGAGGACGGAGGCTGACGAGCCGGGGTGGGAGGTGGACCCGGACGACGAGTGGGGCGTGGCCGTGGTCGCCACCGTGGGGCGGCAGTTGAAGCTGCGGCGGGAAGCGGTCGGCATGCGGGCCGGCGAGTTCGGCAAGGCCGTGGGGTACGGCGAGGACCTCGTCTACAAGATCGAGAGCGGGAAGCGGATTCCCCGGCCGGAGTATCTGGACAGGGCGGACGAGGTGCTGGGGGCGGGTGGGCTGCTCGCCGCGATGAAGGAGGACGTGGCCAAGGTCCGGTACCCGAAGAAGGTGCGGGACCTGGCGCAGATGGAGGCGCGGGCGGTCGAGATCGGGGTGTACGAGAACAGCAACATCCCAGGGCTGTTGCAGACTTCGGATTACACGAGGGCGCTGCTGGAGTCGTGGCTGCCTGCCTACACGCCGGAGGACTTGGAGCGCCGCGTAGCCGCCCGTGTTGCTCGGCAGGCCGTCTATGAGCGGTGCCCTGCACCAGCGCTGAGCTTCGTCCTGGAAGAGGCGACGCTTCGACGCAAGGTTGGAGGCACAATGGTCCGGCGGCAGCAATTCGAACGATTGCTGGAGGTGGGGCGGTTGAGCAACGTCTCTCTCCAGGTGATGCCGATGGACAGTGCGCCACACCCCGGCATGAGCGGCAGGATCGAGTTGCTGAAGTTCGAGGACGGCACCGCCGTGGGGCGCTCCGACGGGGCGTTCAACGGACGTCCCGTGACTGACCTGCGGCAGCTCCGCATCCTTGATCTGCGGTATGGCACCATCCGGGCGCAGGCTCTCCCGCCGGGGGAGTCGCTGGCCTTCGTCGAGCAACTGCTGGGAGAGACATGATCCGCAAGGCCCCCGCCGGTGACGCCTCCGAACTGACGTGGTTCAAGAGCAGCTACAGCAGTGGCCCTGACGGCGACTCCTGCGTCGAGGTAGCCACCACCCCCGGCACCGTCCACGTCCGTGACTCCAAGTGCCAGGACGCCGGCCCCCGTCTCGCCGTCGCGCCGGAGGCGTGGGCGGACTTCGTGGCGTACGCGTCCGGGAGCAGGGCCATCGACTGACGTGCCCCGCACCCGGGCGCACAGCGCGCCGCGCTACCGCGCCACGAACTGGGTGAGGATCGCCTGGACCTCGTAGATGTCGACGCCCTTGGTGAAGGTCTTCTGCACCGGGGTGGGGGAGCCGGAGATCCAGATCTTCAGCTCGGCGTCGAGGTCGAAGTGGCCGGCGGTCTCGACCGCGAAGTGGGAGATGCTGCGGTACGGGATCGAGTGGTACTCGGTCTTCTTGCCGGTGATGCCCTGCTTGTCGACCAGGATCAGCCGGCGGTCCGTGAACAGGATGGTGTCGCGTATCAGCAGGAACGCCGCGTGCACCTGCTCGCCGTGGCCCAGGAGCCGGGCGTAGTCCTGCTGGGCCTTGGCCGGGTCGACGGTGTGTGCGTTGCCGAAGAGTGCCATGGTGCGGGTCCCCCTGTGTGTCGTGAGCGCGGCCGGACGTTCGGGCCGCCTTGGCGCGATCTTCGCAAAGGGGAGGGCCCCGGGAGAAGCGTCGTTCTCCCCCGGGGCCCTGCTGTAGCGAGCGTGTTACGCGGTGGGCTTCTCCTCGAGACGGGGGAAGAGGACCGCGCCCTTGGTGACCGTGGAGCCGGCGGGGAGCAGGCCCCAGGTGCCGCACTCCTGGACCTTCTGGTCGGCGAGGGCGCCCAGGGAGGGCTCCGCGCCGAGGGAGTCCCAGAGCTTCTGGGAGGTCTCCGGCATGACCGGGTTCAGCAGGACGGCCACCGCGCGCAGGGACTCCGCGGCCGTGTAGAGGATCGTCGCCAGGCGGGCCTTGCCCTCCGGCGAGTCGTCCTTGGCGACCTTCCAGGGCTCCTGCTCGGTGATGTAGCCGTTGACCTGCTTCACGAAGTCGAAGACCGCCAGGATGCCGCCCTGGAAGTCCAGCTCCTCGCCGATGCGGCGGTCGGCCTCCTCGACCGCCTTCGCCAGGCCGTCGTGGACCGCCTTCTCGGCGTCGCCGTCGGCCGTCGCGGCCGGCAGCTCGCCGCCGAAGTACTTGCCGACCATCGCCGCCACACGGGAGGCGAGGTTGCCGTAGTCGTTGGCCAGCTCGCTGGTGTAGCGGGCGGAGAAGTCCTCCCAGGAGAAGGAGCCGTCCTGGCCGAACGCGATCGCGCGCAGGAAGTACCAGCGGTACGCGTCCACGCCGAAGTGCGAGGTCAGGTCCTGCGGCTTGATGCCGGTCAGGTTCGACTTGCTCATCTTCTCGCCGCCGACCATCAGCCAGCCGTTCGCGGCGATCTTGCCCGGCAGCGGCAGGCCCTGCGCCATCAGCATGGCCGGCCAGATGATCGCGTGGAAGCGGAGGATGTCCTTGCCGACCAGGTGCACGTCGGCGGGGAACGTCGACCCGAACTTCTCCGGGTTCTCGTTGTAGCCGACCGCCGTCGCGTAGTTCAGCAGCGCGTCGACCCACACGTAGATGACGTGCCTGTCGTCCCACGGGACCTTGACGCCCCAGTCGAACGTCGAGCGCGAGATGGAGAGGTCCTGCAGGCCCTGGCGGACGAAGTTCACGACCTCGTTGCGCGCGGACTCCGGCTGGATGAAGCCGGGGTTGGCCTCGTAGTGCGCGAGAAGCTTCTCGCTGTACTCGCTGAGCTTGAAGAAGTAGTTCTCCTCGCTGAGGATCTCCACCGGCTTCTTGTGGATCGGGCACAGCTTCTGGCCCGCGTACTCGCCCTCGCCGTCGAGCAGCTCACCGGGGAGCTTGTACTCCTCGCAGCCCACGCAGTACGGGCCCTCGTAGCCGCCCTTGTAGATCTCGCCCTTGTCGTACAGGTCCTGCACGAACTCCTGGACGCGGTCGGTGTGCCGCTTCTGCGTGGTGCGGATGAAGTCGTCGTTCGCGATGTCGAGGTGCTCCCACAGGGGCTTCCAGGCCTCCGTGACGAGCTTGTCGGCCCAGGCCTGCGGGGTGACCCCGTTCGCCTCGGCCGTGCGCATGATCTTCTGACCGTGCTCGTCCGTGCCGGTGAGGTACCACACCTTCTCGCCCCGCTGGCGGTGCCAGCGGGTGAGCACGTCGCCTGCGACGGTCGTGTAGGCGTGGCCCAGGTGAGGAGCGTCGTTGACGTAGTAGATGGGGGTCGTGACGTAGAACGCCTTCGCCCCCTGCTTCTCTGATCCAGTGGCCGCCATGGGCGAAATCCTACTGGTCCCGGGGAGATCGACTCACACGCGTTTCGGGGGGTGGACGGGGGTGGACGGGGGTTCCGTCCCTCTCTCCGTCCACCCCCCGTGGGGTGGGTGAGGGCAGTGCTTCCTACGGGCGCCAGGACGCCAGGACGCCCTCGTACAGCTCCTTGTCCGTGAGCTCGCGGGGGGCCGGGCCCGCGTGGAAGAAGGAGGTGTTGCCGGTCTTGAGCTTGCGGAGGTAGTCGAACGCCTTGTTGTCGTGCTCGCCGAAGGCGACGAAGGAGAAGAACACGCCGGGGTGGTTCTCCGCGGCCTCGGTGAGGGCCTTGGTGGCCGGGGTCTTGGCGTCGGGGGCGCCGTCCGTCTGGAAGATCACCAGGGCGGGGGTGCCGGCCGGCTCCTCGGCGTGCCGGCCGAGGACCGCCTCGACGGCCGCGTGGTAGCTGGTACGGCCCATCCGGCCGAGCTCCGCGTGCAGCTTGTCGATCTTGTTCTCGTGGTCGGAGAGGGTCAGCTCGCCAGTGCCGTCCAGCTCGGTGGAGAAGAACGTCACGTGGAGCGTGGCCTCGGTGTCCAGGTGCGCGGCCAGGGCGAGGGCCTGCTCGGCGAGGGCCTGGGCCGAGCCGTCCTTGTAGTACGGGCGCATGGACGCGGAGCGGTCGAGGACGAGGTGGACCTTGGCGCGGGCGCCGGTGAGGTTGTGCTGCTCGAGGACGGTGCCGGCGGCTTTGTAGGCGGTGGTGAGGGTGGTGTCGCGGAGCGCGGTGGCAGGGGTGGCGGGGGCGGCGGGCTTGCCGGCGGGGGCCGTGCGGGGTTCGGCCTCGGCCTCGGCTTCGCCTTCGGCCGGGGTTTCGTTCCCACCCGCACCACCCGTGCGGGTCTCGTCGTCGGGTGCGGGTGGCCCCTGTGGGGCCTGCTCGTCGTCGGCGGCTGCGGGAGTCGCCTCCGGCGTGGACTCCGGTTCCGGTGCCGATTCCGGTCCCGGTGCCTGAGCTGCGGGCTTCGGTTCGGGCACCGGCTCGGGCTCCGGCTCCGCCTTTGCCCCGGGCTCGGCGGTTCCCTCGGCCTCGGACCGGGGTGCTGCCTCCGGCTCGGCGGCGGCCTCGGGCTCCGGGGCCGCCTCTGTCTTCGGCTCGGCGTCGGCTTCGGCGCTAGCGTCGGCTTCGGCCTCGGGCTCAGCCTTGGGCTTGGGCTCCGGGGTCGCCTCTGTCTTCGGTTCGGCGTCGGCGTCGGCGTCGGCTTCGGCCTCGGGCTCAGCCTCGGGCTCCTCGGCCGTGGTCGCCGCCTCGGTCCTGACGAGGGCTTCCTCCGGCTCCGGCTCCGCTTCCGGCTCTGCCTTCGCCTCGGTCTTCGGCTCCGGCTCCGGGGTGGGCTTGGTTTCGGGCTTCGCCTCGGCGGTCGGTTCCGGGGTGGGCTTGCTCTCCGGCTCCGCCTCGGCCTTCGGCTCCGCCTCAGGGGCCGTCTTCGGCTCCGGAGTCGTCTCCTCGGGCTGCGTCTCCGGCGCCTGCGCCCCGGCCTCCGTCTCCGGCGCCTCAGCCTCGCGCTCCGGCTTCGGCGTCTCCGCTGCCCGCTCCGGCTTCGGCGTCTCCGTCCACCGCTTCTCCTCCTCGCCGGACGGCCGCGTCGGACGTGGGACCGACACCCTGTCGAAAGCCGCGCTCACCAGGTCGTGTTCGTCGCTTTCACGTGGTTCCGGGACCGTCGAGGTCGTTGGGGTCGCCGGAGTCGCCGGGGTGCCCGCGGAAGCCGACGGCTCCGGGGACGGGGAGGGGACCGTGCGCTCCGGGGACGGCTCGGGCGTCGTCGGAGCCGCCGTTTCCGTCGCCTCGGCGGCCGGCGCCGCACCCTCCGCTTCGGCGGACTTCGCTCTACGTGACCGGCCGAACGCGTTCCGCAGGAGAGTGAGAATGCCCATGTGCGCAACCCTTCGCGTGAGTTGGTGCCCGTCAAACCCTGGCCAGGACGGACACGTAAGGTTAGCGGCCCTCGGGGGCGATCTTGGGCAGGGTGGGGTGTACGGGATCGTCTCTGTCAAGGGCGCGATCCGGTCGGCGCGAGCCGTCCGCCCGCTCCGGTGCACGCCCCCTTGATGCCGCCCCGGCTTCACCCGTCGTTCACTCCCGCGCCCGGTCGTCGCACCCGTGTGCTCCTACGGTCACGCTGACACCACGGGCATGCCAAGGAGAGAACACGTGCGAAAGCTGCTGCCGTTGATCGGAACGCCGTCCGGTGCGCATCCCGGCGGCCGGTCCGCCCTGACCTGCCGTTTCCGGTGTGGTGACGCCTGCTTCCACGAGGTGCCCAACACCAGTGACAACGAGTACGTCGGTGACATCGTCGCCGGCGCCCTCAGCCGTCGTTCGATGATGCGGGCCGCCGCCGTCGTGACCGTCGCCGCGGCCGGTGCCGGCGCGGTGGGCGTCGCCGCCGCCCCCGAGGCGCAGGCGGCCCCGGCCGCCAAGGGCCGCACACCTCACGCCCCCAAGGGTGCCCGGGGCCTCAGGTTCACCCCCGTCCCGCCGAACACCCGTGACGCCGTCACCGTGCCGGAGGGCTACCGGCAGAACGTCGTCATCCGCTGGGGCGAGCCCATCCTGCGCGGTGCGCCCGCCTTCGACCCGGAGCGGCAGAGCGCGAAGGCGCAGGCCGGGCAGTTCGGGTACAACTGCGACTTCCTCGCGCTGCTGCCCCTGAAGGGCGAGCGGAACCGGCAGCTGCTGGTCGCCAACCACGAGTACACCGACGAGATCCTCATGTTCCGGGACTACGACCCGGAGAACCCGACGCGCGAGCAGGTGGAGATCGCCTGGGCCGCGCACGGTCTCGCCGTCGTCGCCGTGGAGGGCGACCACAGGAGCGGCAGGCTCACGGCCGTGGGACGGCACCACCTCAACCGGCGGCTGACCGCCACCTCCGAGTTCCGGCTCACCGGTCCCGTCGCCGGCTCCGACCTGGTGAAGACCTCCGCCGACCCGAGCGGCACCCGCGTGCTCGGCACCCTCAACAACTGCGCCGGCGGCACCACCCCGTGGGGCACCACCCTGCACGGCGAGGAGAACTTCAACCAGTACTTCGCCCACGGCAGCAGCGCCACGGACAAGCGGTACGGGATCGGCAGCGGTGCGACCGAGCGCAAGTGGGAGCGGTTCGACAAGCGGTTCGACCTCGCCCAGGAGCCGAACGAGGCGCACCGCTTCGGCTACGTCGTCGAGCTCGACCCGTACGACCCCGACTCCACCCCGCGCAAGCACACCGCGCTCGGCCGGTTCAAGCACGAGGGCGCGACCGTGCGGCTGACGCACGACGGGCGGCCGGTCGTCTACTCCGGCGACGACGAGCGGTTCGACTACTTCTACAAGTTCGTCGGCAGCAAGCGGATGCGGCACGGCAACAGCCGCGCGGCCCGCGAGCACAACCTCTCGCTGCTCGACGAGGGCACGCTCTACGTCGCCAAGCTCACCGGCGACTCGCCCGCCTTCGAGATCGACGGCACGGGGAAGCTGCCGAGGGACGGGGAGTTCGACGGCAGCGGCGAGTGGATCCCGCTGGCCACCGCGACCGCCCGCGGCGCCGTCTCGCACGTGGAGGGCATGACCGCCGAGGAGGTCTTCGTCTTCACGCGTCTCGCCGGCGACAAGGTCGGCGCCACGAAGATGGACCGCCCCGAGGACATCGAGCCCAACCCGGTCACCGGCAAGGTGTACCTCGCGCTCACCAACAACTCCAACCGCGGCGTCGGCTCCCACCCGAAGGCGGACGAGGCGAACCCGCGGCACGCCAACAAGCACGGCCAGGTCCTGGAGCTCACCGAGCGGTGGAACCGGCCGGAGAGCACGAGGTTCGCCTGGTCGCTGTTCCTCGTCGCGGGCGACCCGGAGGATCCGGCGACGTACTTCGCCGGCTTCCCCAAGGACGCCGTCAGCCCGATCTCCTGCCCGGACAACGTCGCCTTCGACGCGCACGGCAACCTGTGGATCTCCACCGACGGCAGCGCCCTCGGCTCCCACGACGGCCTCTTCGGCGTCGCCACGCGCGGGGAGCGGCGCGGTGAGCTGAAGCAGTTCCTGACCGTGCCGACGGGTGCGGAGACCTGCGGCCCGGTCATCCAGGACCGGCGTGTGCTGGTCGCCGTGCAGCATCCGGGCGAGGTGAACGGGGCGACCGTGGAGCGGCCCGCCAGCACCTGGCCCGACGGGCCCGGCACGTACGTCCGCCCGGCGGTCGTCGCGGTGTGGCGCGCGGACGGGCGGGACATCGGCGTCTGACGCCGGACCGGAGCCGGTGCCGGGGGATCAGACCCCCGGCACCCGCTCCTCCAGCCACTCCCGGTACGCCGGGGCCTGCCGGGCCACCTCCTGGTAGGCGTCCGCCAGGTGCGGGTACACACCCTCCAGCTCCGTGTCCGTGCGCGCCGCCAGCAGCAGCCGCACGCCCAGCGGGTCGCCGGCGAGACGGCGGACCGCCGCCTCGGGGCGGGAGGGCGAGGTCGGCTGGCAGACGGTGACGACCTCGCCGATCGCGACCAGGGACGCGGCCGTGTGGTAGTCGCCGTGCAGCACGGGCGGGTCGATCCCGGCCTCGCGCAGAATCCGCCGTACGGCGTCCCACTCGCCGTCGACCGCCGGGTCGATCATCCAGCGGTCGTGGGCCAGGTCGGAGAGGTGGACGACCGGGCGGGCGGCGGCCGGGTGGTCGGCGGGCAGGGAGACGAACTGCGGTTCGCGGGCGATGAGGACGCGGGTGCGCAGGCCGTCCGGGACGTGCAGCGGGCAGCCCTCGACCTCGTGCACGAACGCGACGTCGAGCTGGCCGTCGGCGACCATGCGCAGCAGGGCGTTGGCGGAGACGTCCATGTGCAGGGTGGGTTCCTGCCAGTGCCGGCGCAGGCGGCGCAGCCAGCCGGCCAGCGCGCGGCTGGCGGTGGAGCCGATGCGCAGCTGACGGCCGCCGACGGCGGCGGCGCGGGCCTCGGTGACCAGGGAGCGCAGCTCGGTGACGAGCGGGCGGGCGCGGCTGAGGACCAGCCGGCCCAGGGGGGTGGGACGGCAGCCGGTGCGGGCGCGGACGAACAGGGCACCGCCCAGCTCCTGTTCGATGCGCCGCAACTGCGTGCTCAACGAGGGCTGGGCCACGCCGAGATGGCGTGCGGCCCGGTGCAGACTGCCCGTGTCGGCGATCGCGCACAGCGCCCTGAGGTGCCGGACCTCAAGCTCCATGTCCTGGGAGGGTAAGCGGGAAGTTCAGGTTTCACCAGACGTCCAAATGCCGTCCGTCCAGGCGTAGTCGGACGTCTTCGACACCGGGACGGGACGGGGATGCGGGCGGCCCGTGGCGGGGAGCGCCGATAGCCCGGTCCTATCACCGGTTGCCATCATCACAGCCGCCGCACAGGCGCGGACACTCACCGGTGACATGTGACTCACCCCCCACCGAAGGAGTCGTCCATGCGCCTGCGCATGCCCCTGTCCGTGCTGTCCGCGGCCGGTCTGAGCCTGACCGCGCTCGGTCTGGGCGCCGCCCCGGCCGGCGCCGCCGAGGCCCCCCTCGCCCCCGCCGACACGTACGCCGCGTACGCCGGTTCGTCCGAGGAGGCCGCCGCCAGCCGCGCGTTCTTCCAGGCCGTGCTGGAGTCGGTGGCCGAGAAGCGGGCCGCCGATCCCACCGGCGCCGCCGCCGTCACCATCGTCTACAACGCCTCCCAGGCGCCCACGTTCGCCACGCAGATAGCCCGCAGCACCCAGATCTGGAACAGCTCGGTCTCCAACGTGAGACTCCAGGCGGGCACCTCGGGCGCCGACTTCTCGTACCGCGAGGGCAACGACCGGCGCGGCTCGTACGCCTCCACCGACGGCCGCGGCCACGGCTACATCTTCCTCGACTACGCCCAGAACCGGACCTACGACTCGACGCGGGTGACCGCGCACGAGACCGGTCACGTGCTGGGCCTGCCGGACCGCTACTCCGGTCCGTGCAGCGAGTTGATGTCCGGCGGAGGCCCCGGCCCGTCCTGCACCAACGCCTACCCGAACGCCGCGGAGCGGGCGCGGGTGAACCAGCTGTGGGCGGGCGGCTTCGCCGCCGCGCTCGACCAGGCGGAGAAGGCACTGGAGAAGTCCGGGCGCTGACCCCTGCGTGTCCCGTCCGGTGCGGGCCGTCCCCTCGCGGGGCGGCCCGCACCGCCGTCCGCGCGCGGGGCGGGGGCCGGTGACAAGGGTGTGGCGGCCGAGGCAGAGGAAGCGGACGCGGCCGGCCGCCGGCTCCTCGGAGGCCGGGGGCGGCCGACGCGCGCGCCGGACGCCGTGCCGGCGGCTTCGGTCAGGTGCGGGCGTCGGTCGGGGCCGGTGCCGGCGTGGCCGGGGCGGGGCGACCGCGACGGAGTACGGGCCGGCCGGCCAGCCGGCAGGTCAGGGCCACCGCCGCGCCCAGGGCGAGGAGCAGCCAGGACGCCGTGCGCAGGGCGTCGGTGAGGGCGTCGTAGACCGCGGCGGCCGCCGGGCGGTGGACGGGGTCCGGCAGGTCGGCCAGGGTCAGCCGGCGGCCGGCCGTGACGGCCAGGGCGAGCAGGGCGCCGCCCAGCGCGGTGCCCAGACCGGCGGCGGTGAGGACGCGGCGGCGGGACGTGGCGACCGCGACTCCGGTGACGGCGAGGGTCACGGCGGCGAGGGGCAGCCAGAGGGCGGCGGCGTCCAGCAGCCGGTAGCCCTGGCGGAGCCCGGCCACCTCCTCGGCCGGGACCACGGGGACCTCGGTGTGCTCGACGGGGATGCGGTGCGCGTAGGGCATGCGGCCGGCCTCGAGCCGCTGTTTCACCTGGGCGGTGACGGGCGCGAGGTCGACGGTGACCGGTCCGCCGGAGGGCGCGTCGTCGCGCAGGGCGTGCAGCACCGCGTCGTGGAGGGCCCGGTTCCCCGCCTCCCACGCCGTGCGGAACGCGTCCGTACGGGTGAACGACTCGATCGCGTCCCGCACGAACGGCCCCATGGCGGCCCCGTCCGCGGCCCGCGCCTCCAGCTCCCGCACGACCTGGTCGCCGACGGCGTCCGCGACGGCCTCCCGCACGTCGGGGTGGCCGGCCAGCGGTGTGACGGTACGGACGTACCGCCCGGTGTCGGCGAGCCCGAACGCCGCCCACCCGGCCAGTACGCCGCACGGCACGAGCAGACACGCGACGGCGACGCACACCGCGCCGACGACGTCCCGCACCCGCGCCTGACGAGGACCGCTCCAGGAACCCACCCCTCCAGGCAAGACGCCCGCCCCCGCCGGCGCGAGCGGTGACCCCCCGAACGGGCGGAGCGCCCCCGGGAGGCCCGGCGCCCGCGGCCGGGCCCACGCCCGCGGGTGTCCGCCGGGGAAGCCCCCGCCGGTCTCACTCCGGGCGGTTCCCCTCCGCGTCCTCCTTGGTGTAGTAGCGGTAGAACAGGATCACGAAGGTGCCGACCATGAGGCCCACGCCCACCCCCACCGAGCGGTAGATGCTGGGGTTGGACTGGCTGTACAGGAAGCCGACCGCGCAGCCGGCGAAGGCGGCCCAGACCAGCGCGTGGGGTCCGCGGCGGAGTCTCGGGGCCAGGGTGAGCAGCGTGATGAGGACCCCGGTGAAGACCAGCCCGGTGAGGATGCCGAGCAGCAGGTTCGAGCCGGTGATGGGACCGCCGTAGCGGCGGTTCGCCGCCGCCCAGTAGCCGTAGACGACCCCCGCGAGGACGGGCAGGACCACCTGGGCCATGCGGTGGGTGCGGGCGTCGAAGACGTCGGTGGTGCGGCTCTGCTCGATCATGCCCCGGGACCGGGGCGCCGCATGCGTCATGGGAGCACTCCTTCCTGCGTCCCCCGTCCCTTCAGGGCACACCTGCCGCGCCCGGGCGGCAACTCGGCCGCCCGGGGCCGTCCGGGCGCGGCCAGGGGGAGGGGATGCGGGCGCCACGGCCGCGTGTTTCGCTGGGGCCGTGAGTCCGGCCACCACAGGACACGCCCGGCCCGAGCCGTACCCGACGGCCGGCCCGGGCGACGTCGTGCAGCGGCAGCAGCTGCTGCGCGTACGCGGCCGCAGCGTCGCCTGGGCGCCGCCGCTGCTGCTGCTCGTCGCGATCGCGGTGGCCGACTACAACACCACCGGCGAGTTCCGGATCATCTCCTGGATCGTGCTGGTGCCGGGCATCGCCGCCGCGCTGTGCGGGGTGTGGGGCACGGCGGTGTTCGCGGTGCTGGCCATGGGCACGTACACCCTGGTCGACAGCGCCTGGCCGCACCAGTTCCAGGCGGGCCTGCCCGACTTCATCCTGGTCGCCCTCGGCGGCGTCCTCGCCACGCTGGCGTGCGTGGTGCGGGTGCGCGGCGAGCGCCGCGCGCTGCACATGCGGGACGTGACGGACACCGTGCGCCGCACGGTGCTGCGGCCGCTGCCGCCCGGCTGGGGCGGCCTGGAGCACGCAGGGATGTACCTCACCGCCGACACCCAGGCCCGGGTCGGCGGCGACTTCTACGACATCCAGCCCGGCCCGCACGGCACCCGCGTGCTGGTCGGGGACGTGCAGGGCAAGGGGCTGGGGTCGGTGGAGACGGCGGCGGTGCTGCTCGGCACGTTCCGCGAGGCGGGTTTCCACGAGGCGGACCTGGCGACGGTCGCCGACCGGCTGGAGGCGCGGATGGCGCGGCACCGCGCCTACACCGCCGCCCTCGGCCGGGCGGAGGGCGACCGGTTCGCGACGGCCGTGCTGCTCGGTTTCCCCGCGGACGAGGACGGCGTCGTCGACACCGTCGTCTTCGGTCATGAGCCCCCGCTGGCGGTGAGCCCGTCGGGGGTGCGGCACCTGACGGCGGCCGGGGGGCTGCCGCTCGGCTACCGCGACCTCGCGCCCGGTCCCCCTCCGGTGCGCCGGGTGGGTCTGGGCGCCGACGAGACGCTGCTGGTGGTGACCGACGGGGTGACGGAGGCGCGGGACCGGGACGGCCGCTTCTTCAAGGTCGCGGAGGAGGTGCGGCGGGCCGTGGCCGCCGACCCGCGGCTGACGGCCCCCGCCCGGCTGGTGAACGTCGTACGGGACCGGACGCTGCGGCACTGCCGGGGACGGCTGGCGGACGACACCACCGCGTTCGCGGTGCGGCGCGCCCGGGGTGCGGGGGCCGAACGCCGCGAAGGGGGACGTTCACCGCTGTGACGCCCCCGTTCGCGACCGCAGCCGTTACGGTGCTGCCGTGGGCGATCGACAGGGGGAGGGGACCATGTCCGGGACCGTGCTGCTGCTGGCGGCGTCGCCGCTGGGCCGTGGACGGCTGGTGGACGCGGCGTCCGTGCTCCCCGTGCTGGCGGCGGTGCCCCCCGCGGTGCTGTCCGGCGCGGACACCGCGAACGTCGTGGAGCTGGCCGACCCGCTGGAGCCGCAGGCGGTGCTGACCCGGCTGCGGGCGGCGGCCGCCGCGCCCGGCCCGCTGACCGTGTACGTGGCGGGGGAGCTGCGGCTGGACCGCAGGCAGCGGCTGCCGCACCTGGCGCTGGCCCGCACCACCCCGGCGACCGTGCGCTACACGGCGCTGCCCTGGCACTGGTTCCGGGACGAGCTGCGGCTGCGCCCGGCCGGCGCGACGACCCTGTTCCTCGATCTGCACGCCGACCCGGACACCTGGCAGGCGCTGTCCGCGCCGTCGGCGCCGGGCCGGCCGTTCCCGCTGGACTGCGGGCGGGACGCCGCCGTCTACGGTCGCGTCGCACCGCCGCCGTCGCGCCGCCAGGTGGCGGCGCCGGCGTACATGAAGGCGCTGGCGACGCTGCTGCGCAGCGGGCGGCGGATGCCGGACGAGGAGCTGCACCAGCGGACGCTGGCCCGGATCGCGCCGGAGAGCGCGGGCGCCGACCTGGTGCTGGCGCAGCACGGACCGCTGCCGGGCGACCCGCACGCGGCGGTCACGGCGGCCGTGCGCGCGGGGCGGCACGCGGAGGCGGACGCGCTGGCCGCGCGGCTGGAGCAGGCGGCGGGGCTGGCGCACGGGCCGGTGTCCGAGGAGGCGCTGCACTGGACGGAGGTCCGCGCGGACCTGGCGATGCTGGCGGGCGACGCGGTGCGCAGCTGCCGCGCGTGGATGGCGCTGGCGGGCACCCGGCTGGCCGCCGGACAGCCGGCCGGCGCGCCCGCCGTCGAGGCGGCCGTGGACCGCGCCCACCACCAGTGGGGCCGGATCGACGACCCGGTGCGGGTCCGTGAACTGGGGTTGCAGCTCGTGGAGTTGAGGAGCCGGGTGCCGGGGCGCCGGGAGGGGGCCGTGGAGCATGTGCGGCGCCGGCTGCGGGAGGTGCAGGGGCGCGCGGCGGTGCCCGCCGGACAGTTGCGTACGGACCCTCCCCAGGGAGCGGCCGCGGTGCCATGATGGTGAGTCATGGCTGAGGGGGACGGAGTGGCCGACCAGGACATCTGCATACGGCTCGACCGGAGCGCGACGGAGGGGGACATCACCGCCCTGCGCAACTGGCTGGAGCGGGAGAAACCGCTGGACGACCTGGCGCGGGACGGGAAGGTGCGGATCCTCGTGAGACCCGCCACCGAGCACGGCGGCACCCCGATGGGGACGAGCCAGGAGATCGTCATCGCCGTCACGTCGGCGGGCGCCACCGTGGTGTTCCAGGAGCTGCTGGAGCAGGTCAAGCGGGGTGTGAAGGCCTGGCGCGACAACCGCCGCCAGGTCGAGCACGGCGATCCGCCGCAGGACAGCGTCGAACCGGTGAACCGCGACGACGGGTAGACCGGTGCAGCCTCAGGACGCGGGGGAGCCGAGGGACCGGGCGCTGCTGATCGGTGTGTCCGAGTACGACTTCACGAAGCCGCCGCACGGGGTGCCGGGCGACCTGCCGGCGGTCCGGCACAACCTGACCATGCTGCGCGAGGCGCTGGTGCGCGGGCGGGTGTTCGCGGAGCAGGAGATCAGGACGCTGCCGTCGCCGTACCTCGCCGACACGGCGCGGGTGCTGCAGCGGGCCGCCAAGGAGGCCCGCGGGCTGCTGCTGGTCTACTTCGCGGGGCACGGGGCGATCCCCAGCGGGGGCGACGAGCTGTACCTGCAGATGCGGGACGCCCGGGTGATCGCCGGTGAGCACACGGTCTTCTCCGGGGCCGAGAAGTTCAGCGACCTGATGGCGACGGTCCTGGCCACCAGCGCGGCGCGCCGGATCGTGGTGGTCCTGGACTGCTGCTTCGCGGGCAACGCGGCCCGGGTGTGGGAGCTCTTCGGGGACAAGCGGCGCGTCGCGGTGCTGATGAGCGTGCAGGCGAACCACCGGATCGACGCGGGCGACCCCAAGACGCCCACGCCGTTCACGGAGGAGCTGGCGGCGGTGCTGGGGGAGGGGGGCGGGACGACCGTCTCGGAGCTCGCCGCCCGGCTGCGGGAGCGGATGGCCGCGCGGGGCCTTCGCACCGAGCGCGGAGACCCCTGGGAGCCGCAGCTGCGGGTCGAAGCGGGCGTCGACGTCCCGCTGGGGAAGGACGACGGTCCTCAGGTCCCGCTCCCGGGACCGGGCTTACCGGGCTTACCGGGCGGGCCGGGTGGCGCCTCGGACCCCGGCCCGCCGGACCCGGGCCCGGACCCCCGTCCGCCGTGGTGGCCGGCCGTGCTGAAGGGGTGGCGGTCCGTCCTGGCCGTGCTGAAGCGGTGGCTGTCCGCCCTGAGCGCGCTGAAGCGGTGGTGGCTCGCCCTGACCGTGCTGCTCGCCCTCGGTCTGCTCGGCCTGGGCCTGTACTGCGCGCTGGGTCCGGCCGGCGACGGCGCCCACTGCGCCCCGCCGCTCGAACTGAGGGTGCTGACCGACCCGGACCTGGAGCGGCCCGTACGCGCCGCCGCCGACGCCTATCTCGGCTCGGAGGAGAACACCACCGACGCCGGCTGCCGCCGCACCGGCGTCACCGTCTACAGCGCCGGTTCCTCCGACGTGGTCGGCGCGCTGCGGCGGCACACCGGCGACTGGCAGGAGCCGCGGGACGACGACGTCGACCCGCAGCGGGACCTCGGCCCGCAGCCGGACGTGTGGATCCCCGCCTCCCGCGCCGACGTCGACCGGGTGCGGGCCGAGCAGGACACGGACGCCGTCGCGGTCCTGGAACCGCGGGAGCCGCCGCTCGCCTACTCCCCCGTCGTGCTGGCCGTGCCGCAGCAGATCGCCGCCGACGCCTACGACGAGCGCACCGGACTGAACCTGACCGAGATGATCCAGGACCTGACCGTCCGCGCCGAGGACGCGGACGTGCGCCGCCCCGACCCCGAGTTCACCGACTCCGGACTGCTCGCCACCGTCGGCCTGTACGGTGCCGACGCGAGCGCCGTCGCTTCCGGGGAGCGCCTGGTCGCGCAGTCCGGCTCGCCCTCCCCCACGGCCGGCGACCTGCTGTGCGCGCTGCCCGACGACGACACCGTGGACGACCGCACCGCCGCCCTCGTCCCGGAGTTCCTGCTGCGCAGCGGCGTCGACTGCGACAGCACCACCCGCAGCCCGCGGATGGCCCAGTACCCGCAGGACGTGCCCGGGGTGGAGCCGGTGTTCGTGCGGGTGCGCTGGAACGGCGGCGACCGCGACGGGACGGAGCGGGACGCGGCGGCGAGCGCCTTCCGCGACTGGCTGGCGGGCGAGGACGGCCGCGCGGTGTTCGCCGGCCACGGCTTCCGTTCCGCCTACACCCGGGAGCTGCTGGACGGGGAGACCGTCGCCGACGGCGTGCTGCGCGCGCCCAGCCCGCTCGACGAGTCGGCCGGACGGGACGCGATGGAGCGGGCGCTGCGCGCCTACCAGGCGTACGGGGGGCCGGGCCGGGTGCTGTTCCTGCTGGACAGCTCCGGCTCCATGGCCGACCTCTGGCAGGGGCCGAGCGGCGGCCCCGGTCTGCTGCGGCAGTCACTGGGCGGGCTGGGCGCCGAGGACGAGTACGGCGTCTGGTCGGTGGCGGACACCGACGACGGCCCCTACGAGACGCTGCTGGGCATCGGCGCCCACCGGCGGACCGACGCCCAGCGCGCCGTCGAGGAGCGGGCGCGGGTGCGGGACGCCACGGCCGACCCGCACGCGGCGCTGCTCTCGGCGTTCGACGCGATGGACCGGCGGGGCGGCGACGGACGGCCGCAGATGATCGTGCACATCACCGACGGCGAGCACGGCGAGACGCTGAGCGGCGGCCGGCTGACCGAGGTGCTCGACCGGGCCGGGGCGAGCGGCGTTCCGGTGACCGTGGCCGTCCTGGGCAGCGGCGGCTGCGACCCGGGCCGGCCGGACCGCCGCATCGCCGACGCGAGCGGCGGGCGGTGCCTGGACGCGGGGGACGACCTGGGCGCGGCCCTGCACGACGAGATCGCACGCACCGGAACGGGGGAGGGCTGATGCCGCGACGGCTCGCCGCACTGCCGGCGCTGCTGCTGCTGTTGCTCGCCGCCTGCACCGGCGGCCGGGGCGGGGCGGAGACGTCCGCCGCGACCGCCGCCGAGGACGTGCCCGGCACGATCGTGGTCGCCAGCGGCCGGGACGTCACCGGCAGCAACGGCGTGCGCCAGCAGCTCATCGACGCGTGGAACCGGCGTGAGCGGCAGGCGGGTTCGCAGTACCGGGCCCGGCTGGTGGAGCTCGCGGGCAGCGCCGACGAGCAGCGCAGCCAGCTGCTCGGCGCCCTGCAGTCCCGCAGCGCCGAGTACGACGTGGTGAACCTGGACGTCACCTGGGTGCCGGAGTTCGCCGAGGCCGGGCTGGTGCGGGCGCTGCCGGACGACATCGTGGACGAGGACGTGATCGGTCCGGTCGCCGAGACGGCCCGCTGGGACGGGAAGGTCTACGCGGCGCCGTTCAACAGCGACGTCGGCCTGCTCTACTACCGGCGCGACCTCCTGCGGCGGGCGGGCGTCGAGGAGCCGTTCGTCCCGGAGGGGTTCACCTGGGACCAGCTGCGCGGGCACGTCGAGACCCTGCACACGAAGCTCCCCGCCGGCGTCTTCGCCAAGGGCTGGACCACCCAGCTCGCCGCGTACGAGGGCCGCACCGTCAACGCGGTGGAGGCGTTCGCGTCGGCGGTGCCCGGCCTGGCGCTGGTGGACGAGAAGGGCCGCTACACGGGCGACGTGGAGCAGCTCACCGAGGGCGTGACGGAACTGCGCCGCCGCATCGAGCCGGCGTACACCCTCCAGGACGCGGCCACCTCCGACGAGGCGGCCGCGACCAGCGACTTCGTCGAGGGACGCACGGCCTTCCTGCGTGCCTGGCCCTCCGCCTACCCCACGCTGTACCGGGTGTTCGGGGACCGGGTCGGCGTGGCGAAGCTGCCCGGGCGGGCGGTTCTCGGCGGGCAGAACCTGGCGGTGACCAAGGCGTCGCAGCGGGCCCGGAAGGCGACCGAGCTGATCCGGTACCTCACGGGACGGGAGAGCGCGCGCTGCCTGCTGGAGGCCGGGTTCGCGGCGACCCGCGACTCGGCCTACCGGGACGTGGTGCGCTGCCCCGAGGGCGTGTCCGCCGCGCCCTCGCCGTCCCCGACGGGGGAGGGCGCCGATCAGGTGCCGCGGGACGGCGGGGGCCGCCCCGCCCACGCGGACACGACCTTGCGGGCGCTGGAAGAGGCCGTGCACCGCCCGAGGACCCCGCTCTACGGCGCGCTCACCCAGACCTTCATCACGCGGCTCGGCCCGCTCGTGGACGGAGCCCCGCTCGGCGACGAGGAACTGGCCCGGCTGTTGGACGAGGGGCTGCGCGGCGCCCTGCCCGGCTGAGGGCCGTCCCGGCCGAGGGCCGCCGCCCTACCGCTCCGCCGCCTCCACCTCCACCGGCGCGGTGGTCCCGCGGTCGGCGTCCGGGCCGACGGTCCCGGCCGGTCCCGCGTTCGCCGCGAGGAGAAGCGCCGCGACCGCGGCGAGAGCCGCGATGAGTCCTCGGGCGTAACGCTCGGTGGGGCGGGTGCGTTCCAGCACGGCGACCTCGCAACAGCGACGGGTTAAGCGGGTTTAATTCACGGTTTAACCTAGGGGCTGTCCGACGCGAACGGCAAGTGGCACTGGGGGAGTTGGCATGGGGGAGCGGGACGAGCCGGGCACGATCGGACGCCGGGTGCAGCGGCTGCGCGTGGCGCGCGGGCTGACCCAGAGACAGCTGGCGGAACCGGTGTACACCCCCGCCTACGTCTCCACCCTGGAGGCCGGCCGGGTGCGCCCCTCCGACGACGCGCTGCGGCACCTCGCCGAGCGGCTCGGGGTCGAGTTCGACGAACTGGCGACCGGGCGCTCCGCGCGGCGGGTGACCGAACTGCGGATGCGGCTGACCGAGGCGCAGCGCGCGCTCGCCGTCGGCGAGGCGGAGTCGGCGGTGGAGCAGTACACGGCGCTGCTGGCCGAGGCGGAGGCGCAGGAGCTGCCCGAGGAGCAGGCCGCCGCGCTGCTCGGACTCGGGGAGTGCGCGCTGGACACCGGTGAACTCGTGGACGGGCAACGGTACTTCGAGGAAGCGGAGGCGCGGCTCGCGGACGCGCCGCTGCCCGCGCGGGTGCCGGCGCTGCGCGGCCGGGCCGTCGCGCACTACCTCGCGGGGGAGCTGCGGTACGCGGTGTACCTGCTGGAGACCACCATCGACGAGCTGAACCGGGGCGGCCTGCACGACCCGGACGCGCTGCTCCTGCTGTACGCCAGCGTCATCGGGCCGTACATGGACATGGGGGCGCACGCGCGGGCCGCGCAGGCCGCGGAGTTCGCGCTGGCGCTCGCCCCGCAGTCCGGCGACCCGGCGCTGGTGGCGCGCATGCACCGGTCGGTGGCCCGCACCCTGCTCGCCGAGGGCCGCCTGGCGGAGGCGGACGCCTCACTGGCCAAGGCGGCCGAGCTGTACCGGGAACTGCAGTTGCGCACCGAGCTGGCCAACTGCCACTGGATGCGGGGCTACGTGCACGCGCAGAACGGCGAACTGGCCGAGGCCGAGGCGGAGATGCGGGAGGCGCTGCGCATGCTGTCCGCGACCCGCGCGACCCTGTACAGCAGCCAGCTCACCGTCGAACTGGCGGACGTACTGCACCGGCGGGGCCGGTCCGAGGAAGCCGCTGAGCTGCTGAAGGACGTGCTGGGCGGGCTCTCCCCCGAGCGGGGCGCGGTCCACGCGGCGGCCGCGCACCGGCTCCTCGGCATCATCGCCGAGGACGCCCGGGACACGGAGCGGGCCGAGGAGCACTACGTCCGCGCGCTCAGCCTGCTGGAACGCGCGGGCGCGGCGGGCGACCTGGCCGACCTGTGCCGCCTCCTCGGCGACCTCCTGCGCCGCACGGGCCGCGTGGAGGCGGCGCTGGACGCCTACCGCACCGGCCTCGGCCACCGCACGGCCCCCGGCACGACCACCCTGGGACCGGCCCCGGCACAGCCACCGGTGTGAGACAAGGGGGGTGAGCCGGGTCCCGGCCTCACCCTCGCCCTCGCGCCGATGCCCGCGCCCGACACCCGCACCCCCCCGCGAACGCCCTGGGCGACGCCCCGGGCACCCCGCTCGTATCCGCACGCCCCACACCCCCCGGGAGTGACCCCGGCTCGCCGGGTGCCGCCCGGTTTCGCTCGCCCCGCCCCGGGTAGTCAGACCGCGTTTCGGCTGGTGAGGGGATGTGGTTGGCGTGCGGCCCGGGAACGTCCCAGGAGGCGGGCAGGACCGGGGTGCGGGTGGCGGGGGGCACGAGCGGGTGGCCGGCGCCATCGCCGCGGGGCTGCGCGGGGCCGGTCCCGCGCAGGTGCCGGGGCGGCTGTGCGCGGTGGCCGTGGACCTGCTGCCGGTGGACGGCGCGTCCGTGTCGCTGCGCGGCGACAGCATGCCCCTTCAGCTCGCCGCGTCCGGCGCCGGCGCCGCGCGGCTCGCCCAGGTGCAGGCCACCCTCGGCGACGGCCCCTGCCACCACGTGCTGCGGACCGGCGCCCCGGTGCTCGTCCGCGACCTGGCGGACGGGGACTGCGCCGACCGCTGGCCGGTGTTCGTGCAGCAGGCGCTCGGCTCCGGCGTGCGCGCCGTGTACGCGCTGCCCCTCGGTTCCTCCGCCGTCTGCGTCGGCACCCTCGACCTCTACCGCGGCTCCCCCGGCGGCCTCACCGCGCGTGAGCTGCGCGTGGCGCTGCTGGTGGCCTGCGTGATGACGGTCGCGCTGACGGACCTGCCGTACGACGCGCGGGACGGCGACGGGGGCTGGCTCAGCGGGCTGGCCGCCGACCACGACCGGGTGCACCAGGCGGTCGGCATGATCATGGCCCAGCTCGGCGTGGGCGCCGACGAGGCCCTGGCCCGGCTGCGCGGCGACGCCTTCGCACAGGGCCTCACCGTGCTGGAGGCGGCCGTCGACGTCGTCGCCCGCCGGCGGCGTTTCGACACGCCCTGACCGCCCGTCCCTGGCGATCGGCTCCCGTCCACGGCCTAGGCTGACGGGTCATGGACACAGCCATCCTCTTCCTCACCTGCGTCGTGATCCTCGGCGTGGCCTCGATCCAGACCCATCTCTCCCGCTCCGAGCGCCGTGTCGCCCGCGTGGAACGCAAACTCGACCTCGTCCTGGGTCACTTGGGACTGGAGGAGGAGGTGCCGAGGAGGGACGAGATCCTCGCCCTGGTGCGTGACGGCAAGCAGGTGCAGGCGGTCAAGCTGTACCGCGAGTCCACCGGCGCGAGCCTGGTGGAGGCCAAGCAGGCCGTCGACGGCATGAGCTGAGTCCCGAAGGATTCCCGGGTCGGTCTCCTCAGACCCGCAGCCGTTCCTGCCGGGCGACCTCCGCGAGCCGGTCCGCGCCGAGCTGGGCCATCGCCCGGGTGACCTCGGCCCGCACCTCACCGAATCCGCCGTTGGTGAGGACGACCGCGTCCTCGCCGACGCGGATCGCCGCGAGGTCGACCGTGAGCCGGGCCGGGATGGCGTCCGGCGCCCCGCCGGTCAGCGTCACCCGCAGCGCGGCGCGGGCGTCCCCGGCGGTGTCCGGCAGGCGCAGCTCCGTCACCTCGACGTCCTGGGTGCCGGACCGTGCGGTCTCCGCCCGGAAACTCCCGCACTTCTCGGGCAGCGTGCCCAGCCAGACCAGCGCGCGCTCCACGTCGTCCGGGCGGTGCGCGCCGACCTGCTCGCGCAGCTGGGCGCCCTCGGCGGTGTCGTCCAGGGTCACCGAGGCGCGCGGCCCCGCCGGGACGCCGAACGGCTCCTCCGTGTACAGGACCTCCAGCAGCCGCCGGCAGTCGCCGTCGTCCGTGGTCGCCTTCAGCGTGCCGTCGCGCCACAGCGCCGCCCCCTGGCCGGCCGCCCAGGGCGGGCCGAGGTCCGCCGCGGTGATCAGCGCCGCCTCGAGCTGCTCGTCGTTCAGCACGGGCGTGGACCGTTCGGTGTCGGTCACGGCGGAGGAGGACGCCGAGGGGGACGGGGACGGGGAGGGCGACGTCTCGGCGGGCGGCTCGGACACCCCCTGGGGCAGCGCGCGCGGGACGTCCCGGTCGTAGGCCACGCAGGCCGCCGTGATCAGCAGGGCGGTGACCGACAGGGCGGAGGCGAGGAGGGTGCGGGCGCGGGCCGGGGCACGGGTCATCGGATGCCTCCTGGGGGCCGGGCCGTCCACGGGCGGACACGGCGGGAGTGGCGGACGTGCTCCTACGGCACCACCGGGACAGGCCCCCCACCAGCGAGGCGAGCCGTCCGGGTGAGCACCGGGCACGGTCCCGCCGGGGCCGCGGAAACCGGGTGCGCCCGCCGGCCGCCCGCTGCTAGCGTCCGCCGCATGCAGCGCGCCCGCGTGTCCCGCACGACGACGCCGGAGGACGTCCCGGCGCGCTGACAGCTGACCGCTGACGAAGCCCCGGGGCGAGTGCCCCGGGGCTTCGCCGCGCGTGGTGCTCGCCTCCCGACCCCGAGGAGGGCGCCGTGCACGACCACCGACGCCTCGGCCGTGAACTCGGCCTGTTCGACACCGACCCGCTGATGGGCGCGGGCCTGCCCTACTGGCTCCCCGACGGTGCCGTCGTACGGCACACCCTGGAGGAGTACGTCCGCGAGGCGGAACGCGCGGCCGGTTACCGGCACGTGTACTCGCCCGTGCTCGGCAAACGCGAGCTGTACGAACTCCCCGGGCACTGGGACCACTACCGCGACGACATGTACCCGCCGATGGAGCTGGGCGGGGAGCAGATGCTGCTGCGCCCCAGCCTCTGCCCCCACCACGCCCTGATCTTCCGCTCCCGCACCCGCAGCCACCGCGAACTGCCGCTGCGGATGGCCGAGCTGGGCGGGATGTACCGCTCCGAGCGGTCCGGCGTGCTCGGCGGACTGACCCGGGTGCGGGCCATCCAGCTCAACGACGCGCACATCTTCTGCACCCCGGACCAGGCCGCCGAGGAGGCCGCCGGAGCCCTCGCGCTCATCTCCCGCGCCTACGCCGACCTGGGCATCCGCGCCGCCCGCCACCGGCTGTCGCTGCCGGGCGGCGGCGGGAAGTACGCCGCCGGCCCGGCCCTGTGGCGGCGCGCCACCGCCCTGCTGCGCGAGGCGCTGGACGCGTCCGGCGTGGCGTACGAGGCCGTCGAGGGCGAGGCGGCCTTCTACGGCCCGAAGATCGACGTGCAGATCACCGACCCGGCGGGCCGCGAGTCCACCCTGTCCACCGTGCAGATCGACTTCCACCAGCCCGAGCGGTTCGGGCTGCGCCACACCGGCCCGGACGGCGCCCGGCACCGGCCGGTGATGGTGCACCGCAGCGTCATCGGCAGCGTGGAGCGGGCCGTCGCCCACCTGCTGGAGGAGCACGGCGGCGCCTTCCCGCCGTGGCTGGCCCCGGTGCAGCTGGTGGTGCTGCCGGTGGGCGGGGACCAGGAGGAACGCGCCCACGCCGTCGTCCGGCAGGCCGCCGGACTCGGGCTGCGGGCGGAGGTCGGCGGACCCGGCGAGGGCAGTCTCGGCGCCCGGATCCGCCGGGCCCGGCTGGTGCCGTACCAGGCGGTGCTCGGCGCGCGGGAGGCCGGGGACGACCGGCTCGCCGTGCGCCTGCGGGACGGGCGGCGGCCCGGTGTGCTGCCGGTGGCGGAATTCCTGCGGCGCGTCGAGGAGCGGGTGCGCGCACGCGGGACCGCGCTGTGGGAGCCCGCGTAAGGTCGACGGGCAGACCCGCCTCGAGAAGGAGTCCGTCGTGCGCAACGGCCGGCCGGTCCCGGTGATCATCGACTGCGACACCGGCGTCGACGACGCCCTGGCGCTGCTGTTCGCCGTACGGCACCCCGGGATCGACCTGCGGGCCGTCACCTGCGTGGCCGGGAACACGGACGTGGACGGCGTCGTGCGCAACACGCTGACCGTGCTGGAGGCGGCGGGCGCGCCGGACGTCCCGGTGGCGCGGGGCGCCGAGCGTCCGCTGATCGAGGCGCCGCGCTCCGCCCGCCACGTCCACGGCCACGACGGCATGGGCGACCTCGGCCTGCCCGCCCCGCGCAGGACCCCGGCGGACGTGGACGCGGTGACCCTGCTGCGCCGCGAGATCCTCGCCTCGCCGCGCCCGGTCACCCTCGTGCCCACCGCGCCGCTCACCAACATCGCCCTGCTGCTGCGGGCCCACCCCGAGGTCACCCGCAACATCGAGCGGATCGTGTTCATGGGCGGCGCGGCGGGCGCCGGGAACGCCACCCCGGTGGCCGAGTTCAACGTGTGGCACGACCCGGAGGCCGCCGCGATCCTGCTCACCGCGGGCGTGCCGATCACCATGTACGGGCTGGACGTGTTCACCCGGGTCGTCGTCCCCGGCGCCGACGTGCGGAGGCTGCGCGCGAGCGCCGAACCGGGCGCCCGGCTGGCCGGCGACCTGCTCGCCCACCGTCCCGCCCACCCGGGCAGCCGCCCCGACGACCCCGCCGAGGACTCCGGCGGCCTCGGCGACGCGGGCGCGCTGTGCGCGGTCGCCGACCCGGAGGGGCTCACCACCCACCGCCTGCCGGTCGAGGTGTCCCTGGCGCCCGGCCCGGCGCGCGGACAGACGATCGTCGACCGCCGTCCCCGCCCCGGCGAGTCGGAGCTCCACGAGGGCATCCGCGAGCAGGCCCTCGTGGACGTCGGCCTGGACGTGGACGTGGAGCGCTACGTGAAGCTCTACCTGGCGACGGTCGAACACCCCGCGACCTAGCCGGACACCCTGCGACCCAGTCGGAGCGCCCCGCGCTCCGGCCGAACACCGTGCGCCCTGATCGGACGCCGGTTCGACCCGTGTGCGCCGGGCGGGCGTGCGGTCCGCCACACCCGGGGGGAATGTCACCCCCTTACCGGTGCGTTCGCTTTTACGGTGTTCTGGTCAGTTTCTCCGCCGGTACCCGCACACCCAGAGGAGACCCCGCGTGACCGACCGCCCGACCGCGCCCGATCCCCGGCCGCCGCACCCCGCCCCCGACGCCACGCCCGACCTCTCCTCCCGCGACCCCGACTGGTGGCGGCAGGCGGTCGTCTACCAGATCTACCCCCGCAGCTTCGCCGACGCCGACGGCGACGGCCTCGGTGACCTGCGCGGCATCACCCGGCGCCTCACGCACCTGTCCGCCCTGGGCGTCGACGCCCTGTGGCTCAGCCCGTTCTACCCGTCCGAGCTGGCCGACGGCGGCTACGACGTCGCCGACCCGCGCGACGTCGACCCGCGGCTCGGCACCCTCGACGACTTCGACGAACTGGTCCGCGAGGCGCACCGGCTCGGCCTCAAGGTGATCGTCGACATCGTCCCCAACCACACCTCCCACCAGCACGTCTGGTTCCAGGAGGCGCTGCGCGCCGGGCCCGGCTCCCCGGCCCGCGACCGCTACGTCTTCCGGGACGGCCGGGGCGAGCACGGCGAGCTGCCGCCCACCGACTGGCAGTCCGTGTTCGGCGGCAGCGCCTGGCAGCGGGTGCCGGACGGACAGTGGTACCTGCACCTGTTCGCCGCCGAGCAGCCCGACCTCAACTGGGACCACCAGGACGTCCGCGAGGACTTCCGCACCACCCTGCGCTTCTGGTCCGACCGGGGCGTGGACGGTTTCCGCGTCGACGTGGCGCACGCCCTGACCAAGGACCTCGAGGAGCCGCTGCGCGACCTCGGCGACCACGCGGCGGGCGGCGAGGCGGCCCTCGCCGACTTCGCGCCCGGCACGCACCCGTTCTACGACCGCGACGAGGTGCACGAGATCTACCGCGACTGGCGGAAGATCTTCGACACCTACACCCCGCCCCGTACGGCCGTGGCCGAGGCGTGGGTGCCCGGCGCCCGGCGCGCCCTGTACGCCCGCCCGGACGAGCTGGGCCAGGCCTTCAACTTCGAGTACCTCCAGGCCGCGTGGGACGCGGGCGAACTGCGCCAGGTGATCACCGACTCGCTGGCGACCGCGCAGGCCGCCGGGGCCTCGGCGACCTGGGTGCTGTCCAACCACGACGTGGTCCGGCACGCCTCCCGGCTGGTGCTGCCGCCCGGCACGGACGAGAACGCCTGGCTGCTGTCCGGCGGCCACGCCCCCGCCGTCGACCTGGAGGCCGGTCTGCGCCGGGCCCGCGCCGCCACCCTGCTGATGCTGGCGCTGCCCGGCTCGGCGTACGTCTACCAGGGCGAGGAACTGGGGCTCCCCGAGGTCGCCGACCTGCCGACGGAGGTCCTCCAGGACCCGATCTGGGAACAGACCGGTCACGTCCGCAAGGGCCGCGACGGCTGCCGCGTCCCGCTGCCGTGGACCACGACCGGCCCGTCGTACGGCTTCGGCGCGGGCGGCGCGTGGCTGCCGCAGCCGGCCTCCTTCGCGGAGTACGCCGTGGAGGCGCAGGACGGGGCGGAGGGTTCCACCCTGGAGCTGTACCGCACGGCCCTGCGGCTGCGGCGCAAGCTGATCGACGGCGAGACGCTGACGTGGGCGGAGGGCACCCCGGAGGGGGTCCTGCAGTTCGACCGCGGCGACGGCTGGCGCTGCGTGACCAACCTGTCCCCCGACCCGGTCTCCCTCCCCGCGGGCGAGGTCGTCCTGACCAGCGCCCCCCTGGAGGACGGCCGCCTGGCCCCGGACACGACGGCGTGGCTGACCCGCTGAGGAAGCCGGCGGGCGACGCCCTCCTCGGGGGAGGGGCCGTGCGCCGCGGACGCGGGTGACGGCCGGCGGCACCGTGCGCGGTGCCGCCGGCCCCACGGCGCTCACGACCGGTGACCGGCGGCTGCCACCCGTCCGGGGGTCCAGGGCGGGCGGTGGACGGGAGCGGCCGTCAGAGCCGGCCGCAGGTGTGTCCGACGTCCGCCCTGCAGGGAGCCCGCCCACGATGAACAGGTCCAGCAAGACAACGGCCGCCGTGCTGGCGGCGGCCGGGATCCTCGCGGCCGGGTGGCTGCCCGCCGCACCGGCGTCCGCCGCCGACGGGTCCGCCCCGCCGCCGGGCGAGCGGGTGCTCTGGGGCTCCGTGACCGTCCCGCCCGGCCGGGAGGGCGTCGTCGAGGCCGCGGGGCTGGACGGCTCGGCCCTCGGCGCCGGCTCCACCCTCACCCTCACCGCCCCCGCCGGGGCCGAGGTCACCGGCGTGCCGCTCACCGCCGCCGGCTACCGGGGCGAGGTGGCCGCCGACGGCCGTACCGCCGCGTACACGGCCACGTCGGCGGAACGGCCGTGGCGGGCCGGGGCCTTCCCCTTCGTGCCGGCGGTGTCCGCGGACGCGGAGCCGGGGACCAGGCTCGGCGGGTGCGGGCTGAGGCTCGCGGACGCGGAGGGCGTCACGCGGGCGAGCGGGGGGTGCCAGGTGACGGCGGGGCTGCCGTCGCCGGTGCTGTCCCGGCCCGGGTCGGGGGTGCCGCTGGGCCACCGCCCGGCCGCCGCGGGCACGGCGTACCCGGGTGCGCAGGTCACGGTCTCCGACCAGGACGGCAACGAGGTGTGCACGGACACGGCGGGGCCCGACGGGCTCCGGAGCTGCGCGCCCGGCCGCGATCCGCCCGCCGGGGCGAACCGGCTCCAGGCCACGGCGACGACGAACGGCGTGACCGCCTCGGGCGAGCAGATCCAGATCACCGTGGGCTCGCCCGCACCGGGGCCCGCTCCGGCCCCCGCGGTCCCGCCCCGCTGACCGCACCCGCGCCTGCGAGGCGTCCGGCCGCGCGGCACCCCCTTGCGCGGCCGCACCGCGCGGCCGCGTCCGTGTGGGGGCGTGGGTCACGTCCGGACCGTCAGGTCAGACGTGCCCCGGCCCACCGCTGCCGAAGGCTCCGCTGGAGCCCGGCAGCCAGCGTTTGCGTTGCTGGTCCTTGCCCGTCCTGGTGCCGGCGTGATGCAGCTCGTACGGCATGAGCCGGGAGCCGCTGCGGGGCGTGAGCGGTATCTCGTCCGGCTCCCGCATCTCCCGCATCTCGTGCACCGCGCCGCCGTCCGGCAGCCTGGGCTGCTCGTCGGGCTGAGGGCGCGGCGACTCCTGGTCCATGTACCGCATTCCCGCACGGACGGCCCAGACCAGGGCGCCTGCCACGATGATGCCGCCGATGAAGGCCGCTGCCACGGCCCACTGGTGGTCACTGGCGGCCAGTTGTACAAGCGTTGCCGTGTTCATGTTTCCGAGTATGGACCAGGAAATGTGATAAAGCTCCCGTTCTGTCCTGATTGGTGCGGTCCCCCGTTCGGCTTCCCCGAGGGGCGGCGCCCCGTGCCGCGTAGCAGGCTGCGGCCAGAGGGAAGGCCGGGACGGGCCGTCGCGTCCCCACGTGTGCAGCTCGGGGCCCGGCCCCGGCCTTCCCGTCTCCCGGGCCGCCGGCCTCTGCGCCGTCGTCCCGTCGGCCGGCTCCCGCGCCTCCGGTGCCCGGCCGGCGCCGACGTCACCGTCCGGCCGCGGCGGGTCGTGGCACCACCGCCCCGGCCGCCGGGACCGGCGGCCGGGATCCGGCGCGCTGACGTACGTGCGGTTCTCCACGAGCGCCGCCACGATCCGCGTCCGGTGCGGGTCGCCCGGCGCGGGGGCGATCTTCAGCAGGGCGTCACCCGTGGGCGCCGGCGGCGGGACCTCGGGCATCGGGGCCCTTTCCCTCGTGTCCGGGCCGGCTCCGGGAGGCCCCGGAACGGACCGTGTCAGCCGAGGCGGACCGGGAGCCCGGCGAGCCCTCGCAGCAGCGTGCCGGCGCGCCAGGTGAGGGACTCCGGGGCGGCGTCGAGGGCGAGTCGGGGATGCCGTTCCAGCAGCAGGCGCAGGGCGACGGCGGCCTCCGCGCGGGCGAGCGGGGCGCCGAGGCAGTGGTGGACGCCGTGCCCGAAACCCAGATGTCCCCGGGTGCGGCGGGTGAGGTCGAAGCGGTCGGGGTCGGGGAAGGCGAGCGGGTCGCGGGAGGCGGCGGCCAGCGAGACCAGGACGGCGTCCCCGGCGGCCACGCGGGTGCCGGCCAGGTCCAGCGGCTCCGCCGCGAACCGGAACGCGCCCGCGTGCGCGGGCGAGTGCAGGCGCAGCGACTCCTCCACGGCCGCGCCGGTCAGCTCCGGGTCGGCGCGCAGCAGGGCGAGCTGATCGGGGTGCTGGAGCAGGCTCAGTACGGTCGCGGAGATCAGGTTGACGGTCGTCTCGTGCCCGGCGACCAGGAGCAGGAACGCCATGCCGAGCAGTTCCTCGGGTGACAGCGGGGCCTCCGCGCCCGGCCTGCCGGGGGCGGCCAGGTCCGCGAGCAGGGAGCCGTCGGGGGTGCGGGCCTTCCGGGAGATCAGGCCGCTGAGGTGACCGGTGAGCGCGGCGGCCGAGGCGGCGGCCGCCTCCGCGCCGGTGGGCGCGACCAGTTCGTTCGACCAGGTGTGGAAGTCCGCGCGGTCGGCCGCGGGCACGCCGAGCAGGTCGCAGATCACGGTGACCGGCAGCGGCAGCGCGTACGTGCTCACCAGGTCGGCGGCGCCCGCGCGCGGCAGCCGGTCCAGCAGACCGCGGGCGACGGCCTCGATGCGGGGACGCAGCGCGGCGGCCCGTCCCGGGGTGAAGCGGCCCGCGACCAGCCGCCGCAGCCGGGTGTGGTGCGGCGGGTCGCTCTGCAGCATGTTGCGGCCGACCGCGTGCCCGCCGTCGGTCTCCCAGCCGGCCGAGTGCCGGATGTCGTTGCGCAGCCGGGAGTCGGTGAGCGCGGCGCGCACCGCGTCGTGGGTCACCACCAGCCAGGCGTCCCCGCTGCCGGGGACGTGCACCCGGTGCACCGGCCCCTCGGCGCGCAGGGCCGCGAGCCGGCCGAAGGGGAAGGGCGTCGGCGCCCACTCCAGGGGCGCGGGTCCGTCCGGGGCGTCGGCACGCATGGTGCGTCCTCTCTGCCGAGCAGCAAACGGGGAGTGGTCCCCACTTAATGGCGGGACGATAGCATCCGGCCGGGGAGCACTCCCCGGTCCGTACGGAGGGACCCATGACCGTCGGTGAAGAACCCACCGCCCCCGGCCCCGGGCCGACCGGCCCGGAAGCCGCGGCGTCCGTCCCGCCCCGGCTGCGGCGGGACGCGCGGCGGAACCGGGAGCGGCTGGTGGAGGCGGCGCACGCCGTCTTCGCCGAGCAGGGTCTCGAGGCCCCGCTGGACGTGATCGCGCGGCGCGCCGGCGTCGGCAACGCGACCCTCTACCGGCACTTCCCCACCCGCGCCGCGCTCGTGGACGCCGTCTTCCGCGACCAGCTCACGGAGACCATGGAAGCGGGTGAACGCGCGCGCGGCGCACCCGACCCCTGGACCGGTCTGACCGGCTACCTCGACGCCGTGTTCGTCACCCTCGCGGCCGATCGCGGCACCAACGACCTGATGACCACCCGTCTGCCGGACGCCGAGACGCTCGGCGCCGTGCACGCGCACAACCGGGAGACCGTCGGCGTGCTGCTGGAACGCGCCCGCGCGGAGGGCAGCGTGCGTGCCGACGTCACCACCGAGGACCTCCTCTTCGCCCTGGCGGCCCTGGGCCGTGCCGTGCCGCCGCTGGCGGTGGCCGCCGGCCCTGACGCCTGGCGCCGCCCCCTCGCCCTGTTCCTGGAAGGGCTGCGCGGCCCCGCGAGCGAGCCCCGTCCGCTGCCCGGCACCCCGCTCGGCGAGGAGGAACTGGGTCAGGTGCTCGGGGAGATGGGGCCGCACCGGGTCAGGCCCGCGGACGGGTCCGCGGCGGGCGACGAGGCGTAGTCGAGGACATCTGCACGCGCCGGACCAGATTTTCCGCCGAGGCGACTAGAGTTTGGCGGTGGGGAACCCGTCCCCGTGGCGGACCGTGACGCCTGTGGTCCGCGGAAAGGTGCGTATGCCCTCGGAAAGCCAGCCGTACGCCGACGGCCGGCAGCCGGACCAGGACCGGCCCCCCGTCGCCGACCGGCTCGACGACGACCACTTCCCGGCCTACACCATGGGCAGGGCCGCCGAGCTGGTCGGAGCCACACCCGCGTTCCTCCGCGCCCTCGGCGAGGCGCGGCTGATCACCCCCACCCGCTCGGACGGCGGCCACCGCCGCTACTCGCGCCACCAGCTGCGGCTCGCCGCCCGCGCCCGCGAACTGGTCGACCAGGGCACCCCGGTCGACGCCGCGTGCCGCATCGTGAGCCTCGAGGAACAGCTGGAGCGGGCCGAGCGAACGAACGAGGAGCTCCGTCGGCAGGGTGCCGACACGGCCCACGGGCACCGGTGAAAATCTGTCCCGGCCGGAACAGGATTTCCGCTCCGCCCGCGAGAAATTCCTTTCTTTAAACGCGCCGGCCGGGTTTATTCCAGTGATTTTCCTCGCTTGCCGAGAATGCTTTCCGTGCTAGGCTGACGTCAGTTGCAGTTGTGGTTGCCAGTTTGAACCGGTTCTCCGGGCGGGTGATCATCGCGACGATGTAGGGATTCGTAAAGTGCGATTCCCGGCACTGTCTCAGGAGATAGATATGGCCACCGGTACGGTCAAGTGGTTCAACTCGGAAAAGGGCTTCGGCTTCATCGAGCAGGACGGCGGCGGCGCTGACGTGTTCGCCCACTACTCGAACATCGCCACCTCGGGCTACCGCGAGCTCCAGGAAGGCCAGAAGGTGACCTTCGACGTCACCCAGGGCCAGAAGGGCCCGCAGGCGGAGAACATCGTTCCCGCCTGACCCTGACCTGCACGCAGGTTTTGAGGAGCGGGTGCCCGCACGTTTCGTGCGGGCACCCGCTCTTCGTCGTTTTCCGGCCCTTTCCCCGGGGCGTTTTTCCGCCACGCTCAGCGTGAGCGGAACGCCTTCGCGCGCAGCGCGTCCACCGCGATCCGCGCCGCCGTGCCGATCACCGCGTCGGCCGCCGGCAGCGTGGCCGCCGTGTGCGCGGTCCGGGTGAAGACGGCGACCGCGTAACGGCCCCCGTCGGGGTACTCGACCACGCCCACCTCGTTGCGCAGGGTCGGCAGGCTGCCGGTCTTTCCGGCGACATGGACGTCGTCGAAGGGGAAACCCGAGGCCAGGCGGTGCGGCCACACCTGGAGCCCCATGATCCGCCGCATGGCCGCGCCGTGCTCCGGGGTGCACGCCTCGTCCCGCCACACCGCGCGCAGCAGCCGGGTCATGTCCCGTGGGGTGCTGCGGTTGGTGCGGTCCGGGTCCAGCGCCCGCAGCCGGCTCACCACCCGCGGGTCGGCCAGCGCCCGCGCCCCGTCCGGCCCGGCGTCCTCCCTCACGGTGGCGAGCATCTCGCCGAAGGAATGCACGGCCCGCGTCCGGGTGAGGCCCAGCCGGTCGGTCGTCGCGTTGACGGCGTCCAGACCCACCCGGCGCAGCAGCAGGTCGGCGGCCGCGTTGTCGCTGACCGCCATCATCAGATAGGCGAGGTCGCGCAGGGACATCCGGGCCGCGTCCAGCATCGCGGCCACCCCCGTCGGCCCCGCCGTACGCCCGCCCGGCACGGTCTCCACCTGCTCGGCCAGGTCCAGCGCGCCCCGCGCCGCCCGCTCGTGCAGCGCGACCAGCAGGCACAGCTTGTGGACGCTGGCGGTGCACACCGGCTGGTCGGCGCCGGCGTCCAGTTCCTCGCCGGAGTCGATGTCGAGGGCGTGCAGCCGGCCGGTGACCCCGGCGTCGGCGAAGGCCGCGTGGATGCGGGCGACGGCGTCCGTCACAGCCAGTACTCCGATGCGGGTCGCAGATGCAGGGGACGGGCCGGCACATCGGGGACCGCGCGGGCGGCGGTGCGCAGGGCGTGCGTGGCCGCCTCGGCGAAGGCCCGCACGGCGGCGTCGCCGCGCCCCTTCGGCCAGGCCGCGGAGTGGCGCAGCGCGGGCGCCCCGCCGGTCAGCGGACGCCACACGACATCCGCCCGCCCGTTCTCCGGCTCCGGCGGCGCGGCGTCGCGCGGGCACAGGGCGACCGCCCCGGAGGACAGCACGAGCCCCCGTACGAAGCTGGCGCCCTGGCCGTGGCGTACGGCGGCGGGGGTGAAGCCGCCGCGGGCGCAGGTGGTCAGCAGCTCGTCGTACAGGGCGGGGGCCGCCGTGCGGGGGAAGAGGATCAGGTCCCGGCCGGACAGCGCGGGCAGCGGCACCTCGCCGGGGGCGGCCGCCTGGTCCCCGGCAGGCAGCAGGACGCCGAGCTCCCGGCGCAGCACCGGGCCCAGCTCCAGACCCGTCACGTCGCACGGGTGGTGGACGACCCCCACGTCCAGGTCGTGCGCCGCGAGCCGCTCGAGCTGCTGCGCGGTGGACAGTTCGTGCAGCTCCAGCTCCAGACCGGCGTGACGCTCGCCGAAGTCCGCGAGCAGGACGGCCACGGTCTCGCCCGACAGGTCCGGGGGGAGGGCGGCGCGCAGCAGTCCCGTCTCGCCGTCACGCACCCGGCGTGCGGCGGCGAGGAACGACTCCGTGCGGGACAGGACCTCCCGCGCCTCGGCCAGCAGCAGCTTGCCGGCCTCGGTGACGCGCACCTGACGGCTGGTGCGCTCGAACAGCCGTACCCCCAGTTCCCGTTCCAGCCGCTGGACGCGCTGCGACAGAGGGGGCTGGGCCATGCCCAGGCGGGCCGCGGCACGGCCGAAGTGTGACTCTTCTGCAACAGCCACGAAGCACTCCAGGTGCCGCACCAGGTCCACGACCAGTCATCATATCGAGTGTTGATCGATCCATGATTGATAGCGGACTTGGACGGACGGCCGTCTCCGCTGCTGTGGTCGGGGCATGGACACGTATCCCGACCTTCCCCGTTCCGGTCCCCGTCGGCGTCCCCGCATCGCGGTCAGGGCGCTCACCGCCGTCACGGCGGTCGCCGCGGTCGCCGTGGGCGGCGCCTGGGGCGCCGGGCTCGGCCCGTTCGCGGGCGAGACCGGACCCGACCCGGAGGCGGCGGCCGAGGCCCGCGCGTTCCTCGCCGACTGGGCCGCCGGACGCCTCCCGGACGCCGCCGCCCGCACCACCAGACCCGACCGCGCGGAGGAGGTGCTGCGCAGCTTCACCGCCGGGCTCGACATCGACAAACCGGTGCTGAAGGCCGGGAGGCCCGAGGAGGACGAGGAGTCCGGCGGACGCGCCGTCACCGTGCCGTACACCGCGCGGATGCCCGTCGCGGGACTCGGCACCTGGGCGTACACCGCCGAGCTGCCGCTGCGGAAGCGCGGCGGCGAGTGGACGGTGGACTGGCGGCTGTCGCTGGTGCACCCGCGGCTCAGCGGGACGGAGAAGTTCCGCCTGGAGCGGGAGGAGACCGAACCGGTCCGGGCCGACGACCGTGACGGCCGCACCCTGTCGGCCGCCGCCCACCCCTCCCTCGGCCCGGTCCTCGCCCGGCTGGCCCGCGGCACGGGCGGCGGGCCGCGCGGGGCGGTGCTGCTCGTGGACCGCGTCACCGGAGACGTCCGCCGCACCGAGGCGGCCTTCGGCGCCGGGACCCGCGAGGACGAGGGACCCGTGCGCACCACCCTCGACGCCCGCTGGCAGGCGGCCGCCGAGCAGGCCCTGGAGAAGGCCGGCGGCAAGAACGCGGCGCTGGTCGCCCTGCGCGTCGACGACGGGGAGATCCTCGCCGTGGCCAACTCCCCGGCCGACGGCTTCAACCGCGCCGTCTCCGGCACCTACGCCCCCGGTTCCACCTGGAAGATCGTCACCAGCAGCGCCCTGCTGCTGAAGGGCGCGGTCGCCCCGGACGACGTCGTGGACTGCCCCCGCTACCTCACCGTCGGCAAGCGGTTCCAGAACGTCGAGACCTCCGCCCACCCGGGCGCCACCTTCCGCAAGGCGTTCACCGAGTCCTGCAACACCGCCTTCATCGGCCTGCGCGACAGACTCGGCGACGGCGAACTCGGGGACGTGGCGAGGACGTACTTCGGGGTCGGCCAGACCTGGCACGTCGGCGTCCCCTCCTACGACGGGTCCGTGCCGGAGCCGCGGGACGCGACGGAGAAGGCCGCGTCGATGATCGGCCAGGGACGGGTGCAGGCCAACCCGCTGATCATGGCGTCGGTCACCGCGACGGCCGTCTCCGGCCGCTTCCACCAGCCCGCCCTGGTCGCCGGCACCGAGGACACCACCGAGACCGAGCCGCTGCCGCCCCGCGTCGTGACCCAGCTCCGCACGCTGCTGCGCGCCACCGTCACCGAGGGCACCGCGCAGGCCCTGGCCCCGCTCGCCGGAGAGGCCGGCGGCAAGACCGGCACCGCCGAGGTCTCCGACGACCAGGAGAACAACGGCTGGATGGTCGCCCACCGCGACGGCGTCGCCGTGGCCTGCGTCGTCGAGGAGGGCGTCACCGGCGGCGGCTCGGCCGGACCCGTGCTGCACGCCCTGCTGTCCGCCGCGCCCCGCTCCTGAGCCGCACCCCGCGCCTGAAAGGACGCCCCGTCATGACCGCACGCCCCTCCCGCCGCGCACTGCTGCTGACCGCGGCCCTCGTCCCCGTGGCGGGCTGCGCCACCGACGCCGCCCCGGACCGCGCCCCCGCACGCGGCGGCCCCGCCACCCAGGACCGCCGCGGCCCGTCCCCGGTCCGCCCCCGGAACCTCGCCGCCCTGGAACGCGAGTACGGGGCCCGTCTCGGCGTCTTCGCCGTCGACACCGGCACCGGCGCCACCGTGGTCCACCGGGCCGACGAGCGCTTCGCGTTCTGCTCCGCCTTCAAGACCCTCGCCGCCGCCGCGGTCCTGGACCGCCGCCCCGGCGCCCGCCTCGACGAACGGATCCCCTACGGCACGGCCGACCTCGTGCCGTACTCGCCGGTCACCGAGAAGCGCACGGGGAAGGGCATGACCCTGCGCGAGCTGTGCGACGCGGCCGTCCGGTACAGCGACAACACGGCGGCCAACCTGATGCTGCGGGACATCGGCGGCCCGCGCGGCCTCACCGCGTACGCGCGCCGGCTCGGTGACCGGGTGACCCGGCTGGACCACACCGAGCCCGAGCTGAACAGCAACCCGCCCGGCGACCCGCGCGACACCACCACGCCCCGCGCGATCGCCGGCGACTACCGCGCCCTGGTGCTCGGCGACGCCCTCCCCGCCGCCGGGCGCGCGCTGCTCACCGACTGGCTGGTGCGCAACACCACCGGCGACCGGCGCGTCCGGGCGGGCGCGCCGCGCGGCTGGAGGGTGGGCGACAAGACGGGCGGCGGCGAGTGGGGGCGCGCCAACGACGTGGCCGTGCTGTGGCCCGGCGCGGGCCGCTCGCCGCTGGTGCTGGCGGTGCTGACGGAGCGCCCCGACCGCGCCGCGTCCCCCAGCGACGAGCTGGTGGCGGAGGCGGCGCGGCGGGTGCTGGACGTGCTGCGGTGACCCCGGCCGGTCAGTCCTGGCGGGGCGCCGCCTGCTGGACCACCTCGAAGGACCACAGGGTGGCGCCGGTGGCCGCGGGACGCGGCTTGTCGCCCTGCGCGCCGGCGTGGGCGGCCCGGCCGAGCCCCTCCGCCCAGCGCTGGAAGTCCTCCTCGCTGCGCCAGCGCGTGTAGACGAGGTAGGTGTCGGTGCCCTCCACCGGGCGCAGCAGCTCGAACCACTCGAAGCCGTCCGAGCTCTCCACCGCCCCGGCCCGCGCGGCGAACCGCTGCTCCAGGGTCTCGCGCTGGTCCTCGGGAACCGTGAGTACGTTGATCTTGACGACGCTCATGGCGCGATTGTCCCGCAGCCCCTGCGGGGTCCGCCGGTCGGGGCGCGCGGCCGGCCGAGGCGGATCACCGGCGGGCACGGGCGGGCACGGGCGGGAATCGCGCGGCTCGTCGGCGCGGGGTGCGGGGCGCCGGGCGTCGGCCGGGCGGCGGGGCGGCCGGCCCGGTCCGCGCCGCCGTCGCGGCCCGCGTCGTCGTTCCCGTTGCCGCCGTCACCGCCGGTCCGGGGACGCGGGGGACGCGGTGGCCGCCCGCCACGCCGGAGGTGATGCCGGGGGCACAGGCGCCGCGACCCGGGTGGGCCAGGGCGCCGTCCAGGTGCCGGCGGCACGTGGAGCAGTGGTCCGTCCGCGGTCTTCCCGAGGTGCCGTACCGGGTTTGCGCGCAGGGGGCCGGTCCGGTCCGGGCAGGAAGCCGGGCACGCGAACCAGGCCCGCGGCCCGCTGTGTGCAGCCGGTGTGCCGTTCCTGCGCACATTCTCGGTGTGCCGGGGGAGGAGGTCGTGATCACGCGTCCCCCGCCACCGTGCGGCGGACAGACTGCTGAGCGGCGTTCCGGACCCGGCCGGACGCCGGCCCCGACGCCGTAGCCGTACGGAGTGCCGCGTCGGCCGTCCAGCTCCACCCCCCCGTGCCGCACGTCCGCCTGGAAGGCGTCCCCACCGTGAAGCTCCGTGCCACCGCTGCCGCCGCACGCCGTTGCGCCCTGCTGCTGACCGCCTCGCTGTCGGCCCTCTCCCTCACCGCCTGCGGTGTGCTGGAACCGGGCGGCGACGCCCCCTCGGACGCGCGCGCCGACCAGGACATCACCGTGGGCCTGCTGCTGCCCGACCGGGACACGGCGCGGTTCGAGAAGTTCGACCACCCGCTCATCAAGGAGCGGATCGCCTCGCAGACCGACCGGCGCGGCGAGGTCGTGTACGCCAACGCCGAGGGCAGCAAGGAGAAGCAGAGCGAGCAGTTCCGGCAGATGATCGACCGGGACGTCGACGTGATCCTCGTGAACGCGGTGGACGCGCGGGCGATCGCGCCGGACGTGCGCCGGGCCAAGCGGGCGGGCATACCCGTGATCGCCTACGACCGGCTCGCCGAGGGCCCGATCGACGCGTACGTCTCGCACGACAACGAACTCGTCGGCCAGGTGCAGGGCCGCGCCCTGGTCGACGCGCTCGGCGAGAACGCCGAGAACAGCAAGGTCGTCATGATGAACGGCGAGCCCGCCGACCCGAACACGGCGCTGTTCAAGAAGGGCGCGCTGGACGAGCTGGACGGCGCGGTGGACATCGCCGTGTCGTACGACACCAGGAAGTGGCTGCCCGAGGTCGCGGCGGAGAACATGCGCAAGGCGATCGAGGAGGTCGGCGCCGGGAACATCGCCGCCGTCTACTCCGCGAACGACGGCATGGCCGGCGCCGTCATCGAGGAGCTCCAGGACGCGGGCGTCACCGAACTGCCGCCGGTGACCGGGCAGGACGCGGACCTGGAGGCGGTGCGGCGGATCGTGGCGGGCACCCAGTACATGACCGTGTACAAGTCGTTCCTGCTGGAGGCGACCGGGGCCGCGGACATGGCGGTGGCCAAGGTGCAGGACCGGGCGATCCAGTTCGACGCCCTCGCCCGGGACGAGGTCGACAGCCGGTCGCGGAAGGGCATCCCGGCCATGCTGGTGCCGGTGGTCGCCCTCACCCGGGAGAACATCGAGGACACGGTGATCGCGGACGGCGTCTACACGGTCCGGGACATCTGCACCCCGGCCCACGCGGAGGACTGCGCGACGATCGGGCTCACCGGCTGAAGGTGATCCAGATCACGTCCGGCTGCCGCTCGGTTCCGGTCCTCCCTCCGGTCTTCATGGGCACAGGTGTCCGCGAGCGGAGGAAGGACCGGTCGTCATGAGCGCGCAGGTGAAAGGCCCGGCCAGCTATTTCCCGTCGATCGAGAAGAAGTACGGCCGCCCCGTGGCCGAGTGGAAGGAGCTCATCCGCTCCTCGCCGCTGACCCGCCACATGGAGCTGGTCGCCTGGCTCAAGACCGAGCACGGCCTGGGCCACGGCCACGCCAACGCCCTCGTCGCCCACACCCTCGCGGAGAAGGGCTGACCGCGGGCGCGTGCTCCGGAGGCGGGCCTAGGATCGCGGCATGGCTGCGCGCACGAGCGACGTGAACCGGTTCCTGGCCGTCAAGCCCCGGCTGGAGGCCATCGCCTACCGTCTGCTCGGTTCCGCGAGCGAGGCGGAGGACGCCGTGCAGGAGACGTATCTGCGCTGGCAGGCCGCGGACACCGAGCGGATCCGGGTGCCCGAGGCCTGGCTGACGAAGGTGCTCACCAACCTCTGCCTCAGCCAGCTCACCTCGGCCCGTGCCCGGCGCGAGACGTACGTGGGGCAGTGGCTCCCCGAGCCGCTGGTCGCCGGCGACCCCATGCTGGGGCCCGCCGACACCGCCGAGCAGCGGGAGTCGGTGTCGTTCGCGATGCTCGTGCTGCTGGAGCGGCTGTCCCCGGACGAGCGGGCGGTGTACGTGCTGCGGGAGGCGTTCGGCTGCCCGCACCGGGAGATCGCCGGGATCCTCGACGTCAGCGAGGCAGCCAGCCAGCAGATCCTGCACCGGGCCAGGAAGCACCTGGCGCAGGGCAGGGCGCGCCGGGAGGTCGACGAGGCGCAGGCCCGGCGGGTCGTCGAGGAGTTCCTCGCGGCCGCCACCAGCGGACGGACCGAGCCGCTGGTCGCGCTGCTCACGCGGGACGCGGTCGCGGTCGGCGACGGCGGCGGGAAGGTGCCGGCGCGGGCCAAGGCGTTCGAGGGCGTGAAGGCGGTGGCCGCGTTCCTGCGCGGCCTGTTCACGCCGGGCCCCGGCAAGCGGGCCGTGGCGGGCGGGTCGCCCGAGCTGTACGCGGCGACCGCGAACGGTGATCCGGCCGTCGTGGCGGTCCTCGACGGCCGGGTGATCGGCGTGATGTGCCTGGAGGTCACCGAGGACGGCATCGCCGCGGTCCGCAGCCAGGCCAACCCCGACAAGCTGGAGCGCGTGACGGAGCGGTGGGCCGCCGTCGACCACGGGGAGCCGCTGGTCCGGAACGTCTTCTGACGCGTACGAGTGATGTGTGACGCAGGTCACAAGGGAGAGGTGTCAGGGATCGGCGGGCCGCCCGGTTCAAGGGGCGAACCAGTCGACGACAGGAGCCTGCCATGCAGCACCGCATCATCGTCCTCGGAGCCGGATACGCCGGAGCCTCCGCCGCCGGACGCCTGGCCAGGCGGCTGCACCGTGACGACGTCGCCCTCACCCTCGTCAACGCCGAGCCCGACTTCGCCGAGCGGGTCCGCAACCACGAGCTGGCCACCGGCCGGACGCCCGCCCACCGGCCGCTGACCGACGTGCTCGCCGGGACCGGCGTCGAGCTGAAGGTCGCCCGGGTCACCGCCGTCGACGTCGACCGCAAGGTCGTCACCGTCACCGGCGGCACCGGTGTCGAGGAGCTGGCGTACGACACCCTCGTCCACGCCCTCGGCAGCCGCTGGGACGACCGGGGCGTGCCGGGCGCCGCCGAGCACGCGCACGAGATCGCCGGGCGGGCCGGCGCGCTGCGGGTGCGCGAGCGGCTGGCCGGGCTCGGCGCCGGGCAGCCCGTGGTCGTGGTGGGCGGCGGCCTCACCGGTCTGGAGGCGGCGACGGAGATCGCCGAGTCGCGTCCGGACCTGGAGGTCACCCTCGCCGCCCGCGCCGGCCTCGGCGACTGGCTGTCGCCCAGGGGCCGCGACCACGTGCGGGCGGTGTTCGCCCGGCTCGGCATCACCGTGCGCGAGGACGCCGAGGTCACGGCCGTGGAGGAGGACCGCGTGGTCACCGCCGACGGGACGGTCCTGCCGTCCGCGCTGACCGTGTGGACCGCCGGGTTCGCCGTGCACCCGGTCGCCCGGGCCACGGCACTGGAGGTGAGCGACACGGGGCAGATCGTGGTCGACGGCACCATGCGCTCGGTCTCGCACCCGGACGTGTACGCCGTCGGCGACGCGGCCCTGGTGCAGGGGCCCGGCGGCAAGCCGCTGCGGATGTCGTGCGCGACCGGCACGCCCACCGCGTGGCAGGCCGCCGACGCCATCGCGGCGCGCCTGACCGGCGGCAAGCTGCCGCACGTGTCGCTGCGCTACGTCAACCAGTGCGTCTCGCTGGGCCGCAAGGACGGTCTCGTCCAGTACGTCACCGCCGACGACCGGGCGGTGAACGCCGCCCTGACCGGCCGCCTTGCGGCCCGCTACAAGGAGCTGGTCTGCAGGGCCGCGGCCTGGGCCGTCTCCCACCCCACCCTCGGCCTGCCCACCCGCCGCCGCCGGATCCCCCGGCCCGCCCCGGCGCCGTCCGCCGCGACACCGGCCCCGGCACCGGAAACGGCGGCCTGAGCGCCCGTGCCGCCGGCCCTGGTGGTGGGGTCGGTGGTTTGGGCGCTCGTGCTGTCGGCTCTGGTGGTGGGGTCGGTGGTTTGGGCGCTCGTGCTGTCGGCTCTGGTGGTGGGGTCGGTGGTTTGGGCGCTCGTGCTGTCGGCTCTGGTGGTGGGGTCGGTGGTTTGGGCGCTCGTGCTGTCGGCCCTGGCGGTGGGGTCGGCGGTCTGAGCGCCCGTGAGGCCCGTCCCCCGGCGGGCCTCGCGGCGTCCCCGCGCCCACGCGCCGGTCTGCGGGGACGTCTTCAGGGGTGGACGCCCCGCCCCGGCTTCTGCACCCAGGGACAGAGACCCGGATCCTCCTTGTGCCGGAGGGGGAGGCAGGACGGCCCGGCCTAGCCTGAACGGGTCATGAAACGTATCGACGACCGGCTGGTACCGGTCCTGCTGCTGTGCGCCCAGGCCGTGGTGTGGCCGGGGGCGGCACTGGCGCGCGGCGAGGTTCCGTCCGCGTACGCCCTGCTCGTGGCGGTGCTGGTCGCCGGGCCGGTCACCGCCGTGCTGGCGCTGCGCCGGAGCCGTCCGGTGACCGCCCTCGTCGTGGTCGCCGCCGCCTGCGCGCTGGGCGCCGGTCCGCTGCCCGCCGGGGCGACCGCGGTGCTCGGGACCGCCGGGGTCGCGCTCGCCCTGTGGACCGTGGCCACCGAACGGGACGCCTTCACCACCCTGCTGTGCGGGGTGTCCCTCGCCGTCTGGCAGCTGCTGCACGGGCTCACCCTGCACCGGCTCAGCGACCGCGACGGACTGGACCTGGTGCTCACCGCCCTGCTGTACGCGGCCACGTGCGGCGCCGGGCTGCTCGTCCGGCGGTCCCGGAACGCGCGGCTCGCGTCCGCGCACCTGCTGCGCCGGGCCGAGTCCGAGCGGCACCGGCTGCCGGCCGTCGAACGGCGGCGGATGGAGCGGGAGCTGCACGACGTCAGCGCCCACCATCTGACCGCCGTGGTGGTCACCGCCGGCGCCGCCCTGAGCCTGCGTGACCGGCGGCCCGAACTCGCCGACGAGGCACTGCGGTTCGCCGTGGACACCGGGCGCGAGGTGACCCGGGCGCTCGGCGCGGTCCGGGCCCCCGTCCCCTCGGAGAGCGATCTGCCCGCGCCCGAGGAACGGCTGCTGGGCCTGGTCGACGGGTTCCGGCGGATCGGCCAGCCGGTCGACTGCGTGCTCGACCCGCTGCCGGAGGGCGTCGTCGCGGACGCCGCGTACGGCATCGTGCGGGAGGCGCTCACCAACGTGGCGCGGTACGCGCCGGGCGCGGCCACCACGGTGCGGTGCCGGTACGGCGACGACCGTACGGAGGTCGTGGTCACCAGCGGCGCCTCGCTGCCCGGCACCCCCGCGCACGGCGCGGACCTCGGCGGCGGACGCGGCCAGGGCATCCTGCGCTCCCGTGCCCAGGAGGCGGGCGGCACCCTGACCACCGGGCCGACGGACGACGGCGGCTGGGAGGTGCGGGCGGTCCTGCCCGGCCGTACCGCCGGCGCCGTGGACCGGCCGGGTGCGCGCGGCCACCGCGCCGCCCAGGTGACGGCCGCCGCCGGTCTCGTGCTCCAGCCGCTGCTGCCGGTGGTGGCGATCCGCGCGGAGGAGACCCCGACGGGCTCGGACGTGTCGGCGGGTGTGCTGTTCGCGCTGCTCGCGGCGGCCCAGGCGGTCACCCTGCTGTGGCTGCGGCGGGCCCCGCGCACCGCGTACGGCGCTCTCGCGGCACTCGCCCTGCTCTGGCCGGCGGCGGCCGCGGCCGGCGGCTACACCGGCCCGGTGCTGCTGCCGCCCGCGCTGGGCATGCTCGCCACCTGCGCCGCGCTCGCCGCGGACGCGGCCCGCAGGGCGGCCGGGGACCACCCGCGCCTCCCGGGCTCCGCGCTGCTGACGGCCGCGGCGGTCGCGGTGCACACGGCCGCCGTCACCACCGCCGTACTGGACCGGGGGACGGAGCTGCCCGCCTGGGCGGTCGTGCTCGCGGCCACCGCCGGGACGGCCCTGGCGGCGGACGCGGCCCGCCGCTGCGGGACGCTGCGCGGCCGCCGCACGCGGGACGCCCGCGCCGAGCGGGACGGGCGGCTCGGCGCGCTGACCGGGGAGGCGGTCCGCGACGCGTGGGCCGAGCGGCGCCGGATCGCCGGCGGACTGGAGACCACCGTGCTGGCCCGCACCGCCGACCTGGTCGCCGAGGCCGAGGCGGGCAGGCTCGACGCGGCCGCCGAGCGTGCCCGGGAGGCCCTGGCCGCGATGCGCGCCCTGCTCGACACCGTCCGGGACGGCGAGGCGGAGCCCGCGCTGTGCCCGCAGCCCACGCTCCAGGCGCTCGACCTGCTCGCCCGCCAGTGCCGGGCCACCGGCCGCGAGGTGGAGATCCGCCTCACCGACCGGGTGCCCGGACGGCTGCCCGCCGCCGTGGACCTGGCCGCCTACCACGCCGCCGAGACCGTGCTCGCCACCGGCGGGGAGCAGCCGGCCGCACTGAGACTCGACGCGACGGAGGGTACGTTGACGCTCACGGTCACCGGGGTTCCGTCCACCGCCCACCCGGCCGTGCGGGAGCGGCTGGCCGCGCGCGTCGAGGCGCTCGACGGCACTCTGACCACCGGACCGGCGGACACCGTCCGTCTCCTGCTGCCCCTCGCACCGGGCGACGGGGAGGAGAGGGAACGATGAGCCTGAACGTGCTGGTCGCCGACGACCAGGGCATCGTGCGCGCGGGATTCGCCGCCGTGATCGACGCCGAGGAGGACATGACGGTCGTCGGCGAGGCCGCCGACGGGGCGGCCGCGGTGCGGCTCGCCGAGCAACTGGCGCCGGACGTCGTCGTCATGGACGTACGGATGCCCGAGCTGGACGGCATCGCCGCGACCCGGATCATCACCGGCCGCGCGCACGCGCCCCGGGTGCTGGTGCTGACCACCTTCGACCTCGACTCCTACGTCTTCGACGCGCTGCGGGCGGGCGCCTCCGGCTTCCTGCTGAAGGACGTCCACGCGTCCGAACTGCTGCGCGGGATCCGGGTGGTGGCGTCGGGCGAGAGCGTCCTCGCCCCGTCCGCGACCCGGCGGCTCATCTCCCACTACGCGGCCGCCGCCGAGGGCCCGGCGGCGCCGGTCGCCGAACTGTCCGGCCTGACCGGCCGGGAACGCGGCGTCCTCACGCTGGTCGCCGCCGGACTGACCAACGCGGAGATCGCCGGTCAGCTCGGCATCACCGTCGGCACCGTGAAGTCCCATGTCAACGCGTTGCTGCGGAAGCTGGGGCTGCGCGACCGGGTACAGGCGACGATCCTCGCCTACGACCTCGGCCTCGCCCGCCCCAACCCGCCCGGCACCGCCGTGTGACCCGGCGTCCCGTACGCCTCCACGACCCCCGCACCACCCCCGCACGACCACAGACACCCCCACGGACACGACGACAGACCTGTTCCGACCGAACCGACCCGAGGATCATGGACATGACCATCATCAGCAGCGCCGGCGGCAACGCATCCGAGGAGCCCACCCCCATGACCGGACGTTCCGACCGCACCCTCCTCGCCCGCCTGCGCCACCTCTACGGCGACGTCTTCGCCCTCGTCTACCTGGGCGTCTGCGCGGCCCTGACCGTGTGGGCGATCGTGGTGAGCGCCGGAGACAACGAGGACGCGTCCTTCGCGGGCGTCATCCCCGTGCTCGCCACCGCCCCCGGCAGCCTCGTCGGGCTGGCCCTGCCGGGCGGCATACCGACCTTCGCGTTCGCCGTGGTCATGGGCGCGCTGATCAACGCCGGCGTCATCGGCTGGTGCTCGCGCCGCCTGCGCGGCGGCCCGGCGCACTGACCGGGCGCCCGGTGGCGCGGGCGGTGCGGGACGCGGGCGGAAAACTTCACGGCGGGTGTCATCCGGCGGGCGGAGGGCCGGGGTTTGTACGGGTGGAGAGGCGCCCTCCGTCCGTCAGACCGCCTGGGCCCGCAAGGACCCGATGCCCACGAGGAGTTGCCCGTTCATGAAGCGGACACGGAAGTACCTGGCCGGCGCGGCCGTCACGGCCGCGGTGGCCGGCATGACCACGGTGTCGTACGCGGCGCCCGCCACGGCGCCCCACGACACGGCCGGCCGCGCGGCGCACTCCGCGACGGCGGACGCGGCGAGCACCCCGGCGGCCGCCAGGAAGCACGCCCCGACGCCCCGCATCGTCGCTCCCGGTGAGCGGGTGACCGGCGCGCCCGGCTTCGAGCTGTGGCTGACGCCCGAGGGCAAGCACTGGACGACGCCGGACATGCCCGAGGGCCAGTTCCGCAGCGTGGTCGACGGCAACATCGACCTGAGCAGCCCCGGCGTCTCCCTCCAGTACGAGGGCACTCCCGAGCGCGTCCACCTGTCCGGCCTGTACTACGGCGGCAAGGGCACGGCGTCCGCCGTCGAGGTCGAGACGCGGGCCGGCACGGTGGCCGGGAAGCTCATCGAGCTGCCCGGCCGGCCCGGCTGGGGCGTCTGGTACGCCACCGCCGTACCGGACGACAGCTCCTGGGACTTCGTCTCCGAGGTCACGGTCCGCGACACCAAGGGCCGCGTCTACGCCTCGCTGACGAGGCGCTGACCCCGCGCCGACCCCGCGGGCGGGGGACCGGACGGTCCCCCGCCCCGGATCCCTCCCCCACACCCGACGCAGAGGAACCGGTCCGTGCCGCACGAGACATCCGCCGCCTTGCCGGAGCACCCCGACTTCACCGCCTACGCGGGTGCGGCCTGGGCCCGTCTGGTGCGGACCGCCCTCCTGCTCACCGGGGACTTCCACGAGGCCGAGGACCTGGTGCAGACCACCCTGGCCAAGGTGTACGCACGCTGGGGACGCATCCCGCCCGACGACGTCGACTTCTACGTCCGGCGCTCCCTGGTCAACAACAACATCAGCCGGACCCGCAGACGCAGGGTCACGCATCTGCTGATGCCGTTCCTGCCGGAGCGGGTGCACCAGCCGGACCAGGGCCACGCCGAGTCCGTCGAGCACCGGGCCGCGATCACCGAGGCCCTCGGCTCGCTGTCCACCCGGCAGCGGACGGTGCTGGTGCTGCGGTACTGGGAGGATCTGCCCGAGACCGCCATCGCCGAGGTGCTCAACTGTTCCCCCGGCACGGTGAAGACGCATGCGCGGCGCGGCCTCGAAGCCCTGCGCTCCCATTCCGCGTTCGCCGCCGCCGAGCGCTCGCACCCGATCCCCGGAGCCCGCCCATGAACCACCCCCACCCGGAAGCAGAACCGGACGCGGAGCCCGCCGGGGCCGGGCCGCTGCGCGAGGCGCTGGCCGCCGCCGCGTACGGCGTCACGCCGTCCCGGGTGCCGCTGGCCGCCGTGGAACGCCGTGGCCGGCTGATCCGCCGCAGGCGCCGCGCGACCGTGCTGGGCGCGGGCTGCGGCGTGCTGCTGGCGCCGCTGGCCTTCGTCGCGCTGCAGGGCACGGACGGCGGTGACCGGGTCACCCGTCCGGCCGCCACGGTGTCCGCCTCGCCCGCGCCCACGCCCTCGCCGAGCGTGCCCGCGCCGACGCCGCGCATCGTCGAACCGGGCGAGCGGGTGACGGCGGCGCCGGGGTTCGTCCTGTGGCTGACGGAGGAGGGCAAGCACTGGACGACGCCGGACATGCCCGAGGGCCAGTTCCGCAGTGCGGTCGACGGCAACATCGACAGGAACATTCCCGGAGTCTCGCTGCAGTCCGAGGGGACGGACACCGGGGTGCTGCTCTCGGGCCTCTACTACGGCGGTGAGGGCACGGCGTCGGTCGTCGAGGTCGCGTCGGAGAACGGCCCGGTGCGGGGCAAGCTGCTGGAACTGCCCGGCCGCCCCGGGTGGGGCGTCTGGTACGCCACCGCCGCACCCGGCGACAGCTCCCGGGACTTCGTCCCCGAGGTCACGGTCCGCGACACCGAAGGCGGCGTCTACGCGCAGCTTCCCTGACGGGGGAGGGCGGCCACGGCACCCCGGCCGGGTGTCGTGGCCGCCCGTTTCTCCTGCGCTACTTGCTGACGGCGAACCGCATCAGGGCGTGCTCGTCGCCCTGCTTGATCTTGCCGGTCTCGTTGATCACCTGGAGCTTCCAGCTGTCGCCCACCTTCACGGCCTTGGCCACGGCGCATCCGTTGTCCTGGCTGAGCAGGCTCGGCCAGATGTCGGCCACCTGCTGGCTGCTGCCGCCGGTCGCGTCGTAGACCTTGAAGCTGATGTTGCGGGCCTTCTGGAAGGAGCTGCCCTTCTTGTAGGCGGCCGCGACGAACACGATCGCGGTGATGGCGCCGGGCAGCCGGGAGAACTCGACGGTCACCGTCTCGTCGTCCCCGTCACCGTGGCCGGTCTGGTTGTCGCCGCTGTGCAGGAGGGAGCCGTTGCCCATCGGGTCGGGCGAGTCCAGTCCGGCCATGCGCACCGGGTCACCGCCCGACATGGCGACGGCGATCAGGTCGAGGTCCGTACCGGTCTTGCGGCGCAGCTTGCCGAGCACTCCGCCGCTGCTTCCGGCGGTGGGGTCCCAGGAGACACCGATGGACAGGTGCGTGACCCCGTCCAGGTCCGCGGGGCCGTCTTCCTTGGTCAGCGTGATCATGAACGAGCCATCCTTCGTCGACACGTGTACGGCCCCGAGTCTGCCTGGCACCGCTCCATCCTGAACAGGCGGGTCTGCCCTGAAACGGGATCGTTGTGGACGCTCAGCGCACCGGGAAGCCGAAGGAGTGACCCTCCTCCTTCAGCCAGGGCAGCACTCGGCGCAGCGCCTCGACGGTCTGGGCGCGGTCGCCGCCGGCGTCGTGGAAGAGGATCGTCGGCCCGTTGGGCAGTTCCCGCCGCACGGTCTCGACGATGGCGTCCGCGCCCGGCTGCTCGAAGTCCTTGGTGTCCACGTTCCAGCCCAGCGGGCGCATGCCGCGGGAGGCGGCCACCGCGCGGCTGTGGGGGGTGAACGCCCCGCCGGGCGCGCGGTAGTAGAGGGGACGGACGCCGCCGGACGCCTCGGTGATCATGCGTTCGGCGTCGAGGATCTCCTTCGACTGGTACGCCTCGGACTTCCGGTCCATGGCGGTGTCGTGCGAGACGGAGTGGTCGCACAGCACGTGCCCCTCCGCGACGATCTCCTTGACCAGGCCGGGGTGGGCCTGCGCCTGGACGCCGGTCACGCAGAAGGTGGCCTTCACGCCGTGCTCGCGCAGCAGGTCCAGCACCTCGGGCGTCCAGCGCGGGTCGGGGCCGTCGTCGACGGTGATGTTCACGCCGCGCGGGCCCGCGTCGGAGGCGTGCGCGATGGCGGGGGAGACCCGCTGCACGGCGGCGGGCTTCGCGGACGCGCCGGCCCGGGCTGACCCGCCGTTCACGCCCTCGGCCTGGGCGGTGTACACCGAGGCGCCGACGGCCAGCATCGTCACCCCGAGGGCCGCCCCGGCCACCTTGCCGTACCAGCTCCGTCCACCGCTGTGCCGCGCCATGTCCCGCCCCCGTTGTCCCGCTGTCGTCCGTCGCTCGTCGCCGTGTCCCAGAAGCGCTGGGAACCACGGGGGAGGACGGAGGACGGACGCCCCGGGATGTGTCCGTTACCGATCACGGACATGTCCGGGGACGTACGCGGACACAGCGACGGCGGGCGGGTCGCGGCGCCCACACGGACGGGGGCCCGGTCACCGTGGTGACCGGGCCCCCGGGGGGTGGTGCGGTGTCGTGGTACGACGCGTCACCATCGGTACCAGCGACCGCGGCCACCGCCCGCGGTGGTGGAGCGCATGACGAAGCCGAGCAGCCAGACCACGAGGACCGCGATGGCGATCCACCACAGCACCTTCACGGCGAAGCCGGCGCCGAACAGGATCAGGGCGAGAAGCAGAACGAGAAGCAAGGGAACCATAGTTATCGACCTCCTGCCGCACCGTTTGCCCTCCACCCGCAGCCGCACACCTCGCCGGCACCTTGTTTGTGAAGGAAAAGTGGGGGCACTCGTGGGCTCACGACGCAGTGCCCGAACGCTACGAGGAGGCGTTTTCCGTGAGTGCCGGTGAGAAGGCCAAGGCGAAGACCGAGCAGGCGCAGGGCAAGGCCAAGGAAGCCATGGGACGCGCCACCGGGGACGAGCGCATGGAGGCGGAGGGCCAGGCGACGAAGAGCAAGGGCGACGCCCGCGAGGCCAAGGAGAAGACGAAGGACGCGTTCAAGCACTGACCTGCTTCGACCCGCCCGCGTGGGGCTGCCCCGGCATACAGCCGGGGCAGCCCCACGCGGGCGTCCGCGTCAGTGCGGCGGCGGCAGCGGGTGCAGGGCGTTGCCGGCCGAGCAGCCGCCTTCACCGGGCATGCGGTGGATGCGGGAGGGTGTCCGGACGTTCGTGTCGCCGGGGGCGACGACGGCGAGGACGCAGTCCGTCGGGGAGCAGCCGTCGGACGGCGGGGACAGGAGGACGCCGACGCGGCCGTCCTCCGTCTTCACCTGTACCGTGATCGACGGGTCCATGTCCAGTGAGGCGAGTGCCCGGCGCACCTCGACCTCGTCCACGCGGCCGCCCTCCGGGACGCGCGGCAGTTTCGAGCTGACCGCTTCGAACGGCACCTGGGGCGGTTCCGGCGGCGGGGCGAAGCGGAGGGGCGGACCGTCGGGGCAGTCGACGTCCCGGGCCTCCTCACCCCACTCCGTCCGCGGGGACACCCGTACGGCGAAGCAGCGCCGCACGGTGACCGCCTGCGGGTCGAGTCCCGGCTCGGGGGCCGAGCCGGTGGTGCGGACGATCAGCTCGACCCCGTCCCCGTCGTGCGTGGCGGTGCCCGTGACCCGCAGCACCTCCACCCCGTCCAGGGCCGACGCCGCGTACCCCACTTCGTCGGCCGTGCGCGGCCGTCGGCTGTCCAGGCGCACGCCGGCCTTCGTGGCTTCCGCGCGTGCGGCGTCGGTCGCCTTCTCGTCGCCCGACCGGATCACCCCGCACCCCGTCAGGGCCGGCAACACCGGTGCGAGCAACAGGGACCGACGCATACGGCCACTCTCCGCCGCGCTCTGTCCGGCGCGCATCCGTACGGGTACTCAGATCGTCGTGCGCGGGGCCGCCCGGTCCGTGACGTACGCGTGAGGAGGCGCGTGGTGTTCCCGTCGAAGGCGGCAGCCCCGGCGCCCGCCCCGGCGAGGACCGCGCCTTCCGCCTCCTCCTCCCCGACTCCACGCCCGCACCGGACGACGGCCGGCGAGGGCGACGGCCTGTCGTCGTGCGGCCGGTCGTCATGCCGGCGGCCCCGTGACGAGGTCGCCGTCCTCGTCGTACGGCCAGGCGTTGGCCACGCAGCCCTTCAGGCCCTTGATCTGCTGCATCATCACGGGCGCGAGCCGTCCCTCGCCCCCGCAGGTCATGTGGGAGTGGCCGAGGAAGTGGCCCATCTCGTGATTGATGATCAGCGCCCGGTAGTCGTGGATCGGCCCGTCGAAGGTGGGCGAGCCCTCGACCCAGCGCCTGAGGTTCACCACCACCCCGTCCGGCACCTCGCAGTTGTACTCGCCCCCGGTGTCCTGCCGGATGCCCTCCCAGCACAGGGCGTCCGCCGTGGCGGGGGTCGCGATCTTGATCGAGAGGTCGTGCGGGGCGCCCGCGCCGACCAGGCGGAACGCGTTCTCGGGGTCGTGGGTCCAGCCGCGCGGGGCGGCGAGGATCTCGGCGATCTCCTCGGCCGCATCGGACGGCGAGACGTCCAGCCCGTCCTCGACCTCCACGACGTACCGCAGGGGCCGGGACCCCTCGCCCACCGTCTCCCCGTCGGCCCGCGCGGTGACGAACGTCCCGCTGCCCCGCTCCGGCACCTCGATCGTGGTCCTGGTCGCGGAGGGGGAGGGCGCCGCGGGCGCGGGGGCGGGGGACGAAGGGGGCGTGGGCGTGGGCGCGGCCCGTGGAGGCCGTGCGTCCGGCGCGCCCCGCACGCCGTCCCCGCCCCGCAGTTCCGCCCGCAGGAACGCCGCCGCGGCCAGCAGCGCGACCGCGAGCACGACGGTCAGCAGGACGCGGCCCCGTCTGCGGGGACGTACGCGGCGGTGGGAGGACGGCCGCCGTCCGCCGGTGCGGCGAGCGGCCGCGCTGCTGCCGGTGGGGGGTGCGGATTGCCTCTCTCGTACCGAACGCATGACAGGTCAATCTGGTCATCCCAGGTGATCGCCCCGAGTTCGCGAGGTCACGGAACGGTAACGGCGGTCGGGTGTCCGGCAGGTCCGGCGGCTCAGGGCGGCCGGACCTGCCGGACACCCGGCCTGCTTACACTGCGGCAATGCCACGGATCCTGATCGTCGAGGACGACTCCACCGTGCGGCAGGCCGTGCGCCTGGGCCTGCGGCACCAGGGGCACGAGGTCGTCGCGGTGGAGACGGGCGAGGAGGGGCTGGCACAGCTCCGCGCCGCCCGGCCGGACGTCGTCGTGCTCGACCTGATGCTGCCCGGCATGTCCGGCCTGGACGTGTGCCGCCGGATCAGGGAGCGCGACCAGGTGCCGGTCATCATGGTCACGGCCCGGGGCGACGACATCGATGTCGTCCTGGGCCTCGAGACGGGCGCGGACGACTACGTCGTGAAGCCCGTGCAGGCGCGGGTCCTCGACGCGCGCATACGCGCCGTCCTGCGCCGGCAGGACGCGTCCCCGCCGGACGGCGTCCGGCCCCGGCCGGAGACGCACGGCGACCTGGTCGTCGACCGCGCCGGTCTGGCGGTGACCCACCGGGGCGAGCCCGTCACCCTCGCCCCCTCCGAACTGCGCCTGCTGCTCACCCTGTCCGCGTCCCCGGGCCAGGTGTTCAGCCGCCAGCAACTGCTGGAAGCGGTCTGGGAGCACGGTTACCACGGCGACATACGCCTCGTGGACGCCTGCGTGAAGCGCCTGCGCAACAAGCTCGGCGAGGGCAGGAGCCCGCGCTACGTGCAGACCGTCCGCGGCTTCGGCTACCGCTTCGGCACCGGCCGCGCGTGAACGGGGACCCGTCCGCGGAGCCGCGGAACACCCCGGACCCGGTGCCGCTCACCGGCCCCCGCCGCCTCTTCCGCGCCGTGGTGTCCCGCATCCCGCTCCCCCTCCGCGGCCTGCGCTCCCGCCTCCTGATCTCCTTCGTCCTGGTCGCCATGGCCAGCTCCCTGGGCACCGGCGCCCTCGCCTTCCGGGAGGCGCGCACGGGAGTGCTCCAGCAGAGCCAGGACTCCGTCATCAACCGCTTCCGCGCGAGCGTCGACGCCGTCGCGCCCAGCGTCCCGCACGCCCCCGCCGCGTCGGACCTCCAGTGGGCGGTCGACCAGGTGATCCGCGCGAACCGGTCGTCGGGCTGGCGGGTCATGGCCACCTACGGCGACCGGCGCGCGTACGCCCCCACGCCCCGCTTCACCCGGCCCAGCCGCGAGATGCTCCGCTCCGTGCGGACGCGGCGCGCGGCGGTGTTCCAGCGGGTGACCGTCGACGGCAGCCCGCGTCTCCTCGTCGGCATGCCCGTGACGTACACGACGGACGACTACATGGTGCAGCGGCTCTCCGGGGTGGTGATGTACCTGGAGGTGCCGCAGACCGCGGAGGAGGGGTACGTCGAGGCGATGGTCAGCGGCATCGAACGGGCCACCCTGGTGGCACTGTGCCTCGCCGTCGTCCTGGCCCTGCTGGCCGCGAGCGGCGTGCTGCGCCCCGTACGGGCCCTGCGCGGGGCGACGCGCAGGATGGCCGCGGGCCATCTCGACGTACGGCTGAAGGTCACCGGCTCCGACGAACTGGCCGAGCTGTCCCGCTCCTTCAACGAGACGGCCGCCGAACTGGAGCGGACAGTGGCCGAGTTGCGCCGCCTGGAGGCGCGGGGCCGCCGCTTCGTGGCGGACGTCTCCCACGAGCTGCGGACCCCGCTGGCGGCGATGACGGCGGTCACCGACGTACTGGACCAGCGGGTGGAGGGCGAGACGGGCGAGGCGCTGCGGCTCGTCAGCGAGGGAACGCAGCGGCTGAGCGTGCTGGTCGACGACCTGATGGAGATCTCCCGCTTCGACGCGGGGGCGGCGCGGCTCAACCGCGACGACATCGACCTCGCCGAGTCCGTCCGGCGCACGGTCGCCGCCCGCTGGCGGCCGGAGGAGGTCGAACTGCGGCTGCCCGCACCGGGCGGACTCCGCGCCCGCGTCGACCCGCGCCGGCTCGACGTGGTGACCGCCAACCTGGTCGGCAACGCCCTGCGCCACGGCGAACCGCCGGTCCGGGTGACGCTGTGGGCGTGGGGCGACCGGGCCGTCCTCGAGGTGACCGACAACGGCCCGGGTGTCGCGGAGGAGGCGCTGCCGCACATCTTCGAGCGCTTCTACAAGGCGAGCACGTCACGGGCGAGGAGCGGGAACGGAAGCGGGGACGGGGACAGCAGCGGCCTCGGCCTGGCCATCACGGCGGAGAACGTCCGCCTCCACGGCGGCCGCATCCACGCGGCCAACCGCCCCGGCGGCGGAGCCGTCTTCACGGTCGAACTCCCCCTGGGCCTGAGCGACGACGACGGAGGCACGGAGTGAGGCTCACGCCGGGACTGGTCACGGCGCTCATGGCGCTCACGGCGCTGACGGGGTGCGGTGTCCCGGCGTCCGACGTCATCGAGGCGGGCGGCCCGGCGAGCGGCATGCCGGGTCCCGCCCCGACGGCCTCGGCGGCGCCGGCCGTCGTCCCCCTCTTCTTCCTGGCCGACGGCGAGCTGACGGCGTACCCCCGTCCGGCCGCCGACGCGGGCGACCTGACCTCGGTGGTCCGCCTCCTCTTCGAGGGCCCGAACGAGAAGGAGAGGGCGACGTCGGCGACGACGGACCTCCCGCGCCTGACGGGCGCCCCCTCGGTGACGGTGACCGACGGCGTCACGGTCAGGGTCACCCTCCCGGACACCCCCACGCCGGTGTCCCGCGAGGCCCTCCTGCAACTGACCTGCACGGTCCGCCACGCCTTCCCACCGGCCCCCACAGTGGTCCCCCGCGCGTCGGACACCCCCGAGGAGGCCGGCCCTCCTCCCCTCCCCACCCTCCAGGTGACCGGCACGGCCTGGACGATGACGTCCCCCACGGCAGCCTGCCCGGCGAAGCCGTCGACCGAGGCCGGAGCGGGGGACCTGTTCCACGGGGGCGGGGGCGGGGGTGCGGGTGGGGGCGGCGACTGAGCGCCTGCACCACAGTGGTCCATGGACTGCCCTTGGTCCATGTCCATGAAGCGCACGGACGTCCACACCGACCCCCGAGGACCTGGCGATCATCAAGGAGGCCGCCAGGCGCCGGGGCGTCAGCGAGGCCGGGATCACCGAGAGCCACCTGGCCGCCGCGCAGTCCGTCCGGCCCGTTACGGCGCACTCGACCTGGACCTCGCCGACGCGGTGAACGTCGCCCTCGCCGCCGCCTGCGACACGGACGCGGTCCTCACCCTCGACCGCCGCGACTTCCGGGCCGTACGCCCGTTGAGCCGGTACAAGGCCTTCCGGGTGCTCCCGGACGGTCCCCCGCTCCGAACGGCGCGCGGCGCCGTCCGTCCACTCCCGGACGAACGGCACCGCGGTCCCGCGCCGAGCCGCCTACTTCGCCGTCTCCAGCGCCGCCAGGGCCTGCGCCCAGCGGACGTACTTCAGGTTCGCCAGGTCCGCGACGGTCTTCACGCCGAACGCCTCCCGAAGCAGCTCGCCGTCACGGTCGGAGACCCCCTTCAGCGCGGCGACGGGCGCGTCGAGGATCTCCGGCAGGCTCTTGTCCGCCCACGCCTTGTCCAGCACCTTGTCCAGGTCGATCGAGGCCATGAGTGTCGTCTCCAGGGGTGCGCGGCCCGGGCGGGACCCGGACCTTGATCTCTACAAACGTGTAGAAGGATAAGGGCGTCCCGTCGGCCGGGGGCGGCCTTCCTCCCCGTCGCGCCGAAAACGGCCGAATACCGCCCCCGGCCTGGCCGGACACCCCACGGCGACGCCGACTGGCACCGCTGGTCACGGGCGGCCGGGCACGTCTGCCCCGCCGCCTTCACCGCGGAGATCCTCCTGTACCCGGCGGCCCACGCCGGCCGCCCCCGCGGGCTTCTTCGAGGCCCCTGTCCTCGGCCCGGCGGTCGTCCTCCGCGCCTTCCTGCCCGTCCTGCGGGAGAGCGGCACGGCCCTGCGCCTGCTCCGCCCGGCCCGCGTCCTGGGCGCCGCCCGCTTCCGGCACCGGACGCGCCGGAACGAGAACTGCCGTGCGCGGCGCCCCCACCGCCGGACTCCCGCCGGCGATGCCCACGCGGCGTCAGGCGCGGGGGAGTCGGAAGCGCCTGGGGACCGGGGTGGCCGGAGTGGCCAGGGTGGGCCTCAGTGGCCGACTGTCACATCCTCTTCACATCAGCATCATCGTATGAACGCCTTCGGTATGCTCCGGATGCTCCATTCGCATCACTGAGGGGGGAACCTCATGATCATCCGGCGCACCGTGACCGCTGCCGCCACCACCGCGGCCGTCGCCGCGCTCGCCCTCGCGGCGGCGGTGCCGGCGCACGCCGCCGAGTACTCCTCGGCGCTCAAGATCAAGGGCGTCCAGTACGACGCCCCCGGGCGGGACTCCAACAAGTGCTCCGGCGGGAACACGAAGAACGAGTACCTGACGATCAAGAACTACTCGAAGAAGTCGAAGGTGAACCTGAAGGGCTACAAGGTCAAGGACCGTTCCGGCAACACCTTCACCTTCAGGGCCAACCACATCCTCGAGCCGGGCGACTACGTCCACCTGCGCGGAGGCCGGGGCACCGACTCCGACGGCAAGAACGTCGTGTACCGCCAGAACTGCAACTTCCTCTGGAACAACGACAAGGACACGATCTACTTCTACAAGCCGGGCGGCAAGCCGGCCGACATCCACGCCTACACCAAGAAGGTGCACGACAAGGACGGCAACGGCTACATCAAGTACCACGGCTGACCGGACGCCCGGCACGGCACGGGAGGGGCCGGGGCACCGGCCCCGGCCCCTCCCCGCCGCACGGACCTGGGCGCGCCCCGTCACGGCGACGGTCTCCCGCGCGTCCGGCCCTCCCGTCCTCTCCCCCGGACGCCGCCCGCAGCGGGCCAGCGCCACCCCCCGCCGCGCGCGACGACGACCGCGCCGCATCGACTCCGACGAGAGCCCCGGAACCACCGAGAAGATCCGTATCCAGGTGTGGCCGGCCCCGGAACTTCCGGCAGAGATCATCAAGCGGTGGCCGCAGCCCGGCGACGAGTTCAGCGCACAGGTCAGCGGGGTCTCGAACAGGTCAGCGGGGTCTCCACGGACGCGGCGAACGCCGGCAACTGCGGTCAGCGGCCGGTCCACTGATCGCCGGTCCCGTTGCCCCCCGGTCCCGCAGAAGCCCACGGATCCGACCGGCTCAGGTGTCGTGGACTCCCGTCTTCGACGGTCAGTACCGGCTGACTTCGAACGGCCTGGAGACGGTCCGGACCTGTACCGAGCCGACACCGGTTCGGAAGATCGTGTACGCAGACACGCCCTGATCCAGCAGGGTGCTGACCTGATGTCCCGCTTGACCGGGCACGACCGGGGCGCAGGCGACAGATCCGGCCTGATGCCCGACGCGAGCGGCGCATCCGAGTACCTGTGCCCATGTGCGGCGCCCGCTGCGACGGCCACGCCGACCGCATGTATTTGATGGGGCGTCACCTGCGGACGGGACGGCAGTGGCCATGAGGCGGACGGATGGACCGTCAGCCGGCCAGCAGATCGGGGTCAGCGTGGCGCTGCTCGTCATCGACTTCATGCTCATCGCCTGGTCGGTGTACGGCGTCGGGACAGCGGGACGGGCCGACAGCCACGAGAGCGACGACGTCGTTCCGTCGAGTGCGTCGCGGGCGGCGTCGCAGGCATGGGTGGCTTCTGGGGGGCGGCGCGGTACTGACAGGCGGTGGCCTCCTCGCCCTGGGACGGCGCATCCCCGGCATCGTGCGGTCGGTCGTCCTCGGGTTCGGGGCACTGCCGGTCTCTTCGCAGGCTGCCGGTTGAGAGGCGCGCGCCTGCCGAGCCGGAGATTCCCACCACTCCCCTCCGGCTCCCGTCCCGCCTGCTCGGCTCCGCCTGGGGCGCCGGCAGACGGGACGGGAACTCCCCGCGCACGCCACTCCTCCGGCCGGTACTCGCAAGCGACGCCCCCTCCGTCTCGGAGCCTGAGCGCCCCGCCGAAGGCATGCCTTGAGCGTTGCCGCGCTCCGCGGTCGCGACCCGGCCCGCGCGTCTTCCGCTCTGGTTCGGAGGCCGACTGCGTGGTTGAACCGCGCGGCTCGCTCCCGGGCCCGGACGACAAAAAACCCGGGCCTTGCGGGCCAGGGGTTTCGCGTGGAGCGGGTGACGAGGACCGGACTCGCGCTCCCAGCCCGGGAAGCGACGGCGCTCGGGGCGGCCTACCACTGCTGACCTGCGCAGGCTTGTCGCGCGGCTCTGTCGACCGTGTTCGTCCGTACTGAAGGGCACGGTATGGGCACGAAGCCGTGAGGCGGACGAGCGCCGTGTCCGCACGTGTCGTCGTGCCCGGAACTCGGTGAGGCGCAGATGCGCCGGCAGAGGGATGCGCGATCGCCCAGTGCGCGGCCGGTGCTGTCGGTCGGCGATCAGCGCTCGCCGGGGGCCCCGGGCGGGGGCCTGTCCGTGTGCTGTTGGTGGACATCGGGGACGCCGTCGGCGTCCCCGTCTCGGTTCTCCGCCTCCCAGAGCCTGCGGTAGACGCGGTCACGACGTTTGACCAGCAGCGACGCCACGCCCGCGGCGAGCACCGAGGCCAGCAGGACCGCGGCCTTGATCTGTCCGGCGGCTGCCGGGTCGGGGAAGGACACCTCGGTGATCAGGAGGGCGACCGTGAAGCCGATACCGGACAGCACCGCGAGGGCGAAGACGTCGGCCCAGGCCAGGTCAGGGTTGAGCCGGGCGCGCGTGAACCGGGCGGCGAGGTAGGTTCCGATGAAGATCCCCACCGACTTGCCGACGACCAGTCCCAGCACCACGCCCAGTGGCTCCGGGCGGGTGAACGTCTCGCCCAGCACGGGGAGCGAGACGCTCACCCCGGCGGCGAACAGGGCGAACAGCGGCACGGCGAAGCCGGCGGACACCGGTCGCAAGAGGTACTCGGTGCGTTCCCCGGGCGAGGAGTCCTCCCCCGCTTCCCGGTCCCGGACGCAGCGCAGGACCAGGCCCATGGCCACCCCGGACACCGTGGCATGCACCCCGCTGTTGTAGGTCAGCGCCCAGATGGCCACGCCCAGCGGCACGTACCACCACCAGCCGCGCACCCGGAACCGCTGCAACAGGTAGAACACCACCAGCCCGGCGAAGGCCCCTGCGAGCGCGGCCGGTTGCAGACCACTGGAGAGGAACACCGCCACGACGAGGATCGCGCCCAGGTCGTCGACGACCGCGAGGGTCAGCAGGAAGGCCCGCAGAGCGGTGGGCAGGTGGGTACTGAGCACGGCGAGCACCGCCAGGGCGAAGGCGATGTCGGTGGCCATCGGCACGGCCCAGCCGCCCGTCCGCCCGCCGCCGGCCGTGACCGAGGCCAGGTAGATCGCCGCGGGTACCACCATGCCGCAGACCGCGGCGACGACCGGCAGAACCGCCATGGCCGGGGTACTCAGCCCGCCGGCCACGAGTTCGCGCTTGAGCTCGATCCCGGCGACCAGGAAGAAGACGGTGAGCAGCCCGTCGGCGGTCCAGTGCTGCACCGAAAGATCCAGCCCCAGCGCGGGTACGCCGAAGTGGATGTCACGCAGTGACTCGTAGCTTCCGCTCCACGGGGTGTTCGCCCACACCAGCGCCACCACCGCGGCACCCAGAAGCACCAGGCCGCCGACCGTCTCCGTCCGCAGCGCCCGGGCCACCTGCACGCGTTCGGGCCAGGGCAGCAGCCCGAGGAAGACCGACCGCGCACGCGGGGCAGCGCACAAGGAGGAACCTCCGGGTATCGCCACGTGACCATGAAGGAATGCCGCTTTACCTACTTATACCTACTTGACGGCATGTTTCTCCCACGCTAACGCGGCAGACCTCCCAGCCCGTGCACGTGCCCCGTGCGCATCCGGACGCGGCCCTCCCGTACCTCGGCACGCCGTGGGGCCTGCGGCCGTCGTCGGCCGAGGAGTGCCGTGAAGCGAGGAGATCCTTCGTTCTTGCCGTCCCCGGTAGGCAGGCGAGTGCGATGTCCGACGCCGATTCCCCGCGGAGGACCGGGCTCCTGCCCGGTGCCGATGACGACCTCGCTGTGCGACAGGGAAGGTGTGCCGGCCACTTGTACTCCACCGTGCCTCCCTGAGACTCGGCGTACGGTCCGCTCGGAGGCCGCGAAGAGTAGGCTGGAGGGACCGGGGACACTCCGTGCACGGACATTCGCGCCTGTGCCGTCCCTCGGTGATCCGATACGCCGGGCCGGCTCCGGCCCGCCCGGGGCAGGGTTCGCCTCATGACTGCGACCGTCTTCCACCCGATGACATCCGAGGACCGGCGTCCCACGTCCCCCGTACGTCTCTCGCTCGCTCCCGCCGGTTCGGCACCGCTCCTGCTGGACGGCGCATGGTGGCCGCGCTCGCGCGATCTCGCCGCCGAACTGCCCGCTCTGGCGTCCGTTCTCGATCCGCTGTGGGGACGGATCACCCGGGTCACGGTGAATCCCGCCCAGTGGCCGGCCGTCCCGCACAAGGTGCCTGTCGCCGGGCATGTGGTGAAGGTGGGCTGGTTCCGCTTCGAGCAGGACGAGCACGAGCTGCTGCTGCTCTCCTACCCCGTAGGTCGTTGGAACCTGCTGGTCGTTCCCCCGCCGACGCCTCCGGCCGCGGCCGCCTGGCTGATGGCCGCCGCGAGCGACCCGCGCCGGGCGGCGACCGCGAGCAGCCTGCTGGCGGATGTCGCGCGTCCGGCGGTGACCGCCGAGGCCGACCGCACCGGGGAAGCGGTGTGGGAGTCCGAAGGGGGACACGGAGCCGGTGCTTCCGTCACTTCTCGGTGGCATCGAGTGGCCATCGCCGCATCGAAGGACCAGCCGGAGAGGGTGTGAGGACGGTGGACATAGTCGTGACGGTGATCGCGCTGCTGGCCGTGGTCGCGGCAGGCGCGTTCCTCATCCGCCGGCTGAACGCTCAGCACGGGGACAGGAGCGCCGCCTTCCACTACGGCCGCGGCGGTGTGGTCGCACCGGACCGGAAGACCACGGACGAACCGGCCGCACGCCGCCGGGCCACCGCGACGGACGATGCCGGCGAGCGCCGGGACCACCGTGACGGAGGACGCGGACGGCTGCGCACTTCACGCCGCCCCCACAAGAAGCCCGCCGGCAAGAAGCCCGCCTAGGCCCGGACGCGTGCCCGCCGGAGCGGTGCGCCGGCGGCGTGGAGGCTGGAGAGCGCCAGCCGGTACGAGGCGACCAGCCCGGTCTCCGCGTAGTCCACGCCCAGTTCCCGGCAGTACCGCCGGACGACGGCACGGGCCTTGCGCAGGTTGGGGCTGGGCATGCTCGGGAACAAGTGGTGCTCGATCCGGTGGTTCAGACCGCCTAGCGGCAGGTCGGTGAACCAGCCGCCGTTGACGTTGCGCGAGGTGAGCACCTTGCGGCGGAGGAAGCCGGGGCGGTCGTCGGCCGAGAGGATCGGCAGGCCCTTGTGGTTGGGGGCGAAGACGGAACCGAGGTAGACGCCGAACAGGCACTGGTGGACGGCGAGGAAGGCGATCGCCATGCCGGGCAGCCCGGACGTGGCCGGCGGGGCTCGGGTTCCGGAAGTCGTGCTTGGGCGCTCTTGCCGGAGGAAAGCGCCGACGACCACCACGGGCCGGGGAAGGGAGTCGGCGGGCGTATGCGGGGTGAAGGGGGAGCCCGTCCCGCTCGATGAACGCCGTCGATACCGGGGTGGAGCCGGTCCGCCACCGGCGCGCCTGATGCCCTCGGTCTCCTCAGCCCACTCCTCGGTCCGTAAAGGCGGCGTGACGGACCGTCATCGTGCCGTAGGAGCGGTGGGCGGCCGCCACCGCCGTCTCATGGCGGCGGCACGCGCAGGGCGAGCAGGGCCACGTCGTCGGTGCTGCCGGGCGGCAGGTGGGCGAGTACTTCTCCGCACAACGTGTCCAGCGGTTCGTGGGCGAGCGCGAGGGCGTGCCGACGCAGCCGCTCCAGGCCCGTGTCGAGGTCGCTGCCCGGCGTCTCGACGAGCCCGTCGGTGTACAGCAGCAGGGTGGATCCTGGCTCCAGGGGATGTGTGGCGTCGGGCCGGCCCGCGCCGGTGACCGGACCGGTACCGAGGAGCAGTCCTTGGCCGGCTTCCAGGTAGCACGCGGTGCCGTCCGGGGAGAGGAGCAGGGGAGGTGGGTGTCCCGCACTGGTCCAGCGGAGCGTCCACGGTCCCGTGCCGGGGTCGCCCTCGACACGGGCGAGGATCAGGGTGGCCAGCGGGACGGTGGTGATGACCGGCATGGCGGCGTCGAGGCGGTCGACGACGGCACCGGGCGGTCCGGTGTGGTCCCAGGCCAGTGAACGCAGGATGCCGTGCAGTTGGGCCATGCCGGCCGCCGCGGTCAGGTCGTGGCCCACGACGTCACCGATGACCAGGGCGAGCGCGCCGTCCTTCAGCGTGAAGGCGTCGTACCAGTCCCCGCCGACCTGCGAGCCCGCCGGTGCGGGCTGGTAGCGGGCGGCCAGCCGGAGGCGTCCGGGCCGGGGCAGTGGGGCGAGCAGGTTGCGCTGCATGGCCTCGGCGATGGCGCGCTGACGGCCGTAGCGACGGGTGTTGTCGACGACCACGCCGACCCGGCGGCCGACGTCACCCACCGCCTCCAGGTCGGCTTCGTCGAAGGGATGCGCCGGGTCGGTGCGCACCACCGTCAGCGCCCCGGTGATCCGGCCCTCGGTGCCGAGCGGCACCGTGACGGCGGAACTCGCGCCCACCGCTGCCAGGAAGTCGCTGTGGAGCGCGGCCGGAGTGGAATGGCCGGCGGCCGGGGGGAGGGCTGTCACCCGCTCCTGGAGTACGGATTCACCACCGGTCAGTGCCCGGCCCAGGGGTGAGTCCTCTCCCGTACCGGCCTCCTCCGGGACGGGGACGCGCCGGCCCTCGAACCCCGCGTTCCGTCCCCCCGGACCGGTCACCGCCACCCGGTGGATCTCCCCGGAGCCGGTCCGGAGGTCCACCGCCGCCCAGTCGGCGAGGCGGGGCACCAGCAGGCGCACCAGGCGGCCCAGCGCCTCGTCGGTCTCCAGGGTCTGCCCCAGGACGTCCGTGATCTCGGCGACCAGGGACAGCCGCTCGTTGAGATCCTCCAGCGCGCGCGTGCGTGCCATTCGCTCCCGGTGGACGCGGCGGTCTCCGGTGGCATCAGTGAACAGCAGTGCCATACCCCTGACGGAGCCGTCCTCCGTCAAGGGGGACGCGGACCAGGAGACCGCCAGCAGGCGACCGTCGCCCTGCAGATATGTGCCACCCTCCCCGCGCGCCCCCTTCCCCTCGGCCAGCGCGTGGAGCAGGGGGCACCGGTCGCGCGGCACCTTGTTGCCGTTCGCGTCCCGGTGCAGCAGATCGTGTGCGTCAGCGCCCCTCATCGCCGCGGTGGTGCGACCCAGCAGCCGCTCGGCCGCCGGGTTCGCGGCGACCGCCCGTCCGGCTGTGTCCAGCACCAGCAGCGCCGTGCCCAGCCGCTCGACGACCTGCCGCCAGAAACCCGGCTCGCCCATCGGCCACCGGCCCACGCCATCACCCACCGCATCGTGCACGGACCCTCCAGAGGCTGCCTTCCCGCCGATGGTGCTCCGCCGCGTTCCTGCTCGCAGGGTGACGGGGCACTCGGCGCACACCGCGTGGGCACGGCCCACGGCCGGCGAACAGTGTGCGCGACGCGGCTTCGACTGTCGTCGAGCTCAGCGGTCGTGTCGGACCGGGCAACAAGAAACCCCCGGGTCGATGACCTGGGGGTTTCGCGTGGAGCGGGTGACGAGAATCGAACTCGCGCTCTCAGCTTGGGAAGCTGCGATCATTCGCGGCGGACTCGACCGCTGACCTGCGCGAACGGTATGGGCGCCGTCTCGTCGGCCTCAGCGGCTTTCACCGTGGTTCCCCGCTGTTTCCCGCTCCGTCTGGTGCGCTTGTGGTGCGCGGCTGCCGACTGATCGGAATCTCGTAGACGATCTCGCAGAGCGCGGCGGGCACGACGATATCCGCGGTCTCCACGGGCCGCCCCTGGTCGCTGTAGTACGTCCGCCGGATGTGGGTGACGAGCGCGCCCTTCTGGACGCCGAGGAGTGAGGCCTCCTCGGCGGTCGCCTGCCTCGGCTCCGGCTGCTCCACGGCGTGGGTGACGGTGATGCCGATCTCCGCCATGCGGTTCACGACACCCGCTCCGGCGTGCGGCCCTCCCTCGGGGAGGACGACGAGTGTGCCGGCGGTGAGGTCGTACGGCTCCCAGCTCGTCGACAGCTGAACCGGCCTGCCGTTGGCGAGGAACTCGTACGCCGTCCGCACGCACAGCTCGCCTTCGGCGATACCGAGACGCGTGGCGATCTCCGCCGGTGCCGGAACCTTGGCCTCGGTCCGGCTCTCCCAGTCGCCCTGCCTGCCCACGGCCTTCATGTCCGCCCGGAACGGGGAGCCGCTGAGCTGCTCGCGCGCCGATGACCGGACCATCCGTACGCGCTGCCGTGGCTCGGCGACGTAGGTGCCGGAACCGGCGCGGCCTTCGAGCACACCCTGGGAGATCAGCAACTCCTGTGCCCGACGCACCACGTTGTCGCCGACGCCGTACTCCTGGCCGATCTGGGCGCGGGAGGGAAGCCGGTCCCCCGGCTCCCACTCGTGCTCCGCGATCCGCCGCCGAAGCTCGTCGGCGATGCGGAGGTAGGGCGGTTGCTCAGGCATATGGAAAATCTAGTCCACTAGCTCTAATCTAGTTAACTAGCTTCACTCAAAGTGATCGCCGCTAACCGGAGGGCTGCCCTGTGCCTGCTTCCAAGGTGCGCGCGGAGGCCATCGCGGCCCGGTTATCGGCCGTCGGGCTCGCCACGCGCGTGGAGGAGCGCGACGACTGCACGGCCATCGAGGCGGAGGTGCCGGAACCACTCTCCGCCGAGTCATGGCGGGAGGTCCTGGAAGCGGTGGCCGATGCCGACCGCTTCGGCCTCCTCGCCACCAGTTCGAACGACCGCACCCTCTGGGCGGTCGTACACAAACGGTCCCCACGACGGGCGATGTCGGGGGACCGGGTCATCAGCGATAGGGGCTGAACACCGTGCTCAATCGTATCCGCCGTACCGTCTCGCGCCTCAGGGAGCGGTACCTCCACAAGGGCCGGCACCGCCGCTCCGAAACGCCTGTGCGGTCGGTGGCCATGTCCCCGGAAGTCGCTTATGGCGCAGTGCTGTTCCTGCGTCGGCACCGCGAGCACACGGGCGTTCTCGTGGGGGAGGAGACGGCGCTCGTCCGCCCGTACGTACTGGCCAATGAGGCGCGAGCACGGCACCGCTCGGCGGCCGTGAGCCGCGCTCCCCTCGCCGGTCCTTGGCACGCCTCGGCGGGTGACCGCTGATGCCGTCCCGCCAACAGCCCCACACCACCCAACCGGGGCCCGACTCCTACCGGTCGACCTCCTGCCGCATCGGCACACACCATGCCTGCGCGGAGTCGTCCCCGGTCACCGCACCGGTCGACGTGCCGGTGATCTACGAAGCCTGCGACTGCTCGTGCCACACCACCGCCGAGTGCCCAGTACCGACAGAGGCGGCACGGTGAGGGGGCCGGCACTCAGCGGCGCGGTGCTCTCCCCCGTCGAGATCACCTCGACCAGCGTGCAGCTCGGCGACGTCATCCAGGTCGGGGGCCAGCAGTGCCGGGTGACCGACCTCTTCCAACTGCCCGGCGGAGCCAAACGACTCGTGTTCGACTCGGGCGAGCTGCTGACCATCCACACGGGGACCCGGCTCATCGCCCTGCGGCTCGTGCGAGTGAGAGGCGGTGATCCCACCCGTGCCCTCACGACGCGACGCCATCGCCGATGACCTCCGGGACCGGATCGTCACCGGTCGGCTCAAGCCCGGCGAACGCTTGCCTTCTGAGGCGCATCTGGCCGCGCAATACATGGTCAGCACACCGACGCTGCGGAACGCCCTCGCCGTACTCCAGGCGGAAGGCCTCGTCGAGAAGACCCACGGCAAGGGGAACTTCGTCCGTCGTCCGCTCCACAGGATCACGTACGTCGGCGGGAGACGAACCCCGGATGCGTACAGCATGGATCTCGCACCCCTGAGCGTCACCGTCCACACCACCAGGGTGCGGGCCCGCGGGTATCTTGCGGCCCTGCTGAAGATGCCGACCGGCAGCCCTCTGACTGAGATCCTCTGTCTCGGCCATGAGGACGAGAGACCTCACAGCCTGGCGCGCATCTATGTCCCCTGCGACTTGGCGCCGACCAGCATGCTCCGCGAGCCACTCCCGTACGAGGTGGTAGTGACGCGACTGATGGAACTCCGCCCGCCGCCGGCTGAGGTCCGGGAGGAGATCAGCGTTCGCCTCCCGACACCGGAGGAGACGTCCACCCTCCGGATCAGCTCTGCCCTGGCAGTCCTCGCCATCACACGCCAGACGGCCGACACCACTGGACGCGTGGTCGAGGCGGCCCTCCTGGTGCTGCCGGGAAACCGCGCCGACGCGGTGTTCACCACTCACTACGTGATCGACGAGAGGCCGGCGAAAGCATGACGACGTCAAACGAACTGCGGCTCCTTCCCTGGACAAGCCCCGACGGCAAGCCGTGCTTCCTCAGCACCGATGACAGCTGCGGCTACATGTCCCGCCTGGCCGACAACATCGAGTCAGTACAACTCGGCACGGCAACCGAACTCCTGGACCAGGCGATCGACATGCTCGCCACCGACACGGCCCCGGACGACATGCGGCTCCTGGCGAAGAACCTGACCGGAGCCCTGAGAGACACGCTCCGCGTGGCGACCAGTCGGGGCCACCGCCTGGACAGCTGGCCTGCTGATTGCTCTTCCTGCTGACCAGCGGGTCTGACGAAGCCCACGGTTCCGACCAGTTCGGATGCCGTGGGCTTCTGCCGTCGGTGGTGCTGCTGTGTGACCACCGCATTAAGGAGTTCGATCCATCCGCGGCTCACACCCAAATCCAGGTGGCTGCAGGGTGTGCCGACTGCTACGCAGGAATGCTGGGAGCTTCGTAGGAGAAACCGTCGCTGGTCGGAGCAAGGTCTGCGGGCGACAGGGCCGGGCTTGTCCACAGATAGCTGAGCAATACTTCCTCCTCGCAGTGCGGATGGAGGCTGAGCGGTAACGCTTGTTGCGCACCCCCATGCGCCCCCTGTGCTCCTGCCGTCATGATCTGAGGAGATCAGTGCTTGACATGGCGTGAATGTTCCTGGTTATCGAACAACTTGAGAAACAGCTGTAACATTGGTCGCCTGTTTTCCCGCAAGTGACCATGCGGCATTGTGAGCCACTGAAACTATCCGTACTCTCCCAACGCATCGAATTAGCGACTCGGAGTACGGGGGTGCTGTGACCAGCGGGCAGGGCGGTACAGGGGGGCACACGCGCTCAACCGGGAGTGTTACACACACTCCTTCTGTGTTGACAGAAGAGGAAGAAAGGCGCTTACAGGAAGAGTATCGGCAGCGCGTAAAAGTATTTGACGAAATCGAAGACGATCTGCGAGCTTCCAGAACATTTCAGCGCATTTTCGTGTTGTGTCTGGTCGGTGCCGTAGCGCTAGCCTTTTTGCTGGGGTATACGGTAATAGTTGGGCTTTGGGAGTCGAAGCCCAACTTCACACGCTGGGCTGGACTGGTAATTGTTCTAGGGCTCTGGATTGCCCTAACTTGGGTCATCTGGAAGAACCGCAAGAAAATCGTTAGTCGCGCCGGATCCCTCCGTAACGCGTTACAGGACCGCCAGACGGCCGCCGCCCGCTTGCCACTGGACTCTCCATCTGGACTTCGAATCTATCGCGAAGCGTCACTCGATCTCATTGCCCAATACCGAAAGGGGGCCAGCAGGAATCGGCGGGTTCATAACGTATTCCAACTGTTGATCATCAGTGGCTCGATCGTAACGTCGACCCTCACTGCTATGAATGAGGGCAGCAACAAAGTTCTCGCAATTTGCACGTCAGCCCTAAGTGCATTGGTCGGCATCTCGGCTGGCGTTACCGGATACTTTAAGTTTCGGGAGCGCGGCTACAACCTTCAATCCACTGCAGATGAAATTGAGAAGCATTACAACGCTTCTCAATTTATGCTCGACGACTATGCGAGCCAGAACGGCGTGCCCCTCGCTGAAGCAGACCGCCTTCGTCTCTTCGCAAGATACGTGGAGCGCCTTAAGGAAGAGCAGCGAAAGCGTGAACTGCAACTAGAGCAGTCCAGCTCGGCTCGCGAGGAACGGGCCAGTTAATCCCGCTAAACGCGTTGTCGAGCCTACGGAGAAGAGTCCGTGACTGCAATGTGGCGGTGGCTGCTGGCGCCTATAAGCCAGTGGCGCTCTCATCGGCTAGTGATGCATCATGGCCCATCGCTGAATTATGAAACAGCATGGTCTCTGGTATTGCTGGCTCAAGATCCGGCATCCCTTCCCTACGTGCGTCGATCATGGCTTCAAAGTGAACGAGAGCGTTCCCATGTAGGCGTCATGGTGGACGTCTGGGTTCAAATAACTGAAGCGGAAAGGAGGAGGCGGCTTAAGTGGCTACAACGCCATTCCGAAACGCCTTTGTATAGGTTGGGGATCACGGAAGAGTTGATCGAGCTAGCTGGACTATCCGTCACCGAGTGGTCCTTGCCGCCCAACTGCCCGGCCGCATCCATCGTGGTTCAGCAGCGAGGCCGCAGGTCTGAGTGACTCTGCCGCGTCTGTGCCGACCGACCAGACCTGAGAGCCAGCGGTCGCCCTCCTGCCCAGAAAGCACCGAGCCAGCTGCAGGTCTCTGACCCTTCCCGGCCGCCGGCCTATCAGTTTGGGAAGCGCATGTGATCTACGGGAGGTTGCTTGACTGACCTGGACAGGAGCACTGCCAGAGTCCAACCGCTTGTTGGGTTGATACCCGGTGCTCCCCGTAGCTCCCCCGCCCGATCTGGCACGCCCATTTCCTTCGGACAGTAGTGTCGGTGTCACTCCTAGGGGACTGCCGACGACCAGGTCAGACAGACGATCCAGCCCCTCGCCTCCTGCCCCTCGTCCTGCCCCTCACAGCTAGCCGGAGGCAGTGGAGTGCATGTGCTGTAGTGGGGCGCGTCGAGGTGTAGCTGATGGATCGAAGAAGAGCCGTTGCCAAAAATCGCAGCGATGGCGCCCCCGCGTATGCATAATCTTGCTCATGCAGAATCTATCCCGATGGTTGAACCGGCTCGACAGTGCTATCGCCAAGAAGGATTTCAAGTTTGCCGAGTCTTTTAGGCAGATCCTTATACCTGGTCCCAATCGAGTCGAGTCGGAAGGCCTGTTGCGGATAGAACCAGCGAGTCAAATCTACATTCCGGGGGCCACATACCAACACCTCCATGTGGTGGGGTGGCTTGATGCTGGTGGAAATCCTTTCGAGCTAACCGACGACATTGGCGCGGCGCTTACCCTTGTGGCAGACCGAAGAATAGAGGTAGTTCCTGCCCAGCCGCTTACCATGGAGGGAGAGCCCAACCGGAAGGTCTTCCTGCCCATGTCTGATCTTCCTGATCGTCGACTCATGGGCCCACTCGATGACGGGCTTGACCTGGATGGAGATTTCCGTGCCCTTTTGGGTGGTATTCGATCGCTTGAGAGTCGAGAAGCGGATGTCCTCACTGCTGCCATTAGGCTCCACTATGGCGCCTGCCTCCTTTTTGCGACAGATATCGCAGCTGCTTACACGTTGATCGTTGCGGGGATTGAAACTCTAGCCGGAGAATTTCACAAATTCAGCCCCGGTTGGGAAGTCTGGGACCAGGCTAGAAGCTGGGAAAAATTCATCAAGGCGCAAGCGCTGACAGATAAGCAGGCGGAAGCGCTCAGGTCCAAGCTGCTAGAAAAGAACGCGCACATGAGGCTGGGTGAGCGATTCGCCGACTATGCGACGAGTGGGATCACCGAAGCGTTCTTTGAACAGGAACTATCTGTATGGGTGCCGAACATTGACTGGGCTAGGGGCGGCATCACAGGCGGATCCTGGAATTCGGGGCCGCGTATAGGAGAGGTCAACTCAAATGTCGACGCCCTTAAAAAGGCGCTAAAAAAGTCATACGCTGTGCGCTCAGGTTTTGTGCATTCGGGTGAAAGGTCAGTCGACTCGATCAATCAGGCCGTAGGTGCGTATGCTGGGTACAGTTCCTCTGCGCCGGTCCCATTCGCCATATTGCGGTCGCTGCTTCGGCACCTCATTCTTAGGGAAATCGATTCGCGGTGCACAAGCCGAGAGACGCCACCAATTGAGGACCGCAAAGCCCACAACGTTGCGACTCTACTGCGCGAGGCTGCTCCGCTTCTTAGGCATGGTAAGAAGGGAGGAGGTTGATCGCCGTCGCTAGCGGAAGAGGTCGGTGGAGTCCCAGTGGCCGAGTTACGCCGATGGGGCGCCGCCCACCGCTTGAGGGCGGCGCCGCGCCTGGGACAGGTTCGGGCCTCATTCTTATCAGGTCAGTCATGAGAAGGCCGCTGCCCTGCGAAGCGCCATCTGGGAGGCACCGACACGTTCACCAAAGTCCGTCACGGTGCGGGCGGATTCGCTCCCGTTCGTGTCAGTCGTTGATGTCAGCGGCCACGGCGCCTCTTGACAGCGCTTCCGGCGACTCCGTTGCACCAGCCGTACCGCGCCGTGGAAGAATCCGCCGCCACTTCGGGGGATCCACTCGGGTCACCTCGCGCATGTACCAGCTTCGGCCCTTGCTCAACACGATGATTGCGTCGCCGATGCCTTTTGGGTCCCACACGGAAAGAATGTCTTTGTTGTCCTTGGGTATCCTCGTCATCCTTTCAAGGCGCGCGATGGATGCCCTGACTTCGTCTATGCCTGGGAAGTCGGGTAGTGCCTGGGCCTCCGCCCTGGCCCGCCCGATCGGCTCCAAGATGGCGAAGACGTACTTCTCCCGCTGTTTGAAGTCTGTCACGTCGATGTCTGCGAGTGCCACCACATACCGACTGCCGGCATCAGCGGCCTCAATGAAGTGCTGGAGCGTCGACTCGAACCGAGCAGCGTCAAACTTCGCGATCTCCAGCTTGCCTTCCCATCGAATGCGATCTGCAGCCACCCCCCGCTGCGTCCAACGGGTGACGCCTCCGACGATGAGCGCGGCGCCCGCCGTGAACAGAGGGGCGATGGTGGCTACGGAGTCAAGCTGCATAGTCGTATGCTCCATCACTTTGGCGCAGGCAGATGCTCAGATGCCTCAACCCACCACTCTTCCCAGCTCCCATCCCGTCCGCCGTCGACCCACACACCGTGGAGCGGGCGTGGTTCATGGCGTCCAGGTGGAGCGCACCACTGTACGAACGACCTGGACGCCATGGGCCGCGCCTGCTCGGCTCTGCCTGGGTCGACGGTGGACGGGATGGGAGCTCCCCGCGCACGCCACTACGTGCCCGCAGTCGGCGACGGCGCCCCTCCATCCCGGTGCCGGCCGATCCCCGCCGGAGGCATCATCTTGTGCCCGCGGATGACGTCCCGTCCTTGCCCCGCTTGCACGCAGCGCGCCGCCGGGCGGGGCCGCCGCTGGCGAAGACAGGGCGGCGGCCCCGCCGACAAGGCGGCGCGCGCCCGCGCCGTGCGCGGGCCTTGATGAAGTAGGGAAAGTTTTATCCCGCTGGGATGATTTGCTTGCCGTCGTGGCTCCGTACGTGGGGGCCGTTGCCGTCCAAGGCGTCCAAGAGCCTGATCGCGTAGACCTCGGCCATGCGCTCGCTGACCTCGTCGGGTGTGAGCCAGGAGACGGCCGTCGACTCGTCAGAGGTGCGCTCGGTGCCGCCGGAGGGCTTGCAGCGGAAGACCAGAGCGACGATGCCGCGGGTCGTGTTCTTGTAGACGCCGGTGAGTTCATCCACCTCGACGTGGATGCCGGTCTCCTCCAGGACCTCGCGGGCTACGCCGGCCTCCGGGGTCTCGTCGAGTTCGAGCACGCCGCCGGGGAGTTCCCATGTGCCGTTGTCGGCCCGGCGGATGGCCAGGAGGCGCCCGTCCTCGCGCACCACTACTCCGGCGACGGAGACGGAGTGCAGGGGTGAGGGCGTTGCTTCCTGTGATTGACTCATGTACAGGAGCATAGGAGGCGGAGAACGACTATGGGAACTGCGGTAGAGGGGGGCAGGTCGGGGCCTCGGTACGTGCAGATCGCCGATGAGATTGTGCAGCAGATCCGGGCCGGTGTGCTCAAGCCCGGCGACATGGTGCCGAGTGAATCGGAACTGGTGGAGCGCTACGGCGTCTCGGGCGGCACGATCCGCAAGGCCATGGTCGAGGTGCGGGCGAGCGGGCTCGTCGAGACCCGACACGGCAAGGGCTCGATCGTGAAGGACCGGCCGCCGGTGCGGCACCGCTCCTCCGATCGCTTCCGGCGGTCCCATCGGCAGGGGGGTAAGGCCGCGTATCTCGCGGAGTCGGCGCAGTCCGGTGCCACGGCCAAGGTGAGCGTCCTCTTCATCGGGCCCATGGAGGCCCCCGAGGACCCTGCCCGGCGGCTCGGCGTTCCCGTCGGCACTCAGGTGCTCGCGCGCCGACGTCTCTACTTCCGCAACGGCACCCCGGTCGAGACTGCCACCTCGTACCTCCCGTGGGACGTCGTGAAGGAGATCCCGGAACTGTTCGCCGAGAACCCCGGCGGCGGGGGCATCTACGCCCGACTCGAAGACCACGGGCACGAGTTCGCCGAGTTCGTCGAGACGCTGCAAGCGCGGCCGGCTTCCAAGGCGGAAGCGTCCGAGCTGGCGCTCACTCCCGGCGCGCCGGTGGTTCACCTGATCCGTGAGGCTCGTACGACGGCCGGCCTCGTGGTCGAGGTCTGTGACACGCTCATGGCTGCTGACCAGTTCGTTTTCGAGTACCGGATCCCTGCCGCCGACTGACGCCTGCTCAACTCCTTGCGACCCGTCGTGACTTCTTAGCCGCGGCGGGTTGACTCATGTATAGGAGTCAGGCACTCTTCTTTCCATCACTCATGTACATGAGTGATGGAGTTCGACATCTATAAAGGAGTGATCTGCTGTGCGTCAGATTCCCGTGGAGACGTCCGGTGCCACCGTGATGGTCGCCAAGGCCCCACAGCCCAAGGTCCGTGACCGCCGTACCGGTGAGATCGCCACCGACATGGAGACCGGCGTCAAGCTGATGACGGTCGACGTGATGTTCGCGGCCAACGACGAGGTGGAGATCCTGTCCATCACCGTCCCGGAGACCGGCTTCTCCGGTGAGCTGACCATGGGTACCCCGGTGGCGCTCACCGGCCTGGTCGCCCGACCGTGGGAGAACGAGTTCAACGGCCAGAAGCGGCACGGGATCGCCTTCCGCGCGGTCGCCGTCACCTCGCTGGTCGACGTCGACTCGGCCTCGAAGGCGGCCTGAGCCGTGACGTGGCCGACGGTCTTACTGCTGGTGGTCGTCGCCGCTGCGGGTCTCCTGCGGTGGCGGCGCCCCGCCTGGTACTGGCTGACCTTCGGGGTCATCTTCGCGGTTCTGCGGGTCCTGGTCCGGTACGGCTCGGTCATGGACGCCTGCGGCCTGACGGTCCCGCCCTCGCGCTGGCGTCTGACGCTGGCTCGGATGACCAACCGCCCGGCGCCGGAGTCCCGCGCACCGCGCATCCTGCGGCTGCGTCCCACCCGCACCGGCCTGATCCTGCGGCTCAAGCTCCGGCCCGGACAGGACGCCTTCGACGTCGCCGCCGCCTCGGACCGGCTGCGCCACTCCTTCGGCATGTACGGCGTCACCTCCCGTGAGCTGCGCTCGGGCGTCGTCGAGATCCGGATGACCGGCTACGACGTGCTCAAGCGGGTGCAGATGCCTGCCAAGACCGACACCCGTCCGATGCGGGTCCCGGTCGCACTGCGGGAGGACGGTTCGGTCCATTACCGCGACTACCGTGCCGTCCCGCACGGTCTGACCCTCGGTGCGACGGAGTCCGGCAAGTCCGTCTATCAGCGCAACCTCGTCGTCGGCCTCGCCCCGCAGCACGTCGCCCTCGTCGGCATCGACTGCAAACAAGGGGTGGAGCTGTTTCCGCTGGCGCGCCGGTTCTCTGCGCTCGCCGACAACCCTGAAACCGCGCTGGAGCTTCTGGAGGCGCTGGTCTCCCACATGGGGGACGTGTATCAGCTCATCCGGGCCGAGCAGCGTGTCAGCGTCGCTGTGCCGGATGCGGAGATCGCCGCCGACATCTGGGACCTGCCCGAGGACCTGCGGCCGGTGCCGGTCGTGGTCCTGGTCGACGAGGTCGCCGAACTCGCTCTCTTCGCGAGCAAGGAGGAGGAGAAGCGGCGGGACCGGATCATCACTGCCCTGGTCCGCCTCGCCCAGCTCGGCCGCGCGGCCGGCATCTATCTGGAGATCTGCGGGCAGCGTTTCGGCTCCGAACTCGGCAAGGGCATCACCATGCTCCGCGCCCAGCTCACCGGCCGCACCGCCCACCGCGTCAACGACGAAACCTCGGCGAACATGGCCTTCGGCGACATCGCCCCGGATGCGGTCCTGGCCGCGATCCAGATTCCCGCTGAGACTCGCGGGCTCGCCATCGCCGGGGACTCTACCGGCGGTTGGCACCGCATCCGCGCCCCGCACACCTCGCTGCGGCAGGCCGTGAACACCTGCAACAAGTACGCCGACCGCACCCCGGATCTTCCCGCCCTGGCGGCCTTCCGGCCCTCGGTCGCCCCTGTGCCCACGGCCCGTGTGCCGCTGTCTAAGACGGCCCCTGCCACCGCCTGACCTCTCCCGCACCCCACGGTCGGCGCGATTGTCCTTCGCGCCGTGTCCCTACCCCCGCCATGCCTGATCACAGGAGGAGCCGTCATGACTCGCCCCGCCCTCCGCGTGGACGCCGTGCTCGTTCAGGCCGTCATCGCCGGGGCACTGTCCTTCGCCCACCTTCACGACCTCGCCGCCGCCGCTGGACAGGACGGCTGGAAGGCCTGGGCCTATCCGGTCTCCGTAGACCTGCTCCTCGTCGCCGCCTGGCGACGGCTGCGCACGGACGGGCCGTCCCGGTTGGCCTGGTGCTGGTTCCTGATCGCCCTGGTCGCTTCGCTCGGCGCCAACGTCGCCACCGCCGGGCTTCTCGACCTGGACGACGTTCCGGCCTGGCTGAGCATCCTGGTCGCCGCCTGGCCTGCCCTGGCCTTCATGGGCGGCACTCTCCTCGCCCACTCGTCCGCGGGCCACACCTCGGCTTCGCCGGATCCTGCGCCGGTGCCGGACCCCGTGCCCGAGGTGGAACCCGAACCGGCCCCCGCTGCTAAGCCGGAGCCGGCCCCGGTCGACTCCGCCGACGCTGCCCCGTCCCTCCCGCCCGTCCACTCCGCTCCGGCACCGCCGGCCGTTCCGGTCCCGGCCGCGCTGGTGGACCACGCCCGCAAGGTCGCCGCCGACCACGAGGAGCGGACCGGTGCCCGGATCGACACCGACACCCTGCGCGCCCGCCTCGGCGTCCCGCCGCACCTGGCCGACGCCATCGCCGCCCAGCTCGCCTGACACCGAAAGGGGGCACCTCGTGCTCGTCGACCCGGCCGACCTGACCGCCGCCGACCACCTCGACGCCGCCCGCGAGATGGCCGCTGCCAACCGGCCCTTCCTCGCCCACCTGCTCGCCGAGGAGGCCGCCCGCCTCACTGCCGACCCGGCCACCGCCGCCGGCATCCGCGCCGCCTTCCCCGACCCGAACCTGACCCGAACGGAGACCGACTGACATGCCCGCCCGCGACTTCTTCCACTCCGTGATGCGCATCGGCCCGGTGCAGATCGGCACCCACCGCGACCGCCACGGCACCACCAAGCACGCCGCCGTGTGCAGCAACGACGGCTGCGGCTGGTCCGCCGACTACACCAACCGCTCCGCCGCCCAGCTCGCCGCCCGTACCCACCGCTGCAAGGTCCGCTAGGAGGCCACCGCCATGGACGTCCCGCTCTGGCTCGCCCTGATCGTCGTCGGCTGGCTCGGCGTCAAACTCGTCCGCCCGCCCTGGTGGCTGATCGCCGTGCTCCTCCTCGGCGGCTTCCTCCTCGCCGACAGCGTGCTTGCCCCGGTCATCGACACCGCCGTCAAGTAAGGAGATCCGCTCATGTTCCGGCCCAAGCTCCCGACCATGCCCCAGCCCACCAGCCGGGTCATCCCGCCTGACGTCGTCGAGCCGACCACGATCATCCCGGGAACCCCGTCCCCGCCGGCCCCCGTCGCCCCGGCCCCGGTTCCGTCCCGGCCCACGGTCCAGCTCACCCCCGGCACCGCACTCGCCCTCGTCGGCAGCGGCACGGCCGTCGTCCTGGTCGTCGGCGCCGTCCTGGTCTCCATGCTCCTGGCCGTCGCCATCACGGGCGCCTCGGTCGCCGTCTGCGCCCTGGTGATCCGCTCGCTCGTCAACGCCGACGCCAAGCGTCGCTGACCGGCCCCCGGGCGGCCTCGATACCGCCAAGCATCCGCCGCCCGGGAGCCGTCCCTGTCCGATCTCTCAACCGGAAGGAAGCACCCAGCATGGCGCATCGCGCCTCACTTGCGCCTGAGCCTCTGCTCGACCCGGTCGTCCTCGGCGATTTGCTGCGGGTGGCCTCGGCCGACGACTACACTCGATGGGAAGACCAGATCCGCCGTACCGGCGGCTGCTCCGACCCCATCCACCTCACCGGCTGGACCCTCCACAAGGACAAGACCAGCGGCGAGACCCTGCACCACTACACCACCGCTGATGAACCCGGCGGACGCCTCCGTCTCGCCTGCGGCAACCGCCGCGCCTCCCGTTGCCCGGCCTGCGCCTGGACCTACGCGGGCGACACCTATCACCTCATCCGCGCCGGCCTCGCCGGTGACGACCGCCGCGACATTCCCGCCACCGTCCGGGATCACCCGCGCGTCTTCGCCACGCTCACCGCGCCCTCGTTCGGCCCGGTCCACAACCGGCCCGATCACGGCGTCTGCCGCTGCGGCACCCGCCACGCTCCCGACGCACCCGAACTGGGCACCGCCCTCGACCCGGCGACGTACGACTACGCGGGCGCCGTCCTCTTCAACAACCACGCCGGGCAGATCTGGCAGCGCTTCACCACCCGGCTCCGCCGCGAACTCGCCGCCCGCGGTAACCTTCCCCGCCGGGAACTCGCCGATCACCTCCGCCTCTCGTACGGCAAGGTCGCCGAGTTCCAGAAGCGGGGTGCCCTGCACTTCCATGCGGTGATCCGGCTCGACGGGCCGGAGGGTCCTGGAACACCGCCGCCTGCGTGGGCCACGGTCGGTGTCCTCGCCGACGCGATCAACGCGGCTGCGGCGCACTCCTACACGTCGGTCTCGGTCCCGGCCGCCGGGGACCAGCCGGCCCGGTCGTTCCGCTGGGGCACACAGCTCGACGTCCGGCCGGTGAAGGCGTTCGGGGACGGCTCCGACATCACCGAACAGGCCGTCGCCTCGTACGTCGCCAAGTACTCCACCAAGGCCGCGGAGAACACCGGCACCCTCGACCGCCGCATCGGGGAGATCTCCGAGCTCGACCGCCACGGTGTGCCCGACCACACCCGCCGCCTCATCACCGCCTGCCGCGACCTCGACCCGCTATATCCGGACCGGCGGCTGTGGGCCTGGGCGCACATGCTCGGCTTCCGCGGCCACTTCTCCTCGAAGTCCCGCCACTACTCCACCACCCTCGGCGCACTCCGCCAGGCACGCGCCGACTACCGCGCCGCACAGGACGTCGGGGCCCTCGGCCTGGACGACCGCGAGCCGGAGACCGTCCTCGTCCTGGCGGACTGGCAGTACGCCGGCCACGGCCACACCCCCGGTGAATCCGCCCTCGCCGCCACCATCGCCCGGGACATCCGGCTCAACCGTGAGACCGCCCGCGAAGCACTACGCGACCAAGCCGGGGCCGAGGGGGAGTGGTGACCATGGAGCGACTCCTCACCGTGGACCAGGTCGCCGAACGTCTCGGCACGGGCGTCCGCTTCGCGCGGCGGCTCGTCGAGGAGCGGCGCATCCGGTACGTGAAGGTCGGCCGGCACGTCCGTATCCCCGAGAGCGCCGTTCGCGACTACCTCGCCGCCCACACCGTGGAACCGGTGAGGCTCCGCCGTGCCGGACTGCGGAGGGCTGCCTGATGGCCAACAAGAAGGGCAGGCGTCGGCGCTTCGGTGCGGTGCGGCAGTACCGGTCCGGCCGGTGGACGGCTTCGTACCTCGGGCCCGACGGTGAGCGCATCCGTGCGGACGAGACCTTCGCGACCAAGAAGGACGCCGAGATCTGGCTCTCCCAGGTCGAGGCGGACCTCAGCCGCGAGGACTGGCGCGCTCCCGATGCCGGGGCCGTCAACTTCGGTGTCTACGCCGAGAAGTGGGTCGAGGAGCGGGAGTTGGCCGTTCGGACCGAGGATCTGTACCGGCACCTGCTGCGCCTGTACATCCTCCCGGCGTTCGGCGGGCTCGACCTGGACGAGATCACGGCTCCGCGCGTGCGTGAGTGGCGTGCCGAACGGCTCCGGGCCACCCGTGCCAAGACCACCGTCGCCAAGGCGTACCGCCTCCTCAAGGGCATCCTCGAGACGGCCGTCGACGACGACCTGATCAGCCGCAACCCCTGCCGTATCAAGGGCGCGGGCAAGGAGTCGGCCGCTGAACGGCGTATCGCCACCGTCGCCCAGGTCGACGCGCTCGCCGACGCGATCGGCATCCGCTGGCGGCTCATGGTCTACCTCGGCGCCTACGGTCCGATGCGGCCGGAGGAGCTGGCCGGCCTCCGTCGTCGGGACGTCGACGTCGACAACTTGGTGATCCGCGTGCGGGTCGCCGAGCCGGAGCGGACCAACGGCAAGCGGGCTCCGGGGCCGACCAAGTCCGACGCGGGGGCTCGCGTGGTCGTCCTCCCGCCCTTCCTCCGGAAGGAGGTGAGGCGGCACCTCGACTGGTTCGCCGAGAAGGGCCCGGACGGGTTGGTCTTCGTGGGGGAGAAGGGCGCGGCCTTCCGGCGTACGACCTTCGGGCGGAAGTGGCGGCGGGCCCGTGAGGTCGCCGGTCTCCCGGACGGCTTCCGCTTCTACGACCTCCGCCACACCGGACACACCCTGTCGACCCGTTCGGGTGCCACCCTCCGGGACACGATGGTGCGCGCCGGCCAGTCCTCCGAGAAGGCGGCGCTGATCTATCAGCACTCCGACGAGGAGCGGCAGCGGGAGGTCGCCGCCGGGCTCGACGACCTCGTACGCGCCGAGCGTGCGAAGCACCACACCGACGAGCGTGCGCACCACAGGGAAGAACCCTCGGCGGGCTAATGGTGCGGTTGTGGTGCGGCACCCGCTCACCGGTCTGGACAACAAAGAACCCCCGGGTCGATGACCTGGGGGTTTCTCATGGAGCGGGTGACGAGAATCGAACTCGCGCTCTCAGCTTGGGAAGCTGATGTTCTACCATTAAACTACACCCGCGCAAGATCCAGATCTGCTCCGTCGGAGTGGTCCGGACGCTCGATCACTGTACCTCATGCCAGGCCCCCGGTGTCCAAGACCCGGGGGCCTGACCGTGTTTCAGGATGGTTCAAGGTGTGGAAGCCGCTGCGGGGGGCAGACGGCGGGGCGTACCGTGAGGCCGTGGCGTGCGTCCGGGGTGCCGCCTGGAGGGCCGTTCCTTTCATCCCGTAACGTGGCTTTTGTCGTCAGGGCAGCAAGCCAGACGCGGTTCTTGGGGAAGGGACTCTTGGACTTGATGGAGCGCACCGTCGTCCGCTGTGCCGATGGGCACGTGTTCACCGCCACCTCGTTCCCGATGCAGCAGGCCGAGCGCCTCGGCCCCGGCCGGCTGCTGCGGTGTCCGCGCTGTGCGCGGCTTCGCAGCGTCGTGCCGGTGACCTTGCAGAAGCGGTAACCGGTAGCCGGTAGCCGGTAGCCGTAAGGAGCGGCAGGGCAGGAGCGGCGGGGGAAACCCGCAGACAGAGAGCGTGGGCGCGTGGGGCGGCCGGTTTCGGTCGTCGCGCGCGCCTTGCGTATTCTCGGGACGTGCTTCTCTCAGACAAGGACATCCGGGCCGAGATCGACGCCGGGCGGGTGCGGATCGACCCCTACGACGCATCCATGGTGCAGCCGTCCAGCATCGACGTACGTCTCGACCGCTTCTTCCGGGTGTTCGAGAACCACCGGTACCCGCACATCGACCCCTCCGTCGAGCAGGCGGACCTCACCCGGCTCGTGGAGCCGGAGGGGGACGAGCCGTTCATCCTGCACCCCGGTGAGTTCGTGCTGGCCAGTACGTACGAGGTCATCACGCTGCCCGACGACCTCGCCTCCCGGCTGGAGGGGAAGAGCTCGCTGGGGCGGCTCGGGCTGGTGACCCACTCCACGGCCGGCTTCATCGACCCCGGGTTCTCCGGGCACGTGACCCTGGAGCTGAGCAACCTCGCCACGCTCCCCATCAAGCTGTGGCCCGGCATGAAGATCGGGCAGCTCTGCATGTTCCGGCTCAGCTCACCGGCCGAGCACCCCTACGGCAGTGAGCGGTACGGCTCCCGCTACCAGGGGCAGCGCGGGCCCACGGCCTCGCGGTCCTACCTCAACTTCCACCGGACGCAGGTGTGAGCGGCGTGCGCGAGAACCTCAGCTACGAGCAGTTCGGCGTCGCCGTCCGCGAGCTCGCCCAGACCATCGCCGACGACGGCTACCGGCCGGACGTGGTGCTCAGCATCGCGCGCGGCGGCGTCTTCGTCGCCGGCGGGCTCGCCTACGCGCTCGACTGCAAGAACATCCACCTGGTCAACGTCGAGTTCTACACCGGGGTCGGCACCACGCTCGAGATGCCCGTCATGCTCGCGCCCGTCCCGAACGCGATCGACTTCACCGACAAGAAGGTGCTGATCGCGGACGACGTCGCCGACACCGGCAAGACCCTCAAGCTGGTCCGCGACTTCTGCCTCGACGCCGTCGCCGAGGTGCGCAGCGCCGTCATCTACGAGAAGACGCAGTCGCTGGTGAAGTGCGAGTACGTGTGGAAGCGCACCGACGAGTGGATCAACTTCCCGTGGAGCGTTCAGCCGCCCGTGGTGCGGCGGGACGGGCAGGTGCTCGACTCCTGAGTCGGGCGGTGCCGGGACCGGAACAGGAAGAAGGGGCTCCCCTCGGGGAGCCCCTTCCTCGCGCCCGGCCGGTCAGAACGTGCCGAGCTTCACGATCGACAGCAGCGCGATGAGCTGGATGGACGACGCGCCCAGGGCCTTCGGCCAGGGGAGGTCGTGGGAGCGGCTGACCATCAGGGTGAGCAGCGCGCCGCCCGCCACCCAGGTGGCCCAGCCGAGGAGCTGCACGAACATCGCGTCGCCGCCCGCGAACATGGCGAAGACCAGGCGCGGGGCGTCGCTGAGGGACATGATCAGCATGGACAGGCCGACCGTGGGCTGCCACGCGCCGTTGCCGCCGAGCTGGCGGGCCAGCGTGTGGGTGACCACGCCGAGGATGAACGCGCTGAGCACCATCGCCACGGCCGTCGTCAGCACGATCGGGATCGCGTTGGACAGCGTCGCGTTGATGGCGTCCTCGCGGGCGCCGTCGAAGCCGAAGACGGCGAGCAGGCCGTAGAGGAACGTCACGATGAGGGCCGGGCCCCACACCGTGTAGTCGCGCATCTGGAAGAACGTCCGCTGCGGGGACGTGACGATGCCCTTCAGCAGGTCCTTCCACGGCAGCCGGGGGCCGACCGGGCCGGGGGGCGCCTGGTAGGTGTCGTCCGGGTGGTAGTGGTCGTCGATCGAGAAGGCCTGGGTGTGACCGGGGTTGTTGGCCGCGTACGGGTCGTGCGGGGCGCCGTGCGGGCCGGGAGGGTAGCCGCCGTCGCCGAAGTACTCCGGCTCGCCGTGCCCGCCGTAGCCGCGCGGGCCGCCCTGGCCGGCGTGCGGCTGCGGCCACGGGCTTGCGCCCCTGCCGTGTCCGTGGGCGGGCGGCTGCGGCGCCGGGGGGTAGCCGTACGGCGGCGGCGGTGTCTGCTGCCCGTGCGGGGGGTGGGGCGGCCGCGCCTGAGGCGCCCCGTCGTTGTTCCGTCCGCGTCCGATCCTGAATCCAGCCACGTCCTTGAACGTACCTGTTCCCGGGCGGCCGTGTGTCCGGGGTCGGCCACCCGGCGGGGCATTGCTGCCGAGCTGTGACATCCCCTAAGGGGAGTACCCGGACCCGTGTCCGGGCCCGCCCCGAGGCGGGCCCGGCGGGGGCGTCAGGAGGTGGTGTTCGAGGGGCCGAAGAACTCGATCTCGGCGATCGCCACCTGCTTCTCCGGGCCGGCGCCGTAGGCCGACCGCAGGACGAAGCGCACGGCCGTCACCTCGCCGACCCGGAACGACCGGCGCTGGCCGCCCGCGCTCTGGTCCAGGGTGAGGGTCCGGGTGATCTTCTCGCCGTCGACGCGGGTGATCTGCGCGTCGATGCGGCGCGGGAGGGCGGACTCCGACAGCTCGTTCGCGCGGGTGGAGGTGCCGGGGGTGATCACGAGGTCCAGCAGGCGGGTCGGCTGGTCGAAGGTGACCTCCAGCCACTCGCCCTCCGCGGCCTGCGAGATGCCGGGGCCCCACCAGGTGTTGTTCAGCTTGTCGAAGGCGAGGCCCGCGCCGTGCCCGGTGTACGAGCGGGACGCCTTCACGGCGGACGGGCCGACCGGGGCGCGCTTGGCGAAGTGGTCGCGGGTGGCCTGGATCATCGTGACCGGGTCACCGGCTGGCTCACCGCGATGACCCGGCTCGGCCTGCTGCGGCGGGACGCGGGCGGACCGCACCGGTACGCCCACCCGCTGCTGCGGGACGCCGTGCTCAGCGGCTGGACCAGCGGGCGGCGCCGGGAGGCGCACCGCGCGGCCGCCGAGGAGCTGATGCGGGAGGGCGCCCCGGTCGCCGTGGTGGCCTGGCACCTGCTGCACGGCTCCGCGGTGGCCGAGCCGTGGGCCGTCGACGTCCTGCTGGACGCGGCGGCCGAGGAGGCCCGCGCCGACCGGCAGCGGAGCGCCGTGGCGTTCCTGCGGCGCGCCCTCGACGAACCGATGGAGCCGGTCCGGCGGGCCGCCGTCCTCATCCAGCTCGGCTCCCTGGAGTGCGCCGCCCACCCGTCCGGCGGACTCGCCCGGCTCGCCCAGGCCGTACGGCTGCCCGGCGACTCGCGGGACCGGGTACGGGCGACGATCGCCCTGGCCACGGCGCTGGCCCGCAGCGGGGACACCGTGGCGGCCCAGCGCATGCTGCGGGAGGAGGAGCAGCGGCTGGCGGGGCGGCCCGGACTGGTGCGCACCCTGCGCGCGGTCACCGTGCTGCTGTCCGACGCCACCCCGCACGCGGCGCGCGCCGGCCACGAGCCGCCCCCGCCCGCGCCGGTCGGGGACGGGCCCGACCTGCTCGACGCGGCCCACCGGATGCTCGCCGTGCGGCACGGGGCGACGGCCGGCCTGATCTCCTCACGGGAGGCGATGGAGCGGGTCCGCGCGCTCACCGAGGGTTCCGCCGACCCGCTCGCCGTACCGTTCCTGCACGGCATGGCCGCGCTCGTGGCGCACTGGGCGGACGAGCTGGACACGGCCGAGCGACTGGTCCGGCGGGCGCTGGACCCGCTGGCGTCGTTCCTGCTGCACCCGATGCACCACATCCTGGCCGACGTGCGGGTGGACGTCGCGGCGGCCCGCGCCGACTACGACGCCGTCCTGGCGGAGCCGCTGGCCCGCACGCCGACGACCTGGTCGTCCGGGTCCGGTCCCACCAGCGCGCACACGCAGGCCGTGATCGCGCTGGTGGAGACGGGACGGCCGGAGGAGGCCGCGCGGCTGGTGGACGGGTTCGACCCGCCGGCCGCCCCGGACTCCTGGCGCACCCACCGCTTCCTGTACGCGCGGGGCGTGCTGCGGGCCGCGTCCGGGGAACCGGCTCGGGCGCTGGAGGACTTCCTGGAGTGCGGGCGCCGCCAGGCGTCCCTGGGGGCGCACCTGTCCGTGGTGTCGCCGTGGCGCGTGGGCGCCGCCGAGTGCCTGCTCGCGCTGGGCAGGCCGCACGAGGCGCTGGCGCTGGCGGAGGAGGAGGCGCGGCTCGCCGAGGTCTGGGGCACCGCGCGGATACGGGGCCGGGCGCTGCGGATGCTGGGCGAGGCGACGGGCGGCCGGCGCGGTCTGCGGCTCACGTCCCGCGCGGTCGGACTGCTGCGGGGACGCCGGGCGGGGCCGAGCCGATCGCCGCGCTGATCGCGCACGCCAGGCTGCTGCTCGGGTTCCGGGAGCGCTCCCAGGCGCGGGAGGCGCTGCACGAGGCGGTGGAGCACGCGGAACGCCTCGGCGCGGTGCGGCTGCGCGGCGTGGCGGAGGACCTGCTCCACGAGGGCGGCGCCCGCCGCCCCGGCGCCCCCCGCACGGGCCCGGCCGCCCTGACCGGCAGTGAACGCCGCATCGCCGCCCTCGCGGCCGAGGGCCGCACCAACGCGGAGATCGCGGCCTCCCTCCACCTGGCCCGCCGCACGGTCGAGACCCACCTGACGGCGGCCTACCGCAAACTCGGCATCACCCGCCGCACGGAGCTCCCGTCGGCCCTCCCCCCGCCGTCCCCCTGCGGGCCTCCGGCCCGCGCGGGGTGAGGGGCCGCGCCGCCGCACCGGTTCCGCCCCGGGAGACGCCGAAGGGGCCGCCCCCGGGCGGCCCCTTCACTGCACGGTGCGCGTTACTTCACCGGCTCCGGCTCGGGAGCCGGCTCCGACTCCTCCTCGCCCGCCGGGTCGATCGGGGTCTTGACCGACTCCAGCAGGAGCTGGGCGACGTCGACGACCTGGGTCGACTCCTTCGCCTTGCCGTCGTTCTTCTTGCCGTTGACCGAGTCGGTCAGCATGACGAGGCAGAACGGGCAGGCGGTGGAGATGATGTCCGGGTCGAGGGAGAGGGCCTCGTCGACGCGCTCGTTGTTGATGCGCTTGCCGATCCGCTCCTCCATCCACATCCGGGCGCCGCCGGCGCCGCAGCAGAAGCCGCGCTCCTTGTGGCGGTGCATCTCCTCGTTGCGCAGGCCCGGGACCTTGCCGATGATCTCGCGCGGCGGCGTGTAGATCTTGTTGTGGCGGCCCAGGTAGCACGGGTCGTGGTAGGTGATGAGGCCCTCGACCGGGGTGACCGGGATCAGCTTGCCCTCGTCCACCAGGTGCTGCAGCAGCTGCGTGTGGTGGATGACCTCGTAGTCGCCGCCGAGCTGCGGGTACTCGTTGCCGAGGGTGTTGAGGCAGTGCGGGCAGGTCGCGACGATCTTCTTCGCCGACTTGGGCTTGCGGGACTCCTCGGTCACCTTGCCGTCGTCGTCCGTCTCCTCGCCGAACGCCATGTTCAGCGCCATGACGTTCTCCATGCCGAGCTCCTGGAACAGGGGCTCGTTGCCGAGGCGGCGGGCGGAGTCACCGGTGCACTTCTCGTCGCCGCCCATGATCGCGAACTTCACGCCCGCGATGTGCAGCAGCTCCGCGAAGGCCTTGGTGGTCTTCTTGGCGCGGTCCTCCAGGGCGCCGGCGCAGCCGACCCAGTACAGGTACTCGACCTCGGACAGGTCCTCGATGTCCTTGCCGACGACCGGGACCTCGAAGTCGACCTCCTTGGTCCACTCCAGGCGCTGCTTCTTCGCCAGGCCCCAGGGGTTGCCCTTCTTCTCCAGGTTCTTGAGCATCGTGCCCGCCTCGGACGGGAACGCGGACTCGATCATGACCTGGTAGCGGCGCATGTCGACGATGTGGTCGACGTGCTCGATGTCCACCGGGCACTGCTCGACGCAGGCGCCGCAGGTGGTGCAGGACCACAGCACGTCCGGGTCGATGACGCCGTTCTCCTCGGCGGTGCCGACCAGCGGACGCTCGGCCTCGGCGAGGGCGGCGGCGGGCACGCCGGCCAGCTGCTCCTCGGACGCCTTCTCCTCGCCCTCCATGGTCTTGCCGCCGCCGGCCAGCAGGTACGGCGCCTTGGCGTGGGCGTGGTCGCGCAGCGACATGATCAGCAGCTTCGGGGAGAGCGGCTTGCCGGTGTTCCACGCGGGGCACTGCGACTGGCAGCGGCCGCACTCGGTGCAGGTGGAGAAGTCGAGCAGGCCCTTCCAGGAGAACTGCTCGACCTGGGAGACGCCGAAGACGTCGTCGTCACCGGGGTCGGTGAAGTCGATCGGCTTGCCGCCGGAGGTCATCGGCGGCAGGGCGCCCAGCGCGGTGGAACCGTCGGCCTCGCGCTTGAACCAGATGTTGGGGAAGGCGAGGAAGCGGTGCCAGGCGACACCCATGTTGAGGGTGAGCGAGACGACGATCATCCAGACGAACGACGTCCCGATCTTGATCATGGCGGTCAGGTAGACCAGGTTCTGCAGCGTCTCGACGGACAGGCCGTCGAAGGCGAGGACCAGCGGGTACGAGGCGAAGTACGCGGGCTCGTAGCTGTCGACGTGGTGCAGGGCGCCCTCGAGGCCGCGCAGCACGTAGATGGCGAGGCCGATGGTGAGGATGACGGCCTCGACGAAGTACGCCTGGCCGGACTTGGAGCCGGTGAAGCGGGACTTGCGGCCGGGCCGGGTCGGCAGGCTGAGCAGGCGGATCACGATCAGCACCGCGATGCCCAGGACCGTCATGACACCGATGAACTCGATGTACATCTCGAACGGCAGGAAGCCGCCGATGACCGGCAGCACCCAGTCGGCCTGGAAGAGCTGGCCGAAGGCCTGGGCGAGGGTCGGCGGCAGCGTCAGGAAGCCGACGGCGACGAACCAGTGGGCGATGCCGACGATGCCCCACCGGTTCATGCGGGTGTGGCCGAGGAACTCCCGCACCAGGGTCACACTGCGCTGGTAGGGATTGTCGGTCCGGGCGCCGGCCGGGACCGGCTGGCCCAGCTTGAAGTACCGGACGAACTGGCCGATCGCGCGTGCGAGCAGCGCAACGCCGACCACGGCCAGGACCAGCGACACGATGATCGCGGCGAGTTGCATGGGGGCTCCTCGGGCCTGCGAGGGGTTCAGGGGGTGGAGTGGCTTGTCGGGGGCTTCGCCGGGGTGCGCCGTTCGGCTTCCCCGAGATTACTAAGCGGTAACTTATGCAGTCCGTCTGAGACTACCCCCATCTTCGGCCGCACTGTAGCCGGGCGCGGGGTGATCTGAGTCGCTGAGGGTTGCCTGTGCGGGTGACCTGCGCACTCGCCCCGCACACCCACAAGGGTGCCAGGTGAGGGCCCCGGCGACCGTCCCGGGTGGCGTTCGGGATCCGATCGTGTTATTCACGCTAAATCGGTCGATACGCCCCTAACTTATATCCGTGCTCTCCGGGATCGCCGCCGCCGCCACCGCACTGCTGCTCTCCGCCCTCCTCACCGGGGTGCTGCGGGTCCCCGCGCTGCGCCTCGGGATCGCCGACCGCAGGCGGCGCCGGTCCGTGCCGCTGTCCGGGGGGACGGCCGTCGCCCTGGCCACCGCCCTGGTCGCGACGGCCGCCGACGCCACCGGTCTGGTGCCCCTCGGCGCCGGGGTGGGGCGGATGGTGGCCGCCGCCGGCTGCGTCGCGGCGCTCGGGCTGGCCGCCGACGTCTGGCGGCTGCGCCGGTGGGTCGCGCCGGCCGGTACGGCGGTGGCGGCGGCCTTCGTCGTGCCGTACGGCGAGACCGGGGTGGCGGGCGGGGTGCTGGCCGCCGGGTGGATCGTGGCCGCGACCGTCGCCTTCCGGGGGCTGGACCATGCCGACGGGCTGGCCGGCACGGTCGGCGCGGTGGGCGCGTTCGGGGCCGCCGCGTGCGCCACGGCCGAGCTGATGGACGGGCTGGCCGCGCTGCTGGGCGTGCTGGCCGCCGCGCTCGCCGGTTTCCTGCTGCACAACTGGTTCCCCGCGCAGGCGGGCCTCGGGGCCGGCGGCGCGCTGTTCACCGGTTTCGTGCTGGCGTCGTCGGCGGTGTTCGTCCGGGCCGGGCAGGGGATCGGCGCCGGTGTCGCCGTGGTGTCCGCGCTGACGGCGCTGGCGTGTGCGGACGCCGTCCTGGTGGTACTCGGGCGGCGCCTCGACCGCCGTCCGGTCACGCGCGGGCGGCCGGACCACCTCGGGCACCGGCTGCGGCGGCTGGGCCTCGCGCCCCGCGCGGTGCCGGTGCTGCTGGGCGCCGGGTCCGCGGGGGCGGCGCTGGTCGGGGTGTGCGTGCACACGGGCAGGCTGTCCCCGGGGGCGGTGGGGTGGGTCGCGGCGGCCGCCGCGGTGCTCGTCCTGGTGCTGGTGAGGCGCCCCGTCACCCCCGTTTTCCGTCCGCGTCAACGTGTCGCCAGTGCGTCGTCGCAGGTCAGCGAGCGGTTGCGTGTAAGGAGCGGATAAGAGTTGAGTCTGGCTGACTCAGCTCTGTTGACCCGGCGGCGGACGTCATGCATGCTTGAGTCTGTTCCACTCAAGTCAGCTGGAGGAATCGAAATGGCACGTGCGGTCGGCATCGACCTGGGCACGACTAACTCCGTCGTCAGCGTTCTGGAGGGCGGCGAGCCCACCGTCATCACCAACGCCGAGGGCGCCAGGACCACGCCTTCCGTCGTCGCCTTCGCCAAGAACGGTGAGGTGCTGGTCGGTGAGGTGGCCAAGCGCCAGGCCGTGACCAACGTCGACAGGACCATCCGGTCGGTCAAGCGCCACATGGGCACCGGCTGGAAGATCAACCTGGACGGCAAGGACTTCAACCCGCAGCAGATCAGCGCCTTCGTGCTGCAGAAGCTGAAGCGGGACGCCGAGGCGTACCTGGGCGAGAAGGTGACCGACGCGGTCATCACCGTCCCGGCGTACTTCAACGACGCCGAGCGCCAGGCGACCAAGGAGGCCGGCGAGATCGCCGGTCTGAACGTGCTGCGCATCGTCAACGAGCCGACGGCCGCCGCCCTGGCGTACGGCCTCGACAAGGACGACCAGACCATCCTCGTCTTCGACCTCGGCGGCGGTACCTTCGACGTCTCCCTCCTGGAGATCGGCGACGGTGTCGTCGAGGTGAAGGCCACCAACGGTGACAACAACCTCGGTGGTGACGACTGGGACCAGCGCGTCGTCGACTACCTGGTCAAGCAGTTCCAGGCCGGTCACGGCGTGGACCTGGCCAAGGACAAGATGGCGCTGCAGCGTCTGCGCGAGGCCGCCGAGAAGGCGAAGATCGAGCTGTCCTCGTCCACCGAGACCTCGATCAACCTCCCCTACATCACCGCCTCCGCCGAGGGCCCCCTGCACCTCGACGAGAAGCTGACCCGCGCCCAGTTCCAGCAGCTGACCGCGGACCTGCTCGAGCGCTGCAAGACCCCGTTCAACAACGTCATCAAGGACGCCGGCATCGCCGTCAGCGAGATCGACCACGTCGTCCTGGTCGGCGGTTCGACCCGCATGCCCGCCGTCGCCGAGCTCGTCAAGGAGCTGACCGGCGGCAAGGAGGCCAACAAGGGCGTCAACCCGGACGAGGTCGTCTCCATCGGCGCCGCGCTCCAGGCCGGTGTCCTCAAGGGCGAGGTCAAGGACGTCCTCCTGCTCGACGTCACCCCGCTGTCCCTCGGCATCGAGACCAAGGGCGGCATCATGACCAAGCTGATCGAGCGCAACACCACGATCCCGACCAAGCGCTCGGAGATCTTCACCACGGCCGAGGACAACCAGCCGTCCGTGCAGATCCAGGTCTACCAGGGCGAGCGCGAGATCGCGGCGTACAACAAGAAGCTGGGCATGTTCGAGCTGACCGGTCTGCCGCCGGCGCCGCGCGGCGTCCCGCAGATCGAGGTCTCCTTCGACATCGACGCCAACGGCATCATGCACGTCACGGCGAAGGACCTCGGCACCGGCAAGGAGCAGAAGATGACCGTCACCGGCGGTTCGTCGCTCCCGAAGGACGAGGTCGAGCGGATGCGCCAGGAGGCCGAGAAGTACGCGGAGGAGGACCACGCCCGCCGCGAGGCCGCCGAGACGCGCAACCAGGGCGAGCAGCTCGTCTACCAGACCGAGAAGTTCCTCACGGACAACGCGGACAAGGTGCCCGGCGAGATCAAGACCGAGGTCGAGGCCGCCGTCGCCGAGCTGAAGGAGAAGCTCAAGGGCGAGGACACCGCCGAGATCCGCACGGCCACCGAGAAGGTCGCGGCCGTCTCGCAGAAGCTGGGCCAGGCCATGTACGCCGACGCCCAGGGCGCGCAGGCCGCGGGCGGCGCGTCCGCCGGCGCCGGTGAGGCCAAGGCCGACGACGACGTCGTCGACGCCGAGATCGTCGACGAGGACCGCAAGGACGGTGCGGCGTGACGGAAGAGACCCCGGGCTTCGACGAGCAGCAGCCCGATGTCCCTTCCGGCGCACCGTCCGAGGACGCCGAGCCGCAGGCCGCCGCTCCCGCTGAGGAAGAGGCGGCCCCGGCCGGGGACACGGAGCAGAACGCCGCTCTGGTGGCGCAGCTGGACCAGGCCCGCACCGCGCTGAACGAGCGCACCGCGGACCTCCAGCGCCTCCAGGCCGAGTTCCAGAACTACCGCCGCCGGGTGGAGCGTGACCGGGCAGCGGTCAAGGAGACCGCCGTGGCGAATCTCCTGTCCGAACTGCTCCCGATGCTCGACGACATCGGCCGGGCGCGGGACCACGGCGAGCTGGTCGGTGGCTTCAAGTCGGTCGCCGAGTCGCTGGAGACCACGGTGGCGAAGCTGGGCCTCCAGCAGTTCGGCAAGGAGGGCGAGCCCTTCGACCCGACGATCCACGAGGCCCTGATGCACTCCTACGCGCCGGACGTCACCGAGACGACGTGCGTGGCGATCCTGCAGCCGGGGTACCGCATCGGCGAGCGCACCATCCGCCCCGCGCGGGTGGCCGTCGCCGAGCCGCAGCCCGGCGCGCAGACGGTCAAGCCCGCCGAGGAGAGCGCCGAGGACCGGGCCGACGCGGAGAACAAGGAGAACGGTGGCCCGGAGGAGGGCTGACGTTATAGCTGACGCAGGGAAGGAGGGACGTCGGGGATGAGCACCAAGGACTTCATCGAGAAGGACTATTACAAGGTCCTCGGCGTCCCCAAGGACGCCACCGAGGCCGAGATCAAGAAGGCGTACCGGAAGCTCGCCCGCGAGTACCACCCGGACGCCAACAAGGGGAACGCCAAGGCGGAGGAGCGGTTCAAGGAGATCTCCGAGGCGAACGACGTCCTCGGGGACCCCAAGAAGCGCAAGGAGTACGACGAGGCGCGCGCCCTCTTCGGCAACGGCGGGTTCCGTCCGGGGCCGGGCGCGGGCGGCGGCACCTTCAACTTCGACCTGGGTGACCTCTTCGGAGGTCAGGCCGGCGGCCAGGCGGGCGGCTTCGGCGGCGGCCTCGGTGACGTCTTCGGGGGCCTGTTCAACCGGGGCGGCACGGGGACCTCGCGGACCCAGCCGCGCCGGGGCCAGGACATCGAGTCCGAGGTGACGCTCAGCTTCACCGAGGCGATCGAGGGCGCGACCGTTCCGCTGCGGATGTCGTCGCAGTCGCCCTGCAAGGCCTGTTCGGGCACCGGCGACAAGAACGGCACACCGCGCGTGTGCCCGACCTGCGTCGGCACCGGACAGGTGGCGCGGGGCTCCGGCGGCGGCTTCTCGCTGACCGACCCGTGCCCGGACTGCAAGGGCCGCGGCCTGATCGCGGAGGAGCCCTGCGAGGTCTGCAAGGGCAGCGGCCGGGCCAAGTCCTCGCGGACGATGCAGGTGCGCATCCCCGCGGGGGTCAGCGACGGCCAGCGGATCCGGCTGCGCGGCAAGGGGGCGCCCGGCGAGCGCGGCGGCCCCGCGGGCGACCTGTACGTCGTCGTGCACGTCGGCGCCCACCCGGTGTTCGGCCGCAAGGGCGACAACCTGACGGTCACCGTGCCGGTCACGTATCCCGAGGCGGCCCTCGGCGGTGAGATCCGGGTGCCGACGCTGGGCGGTCCGCCGGTGACGCTGAAGCTGCCTCCGGGCACGCCCAACGGGCGCACCATGCGCGCCCGCGGCAAGGGGGCGGTCCGCAAGGACGGCACCCGCGGTGATCTGCTGATCACCGTCGAGGTGAGTGTTCCCAGGGACCTGTCGGGGAAGGCTCGTGACGCCCTGGAGGCGTATCGCGAGGCAACCGCGGACCAGGATCCGCGGGCGGAGCTGTTCCAGGCCGCGAAGGGAGCTTGATGCGATGGACGGCCGTCGACGCAATCCGTACGAACTGACCCAGGACACCCCGGTCTACGTCATTTCGGTGGCGGCGCAGCTCTCCGGTCTCCACCCGCAGACGCTGCGTCAGTACGACCGGCTGGGGCTTGTGTCGCCGGACCGCACGGCGGGCCGGGGCCGCCGCTACTCGGCCCGTGACATCGAACTGCTCCGTCAGGTGCAGCAGTTGTCGCAGGACGAGGGCATCAACCTGGCCGGAATCAAGCGCATCATCGAACTGGAGAACCAGGTCGCCGCCCTCCAGGCCCGCGTGGCCGAACTGGAGGACGCGCTCGACGGCGCGGCGGCGGCGATGCGTCAGCGTGAGGCCGCCGTGCACGCCTCCTACCGCCGTGACCTGGTGCCTTACCAGGAAGTGCAGCAGACCAGCGCGTTGGTGGTCTGGCGCCCCAAGCGCCAGCAGCAGTCGGACTGACCGCGCGCGGACGCGGAGAGGGGCCCGGGAGTCCATGCGACCCCCAGGCCCCTTCTCTCATGCCTGAGCACACCTGTGGCTATGGTATGCCTGCGTGTCCAGGTGATCCTCGCGGTGTGTCCGCAGGACTTTCACGAGTTCAGCGCGCCGTGTCGTGTCCATCTCGTTAAGTGGTTGCCCCTTGACGCGGATGGGCGCCGAAGCGTTGGCTTTTCAGTCACATGGGCCGCAAAGCTGTGCCCACGTCCAAAACGCACCTGAAGTGAGCCCTCGCATGCGTCGTATCGCCATATCCGTGGCCGCCGTCTCCATGTCCGTCACGCTCGCCGGCTGCGGCCTCGGCGCGGCGAGCAGCAGCGACGACGCGAGCCCCGCCAAGGGGGACGACATCACGGTGGGCCTGCTCCTCCCGGAGAAGGCCAACACGCGGTACGAGCAGTTCGACTACCCCATCTTCAAGAAGAAGGTGGAGTCGCTCACCGACAACAAGGGCAAGGTCGAGTACGCCAACGCCGAGGCGGACGCCGACAAGCAGGCCGGCCAGATGCAGAGCATGATCGACAAGAAGGTCGACGTCATCGTGCTGGACGCGGTGGACTCGCACGCCATCGCGGAGAGCGTCACCAAGGCCAAGGACGCGGGCATCCCGGTCATCGCCTACGACCGGCTCGCCGAGGGCCCGATCGACGCGTACATCTCCTTCGACAACTCGCTGGTCGGCGAGGTGCAGGGGCGCACCCTGCTGGAGGCGCTCGGCGGCGACCTGAGCATCACCGACAAGATCGTGATGATGAACGGCTCGTCCACCGACCCCAACGCCAAGCAGTTCAAGGCGGGCGCGCTGTCCGAGCTCAAGGGCAAGGTCACCATCGCCAAGTCCTTCGACACCAAGGACTGGGACCCCAAGAACGCCGAGAAGAACATGTCCGAGGCGATCAGCGAGATCGGCCTGGAGAACATCGAGGGCATCTACTCCGCCAACGACGGCATGGCGGGCGGCATCGTCAAGGCGCTGCGCGCCGCCGGCGCGACCGAGCTGCCGCCCATCACCGGCCAGGACGCGGAGATCGCCGCGGTGCAGCGGATCGTGGCCGGCGAGCAGTACATGAGCGTGTACAAGTCCTACCCGGAGGAGGCCGAGAGCGCCGCGGAGATGGCCGTGGCGCGGGTCCAGGGCCGGGACATCCAGTTCGACGCGCTCACCCGCGACCGCGTCGACAGCCCCACCCGGCAGGACATCCCGGCGCAGCTGGTGCCGGTGGTCGCGCTGACGAAGGACAACATCCAGGACACCGTGATCGCTGACGGGTTCTACGAGGTGTCGGACATCTGCACCGGGGAGTACAAGGCCGCGTGCGCGGAGATCGGCCTGAAGTAACAGCCGCACGAATCCGGCCACCGGCCGGCCCCCCGGGCCGGCGCGGTGGCCTGTCCCGTGTTGCACAGCAGGTTCCGGCCGCGCATAGTTGCGCTGCGGAAAGACGCTGAACCGGGGGTGGTATGGGCGATGGCCGGGCACACGGGGCGGAGGAGCATCCGCACGGTGCTGACCGACTGTGCGAGGCCGGGGACCGCGTGTACTCCCGGGCCGTACGGCGCGGACGGCTGCCGCGCCGGGAGGCCGAGCGGGTGCCCTGCCTGCTGGAGCTGGCCCTGCTGCACCCCGACCCGGACGACATGGACTGGCTGGTCCCGACCTCCCCGCAGGAGGTCATGACCCGGCTGCTGCGCGGCATGTACGACGAGGTGAGGGCGAGTCAGCGCCGCGTCGGCTCGGCGGTCGCCGCGTTCGAGTGGTACGCCGGTCTCGGCCGCCAGGTGCCGGCCGCGGGGGCGTCGTCCGAGGGCCCGGCGATCCGGGTGCTGGACGGACTGGCCCGGATCCAGGCCGCGATGGACGAGGCGACGCAGGCGTGCACCACCGAGGTGCTCACCGTCCAGCCCGGCGGCATCCGGCGCGAGGCCGAGCTGTCGGAGGGCCTGCACCGGGCGATGGCGCTGCGCGGGCGGGGCGTGCGCATGCGGGACCTGTACACCCATGTCGCCCGCCACGGGCACGGGTTGCTCAGCTACCTGGAGCTGATGGGCGACGCGGTGGAGGCGCGCACGCTGGACGAGGTCATCGAGCGGCTCATCCTCTTCGACCGCACGGTCGCCTTCATCCCCGCCAACACCGAGCGCACGATGGCGCTGGAGCTGCGCCATCCGGCGCTGGTGGAGTACCTGGGCACGGTCTTCGAGCGGCTGTGGCGGCTCGCCATCCCGCTGACCGCCCCGCTCCCGGACACCGGTATCGAGGGCATCTCGCACCGCGAGCAGTCCATCGCCGCCCTGCTCGCGGAGGGTCACCAGGACGCGGTGATCGCGGAGCGCCTCGGCATCAGCGTGCGCACCTGCCGGGCGCACATCGCCCGCCTCTCCGAGACGCTGGGGGCGGCGAGCCGCACGCAGCTGGGCGTGCGGATCGCCCAGGCGGGGCTGGACGGCGCGCGGCCGCCGGTGGTCACCCCTCCCGGCCGAGGATCCCCGACCGTGCGATGAGGTAGCCGAGCTGGGCGCGGCTGCCGCTGCCCAGGGTCGCCGCGAGCTTCGCGATGTGGACGCGCGCGGTCCGGATGTTCATGCCCAGCCGGTCGGCGATGACGGCGTCCGTGTGCCCCTCGACCAGGAGCCGCGCGATGGCCCGCTGCCGGGCGGTGACGCCGCCCAGGGAGGGCGGCTGGACGGTCTGGGGATGCATGGGGGTGGCGAGCCGCCACAGCCGGTCGAACATGCTCACCAGATAGGCGATGACCGCCGGATGCCGGATTTCCAGCGCGATGTCGGAGTGCCCTTCCCCGGCGCCGGGGATGAAGGCCACCGCCTGGTCCACGATGATCATGCGGCCGGTGACCTCGTCCATGGTGCGGGCCTGGGCGTCGCCCCTCAACCGCTCGTACCGGGCGACGACCAGGGGGATGTGCCGCTGCGTGTGCGGATAGATCACGCGGATCCTGCCGCCGCGGTCGAGGAACTGCTGATCGCGGACCATGGCCGCGGCCTGGGCCGTCCTGGCGTACTCGGACGTCTGGTAGCTGTTGGGCGGCTGGATGCAGAGGACTTCCCGCGTGCCTTCCGCCAGGGCCCGCGCGATGGCGCCGTTGATGCGGTCGAGGCCGCTGAGCAGGCAGAGGGTGGGAGCGCTCGCCTCACCGGCCGGCGGGTCGCCGGTGCGCATGAGCGAGTGAAAGGTTTCGGCCAGCCACTCCTCCCGGCGCCGTTCCGCCGCGATGCGCTCCCCGGAGTGGCGCAGCAGCCGCTGCAGGGCGACCGTCGGGGGCAGCGGCTCCAGCCTGCTCAGGTCGTCCGCGGCGGGCCGCAGCAGGCCCAGGTCCACCGCGCACGGAGCCGCCTCGGCCTCGGCCGCGTCCAGCCGGCCCTCGCGCAGGGCCTTCTCGTACAGTCCGGTCCCCGCCGGACACAGGTCGTCCGGTCCGTGCTCCGCGTGCGGCGTGCCGGTCACCGGGGGCTGCCCTCCTGGTCGAGGATCCCGGACTGGGCTATCAGGTAGCCGAGCTGGGCGCGGCTGCCGCTGCCCAGGGTGGCGGCCAGTTTGGCTATGTGGGCCCGGCAGGTGCGGACGTTCATGCCCAGCCGGCGGGCGATCGCCTCGTCCACGTGTCCCTCCACGAGGAGTTTGGCGATGGAGTGCTGGACCTCCGTGAGTCCGTCCGGCGCCGGTTCGTAGGGCGCGCCCGCGTCGAAGGAGACCGCGCGGGTCCACATGAACTCGAAGACCTTGATGAGGTAGCGCACCAGGCCCGGGTGGCGCAGCTCCAGGGCCACCTGCCGGTCCTCGCGGATGGGGATGAAGGCGACGGACTCGTCGCAGATGATCAGCCGCTCCACCAGTTCGTCGATGGTGCGGTACTCCACCTTCGCGGTGTCGAACCGCGCCACGTAGGCGAGCGTCTCGGGGCTGTGCCGGGCGGTGTGCTGGTACAGGGTGCGGATGCGCACCCCCCGCTCGGTCATCTGCTGGTCGCGCTCCAGCGCCTGGGCCAGGGTGTGCTCCAGGCGGCGGCCGCCCGGCTGTACGGCCAGCATCTCGGAGCGGCACTGGGAGGTGGCCAGGTCGAGCGCGGCGTTGATCCGGTCGAAGCCCTCCAGAACGGTCATCGATTCGGTGCTCGTGGTGGCCTGGGCGCTGAGAGTCATGAACGGCTCGAACGCGTCGGCGAGTTCGATCGACATCCGCCGGCGTTCCGTGATCTCCCGTTCCAGGGGGTTGAGCCGCTGGGCGAGAGCCACCGCCGGCGACACCGGCCGCAGCCAGTTCGGGTCGTCCGGATCGGGGTGCAGCAGGGCCAGTTCCATGAGGCAGGGAGCGGGTTCCACGTCCGCGCGCGGGATGCGGCCCGCGCGGAGAGCGTCGCCGTACAACCTGCTCCCGGCCTCGCACAGTTCGGTCACCGCATGGGGATGTGCGTCATTGGTCCGATTCGTAGTCAAATCTCCACCCCCCAGGGTCCTGAACATGCAGGAACATGATGCACCGATTGTGTGGCCATGACGTGCCCGAATGAGCCATCGTCTTACTTGACGGGGGAAGGGTGACTTTCGAGTGAGGACGAAGCCGACTATGCGCAAGAGAACGCTTCGCTCGGTACTTGTCGCCGTCTTCTCCGCCGTCATGGCCTTCGGGGTGCTGAGTGGCCTGGCCGGCGCGGAAGGCGACGTCCGGGCTGACAGCAGTTGGGGAGCGATCGGGACGGGGAAGGCCCTGCCTCCGGACAGCAGCTGGGGTCCCGTGGCTCCCCACGCCACTGACGACAGCAGTTGGGGCTGACAGATGACCACGCCACCCGACGATCGTTCCTTCCGGCGTGAGATGGCGACCGCCTACCGGTCCGGATGGCACTTCATCGACCTGGTCACCGCCATCCCGCACAGCGGTGACTCGCTGATGGTGACCGTCTTCGGTGAGCCCGTGGTCGTCACCCGCGACGAGGACGGGGACGTGCGGGCGTACCGGTGCCTGCGCCGGCCCAGGGGGGCGCCGAAACCCGTCCGGTGTGCCGTCCGGTACGGCATGATCTTCGTGAACCTGGACCAGCGGGACCACCGGCAGGTGGAGTCCGGTTCCCTGGCCCCCCGGACCATCTCGGCCACCCCCCGCAGTGCCTGACGCGATTCCCCCGTCGTAACAGATCGCGCAGGTGCTTCCCCCCGCAGCGGCGTCACCGTGACCTGAACACGGTGACGCCGCTGCAGTTTTCGGGGGACATTTCCGGGTATCGGCCGGATCGGCCGATGGCCGGAAGGCGTCGCTCCCCGGCGCGTGTCACGGCTTTCCTCAGCCTCGCCCCATCGCGCGCGTGAGCGCGATCTCGATGACCACCCGGTCCGGGTTGGGGCCGGGCGTCCGTCCGTAGCGCTCCGCGTACCGCCGCACCGCGTCCTCGACGCGCTCCGGTTCCGTGTGGACCCGCGCCCGCCCCTCCAGCGTCGCCCACCGTCTGCCGTCGACCTGGCAGACCGCGACGGGCGCGCCCTCGTCCCCCGCCGCCCGTACGTGGCGGACCTTCGCGCTGGTCCGGTTGGTGATCACCCGGGCGAGCGACTGCTCCGGGTCGTACGTGACGCCGACGGGTACCAGGTGCGGTGTGCCGTCCGGACGGAGCGTGGTCAGCGTGCAGAGGTGCCGCTCGCGCCAGAAGCTGAGGTACGAAGCGCCCGGATCGCCCGGATCCACCGAATACGTGAGGGTCATGAACCCGGAACTTAGCCCTGGGGCTCTCGCGGACACCACCTTGAGTGGAATAGACTCAAGTTTGTGGACGTTGGCAGAGTCAGTCACGCACACGCCGAGGGCCATCGAAGGGCATCAAGGAGGAGAACGGACACGTGGACGCCGAGCTGACCAACCGGAGCCGGGACGCGCTGGCCGCCGCCGGCAACCGGGCCGTGACCGAGGGGCACCCCGACCTCACCCCCGCGCACCTGCTGCTCGCCCTGCTCGCCGGGCAGGAGAACGAGAACATCACGGACCTGCTCGCCGCGGCCGACGCCGACCAGGCCGCCGTACGCGCCGGGGCCGAGCGCGTCCTCGCCGGGCTGCCGAGCGTCACCGGATCCACCGTGGCGCCGCCCCAGCCCAACCGTGAGCTGCTCGCCGTCGTCGCGGACGCCCAGTCCCGCGCCCGGGACCTCGGCGACGAGTACCTGTCCACCGAGCACCTGCTGATCGGCATCGCCGCGAAGGGCGGGGCCGCCGGGGAGGTACTGTCGCGGCAGGGCGCCACCGCGGACAAGCTGCAGGAGGCCTTCCAGAAGGCGAGGGGAGCGCGCCGGGTGACCACCCCCGACCCGGAGGGCCAGTACAAGGCCCTCGAGAAGTTCGGCACCGACCTGACCGCCGCCGCCCGTGAGGGCAGGCTGGACCCCGTCATCGGACGGGACCAGGAGATCCGGCGGGTGGTGCAGGTGCTGAGCCGCCGTACCAAGAACAACCCCGTGCTGATCGGTGAGCCGGGCGTCGGCAAGACCGCCGTCGTCGAGGGGCTCGCCCAGCGGATCGTCAAGGGCGACGTGCCCGAGTCGCTGAAGAACAAGCGGCTGGTCGCGCTCGACCTGGGCGCCATGGTCGCGGGCGCCAAGTACCGCGGCGAGTTCGAGGAGCGGCTGAAGACCGTCCTCGCCGAGATCAAGGAGTCCGACGGACAGGTCGTCACCTTCATCGACGAGCTGCACACCGTCGTGGGCGCGGGCGCCGGCGGCGACTCCGCCATGGACGCCGGCAACATGCTGAAGCCGATGCTCGCGCGCGGCGAGCTGCGCATGGTCGGCGCCACCACGCTGGACGAGTACCGCGAGCGGATCGAGAAGGACCCGGCGCTGGAGCGGCGCTTCCAGCAGGTGCTGGTCGCCGAGCCGTCCGTCGAGGACTCCATCGCGATCCTGCGCGGACTCAAGGGCCGCTACGAGGCGCACCACAAGGTGCAGATCGCCGACAGCGCCCTGGTCGCCGCCGCCACCCTCTCCGACCGGTACATCACCTCCCGCTTCCTCCCCGACAAGGCCATCGACCTGGTCGACGAGGCCGCCTCCCGGCTGCGCATGGAGATCGACTCCTCGCCCGTCGAGATCGACGAGCTGCAGCGCGCCGTGGACCGGCTGCGGATGGAGGAGCTGGCCATCGGCAAGGAGACCGACGCCGCCTCCCGCGAGCGCCTGGAGAAGCTGCGCCGCGACCTCGCCGACAAGGAGGAGGAGCTGCGCGGCCTCACCGCCCGCTGGGAGAAGGAGAAGCAGTCCCTCAACCGCGTCGGTGAGCTGAAGGAGAAGCTCGACGAGCTGCGCGGCCAGGCCGAACGCGCCCAGCGCGACGGCGACTTCGACACCGCCTCCAAGCTGCTCTACGGCGAGATCCCGGCCGTCGAGCGCGACCTGGAGGCCGCCTCCGAGGCGGAGGAGGAGGTCGCCAGGGACACCATGGTCAAGGAGGAGGTCGGCGCCGACGACATCGCCGACGTCGTCGCCTCCTGGACCGGCATCCCGGCCGGCCGCCTCATGGAGGGCGAGACGCAGAAGCTGCTGCGCATGGAGGACGAGATCGGCAAGCGGCTGATCGGGCAGACCGAGGCCGTGCGCGCCGTCTCCGACGCGGTGCGGCGCTCGCGGGCCGGGGTCTCCGACCCGGACCGGCCCACCGGCTCCTTCCTGTTCCTCGGCCCGACGGGCGTCGGCAAGACCGAACTGGCCAAGGCGCTGGCGGACTTCCTCTTCGACGACGAGCGGGCGATGGTCCGCATCGACATGTCGGAGTACAGCGAGAAGCACTCGGTGGCCCGGCTGGTCGGCGCGCCCCCCGGCTACGTCGGCTACGAGGAGGGCGGCCAGCTCACCGAGGCGGTGCGGCGCCGGCCGTACAGCGTGGTGCTGCTCGACGAGGTGGAGAAGGCCCACCCGGAGGTCTTCGACATCCTGCTCCAGGTGCTCGACGACGGCCGGCTCACCGACGGCCAGGGCCGCACGGTGGACTTCCGCAACACCATCCTGGTGCTGACGTCCAACCTGGGCAGCCAGTACCTGGTCGACCCGCTCAGCAGCGAGGCGGAGAAGCGGGAGCAGGTCCTGGAGGTGGTCCGGGCGTCGTTCAAGCCGGAGTTCCTCAACCGCCTGGACGACCTGGTGGTGTTCTCCGCGCTCACCAGGTCCGAGCTGGAGCGGATCGCCAGGCTCCAGATCGAGGCGCTCGGCCGGCGGCTCGCCGAACGCCGGCTCGCCCTGGACGTCACGCCCGAGGCGCTGGCCTGGCTGGCCGAGGAGGGCCTGGACCCGGCGTACGGCGCGCGGCCGCTGCGCCGCCTGGTGCAGACCGCGATCGGCGACCGGCTCGCCAAGGAGATCCTGTCCGGTGAGATCAAGGACGGCGACACGGTCCGGGTGGACCGCGCCGAGGACGGGCTGACCGTCGGCCCCGCCACGGGCAAGACGCTCTGAGTCACGACGTCACGACGCTCTGGGCGACGCCTCCGTTTTCCGGGTCCGATGTCCCCCGCGGACGTTGGGCCCGGAGCCTTTCCGGGTACCCCGCACCTGACCGGATCGAGTCAGCCCTCGGCTGACAGGCCCGTCGGGGCTTGCCACCCCCCTCCCCGCATGGGGGAGGATGGCGGGATCCGTACGAAGGGAAATACACGGTGACCATCGACCCGTCCTCGATTCCGAATTTCGGGGGCCAGCAGCCCGAGCCGCAGCCCCAAGGACCGGCGGGCCCCGTCGTCCCGGATCAGGACCTCGTGAAGCAGCTCCTCGACCAGATGGAGCTCAAGTACGTCGTCGACGACGAGGGTGACCTCGCGGCGCCGTGGGAGCAGTTCCGCACGTACTTCATGTTCCGCGGCGAGGGCGACCAGCAGATCTTCTCCGTCCGGACGTTCTACGACCGGCCGCACCAGATCGACGAGAAGCCCCAGCTCCTCGAGTCCGTCGACGACTGGAACCGGCGCACGCTGTGGCCCAAGGTGTACACCCACACCCACGACGACGGCACGGTCCGTCTCATCGGTGAGGCGCAGATGCTGATCGGCATGGGCGTCAGCCTGGAGCACTTCGTCTCCTCGACGGTCAGCTGGGTGCGGGCCGCCATCGAGTTCGACAAGTGGCTCGTCGAGCAGCTCGGCCTGGAGCAGGAGATCAACGACGCGGAGAAGCCCGACGACGACGCGTGAGCGCCCTCGGGCGCGAGCGGCGGCACCGGCCAGGTGCACGACCGCAGGGAGCCCAGCCCGGCCCGGAGACCGGCCCGCACGGCCGGCCGCGGGGCCGGGCTCTCTCGTGCCCCTTTCCTCACGCCCCTCTTTCCGCTCCGCCGGGCCCGCCTATTCTTGTGGCCATGACAGCCCAGTCCGCCACCCCGGACCCCACCCCGCGCGACGTCCCCCGGGGCGGTCTCCGCGCCTCCCACGACGACCGGGAGGCGGTGGTGGAGCAGCTGCGCGACGCGGCCGCCGAGGGGCGCATCGACCTCGACGAGCTGGACGAGCGGCTGGAGCGGGCGCTCACGGCGAAGACCTACGCCGAGCTGGACGTGCTCACCGCCGACCTGCCGAAGCCCCCGGCACCCGTCGACCTGCCGCGCCTGGAGATCAAGGGCGGCATCCAGGGAGCGTCCCGCGGCCCCGGACGCTGGGACGTCCCCGCGCACGTGATCGCGCGCGGCGGCCTGGGCGGGGTGAAGCTCGACTTCAGCCGCGCCGAGTGCCGGCACTCCGAGGTCACCGTGGAGGCGTACGGCGAGGCGGCCGGCGTCACGATCGTCCTCCCCGACGGCTGGGCCGCCGACACCGGCGCCCTGGACCCCGGCATCGGCGGCCTGAGGGACACCACCACCCCCGACCGCCTCCCGGGCACCCCCCTGATCCGCCTCACCGGCTCCGGCGGCATGGCGGGCGTGGTCATCCGCCACGCGAACCGCTGGGAGCGGCGGAAACTGGCGAACGACCGGGCACGGGGCTAGCCGCGGCTCGGAGGGCCCCCGATCCTGCGGGCGAGGCGCCCGATCAGCACGGCGTTGACCAGCCCGGCCAGGACCACGCCGGCGGAGAAGACCAGCGTGCCCAGCCAGGGGAGCGAGTGGTACTCGGCGGGTGCCGACACCGCCACGGCGAGGAAGCTGAGCGGTGCCGCCGCGATGATGGGCCAGATGCCCGCGAACCCGGGGTCCGGCGACAGCAGCACGGCGTACAGGAAGGTGCCCAGGGCCACCGCGACCACGGCGACGTAGACCCGCGCGGGCCAGTTGTCGACGGCGGCCGCGAGCAGCGTCCGCCGCGGGCGCGCCGAGGGCGCCCGGTCCGGTCTGCGGGCGAGCGCGCCGAACGCAGCGGCGTTCACCAGCGCGCACAGCAGCAGCCACCCGCCGTGCGGCACGGCCGCCGCCACCTCGGCCGCCCCGTCTCCCGCCGTACCGGCCCCGAAGGGCAGGACCACGGGCAGGAAGGAGAGCGGCGCGGTGAGCAGCGCCGGCGCCATGGCGTACGGGCTGTCCGGGGCGAGGAACAGCACCACGACGCCGAGGGCGACGAGGCCCAGATAGGCGCGGGCGGGCCGGCTGTCCGTGGCGAGTGCGAGGAGCCGCCGCGGACGGAAGCGGGCAGAGGTCGGCATCGAAGGCCCTTCCTGAAACCGGTACGGGTTGGTGATCACCACGGTGACCGGCAGGGCCGTGCCCCGGCATGAGTACCGGTACTCACCGCCGGCGCGACGGCACTCACCCGCACCTCCGGCGCGATGGCGGTCAGGGAGACGTCCAGACCGCCGGTGCGCATGAGGGTGCGCACCGTTCTGATCACGTGCCCGGTGCTATGGGGAGGGTGGTCGTAGCCAAAACGCGAGGTCATGGCGGCCACTGTGCGGAAAGGCGTGAACAGCGCGGGTCGAAGTGTTCACGCTTTTCGGTGAGGGTGTCGTTCCTTGAGGGCGGCGACGGACGCGGTCCGCCGAACCCGGGAGGGGTGGGCACTCATCGCCGGACACATCCGGCACGCGGCGGACGAGGCCGGCCCGCCGCTCCTGCTGTGTCCGCCCGGTGAACCGCAGGAATGCGGACGGTCCGCGCGACCACACGTGCGGGCACGGGGCGGCCCACCTGAAGGCCGTCGCGCATCACCTGAGCGAACAGGACACCCCCGTGCGGAGAGGGGAGCTCACGCGGCCGAACCCCTGTGCCGACCTCGGCCGGCAGAGGCCCGGGGCTGTCTCGTACGGACTGGCTGACTACATGCGGTTGCGCAGGCCGGACAACCTGTCGATCGCTTCGCGCAACCTCTCTGCACGCTTGCAGAAGGCGAAGCGGACGAACGGCGCCCCCATCTCCTGGTGGTCGTAGAAGACGGCCGTGGGGATGGCGACCACGCCCGCGCGTTCCGGGAGGGTGCGGCAGAAGGCGATGCCGTCGGACTCGCCCAGGGGGCGGATGTCGGCGGTGACGAAGTAGGTGCCGGAGGGGCGGTGGACGGCCAGCCCGGCCTCCTCCAGGCCCGCCGCGAGGATGTCGCGCTTGGCGAGCATGTCCGCGCGGAAGCCGGTGAAGTACGACTCGGGCAGCGCGAGCGCCTCCGCGATCGCGTACTGGAACGGGCCGGCGGAGACGTAGGTGAGGTACTGCTTGGCCGAGCGGACCGCCGCGACCAGCTCCGGTGACGCGGTGATCCAGCCGACCTTCCAGCCGGTGAAGGAAAAGGTCTTCCCCGCACTGGAGATGGTGACCGTGCGGTCCCGCATGCCGGGGAAGGTCGCCAGGGGGATGTGCTCGGCGTCGTCGAAGACCAGGTGCTCGTAGACCTCGTCGGTCACGACGAGCAAGTCCCGCTCGACGGCCAGTGCGGCGATCGACGCCAGCTCCTCGCGGGTGAGGACCATGCCGGTCGGGTTGTGCGGGGTGTTGATCAGCAGCAGGCGGGTGCGGTCGGTGACCGCGTCGCGCAGCTCGTCCAGGTCCAGCCGGAAGCGGCCCTCGTCCGGCCGGAGCGTGACCGGGACGCGGGTGCCGCCCGCCATGGCGATGGAGGCGGCGTAGGAGTCGTAGTACGGCTCCAGCGCGATCACCTCGTCGCCGGGCTCCACCAGCGCCAGCAGCGAGGCCGCGATCGCCTCGGTGGCGCCGGCGGTGACCAGCACCTCGGTGTCGGGATCGACGGACAGGCCGTAACGGCGCTGCTGGTGGGCGGCGACCGCGGTGCGCAGCTCGGGGACGCCCGGCCCCGGCGGGTACTGGTTGCCGCGCCCGTCGCGCAGCGCCCGCACGGCGGCCTCCCTGACCTCCTCCGGACCGTCGGTGTCGGGGAACCCCTGTCCCAGGTTGATGGCTCCGGTCCGGAGTGCCAGGGCCGACATCTCGGCGAAGATCGTCGTCCCGAACTCCGCGAGCCGGCGATTGAGCAGAGGGCGCGCACTGGAGGTCATGCCGGCCATCCTCCGCCGGATCGGAGGCGTCCTCAACCCACCCCCGCCGACGCGTCGGCGTGAAACCTCTGGAGTTGCTCAACTCTGCTTTGGCGCGGACCGGGGGAGGGCATCTCCCGGTCACACCGTGAGCCGGGCACCCACGGGGGGATGCTTCGGGGGATCACGGGGGGAACGGAAGGAGGGTGGCGCCATGACTGTCGGCATCATCCTGGTCGTGGGTCTCGTCCTGCTCGTGACGTTCGCCGTGCGGGCGTCCCGGGGCGCCGGAGCGTCCTCGGGCGGCCGGAGCCGTTCCGGAGGTCGCTCCGGCGGCTGGTGGGCAGGCGACAGCGGGGGCGGCGTGAGCTGTGGATCGTCCTCCGGCGGAGGCTCGTCCTGCGGAGGCGGGTCGTCCTGCGGGGGCGGCGGATGCGGCGGTGGAGGCAGCTGACACGGGGCAGCGCGGCTCCACTTCGGGAGAACGCATCCGCGGCAGCGGGGTCCGCACCTGGGGCGGGCCCCGCTGCGGTGCGTCCGGCGGAGGTGCACAGTCCGGTCCCGGCCGGCGTGTTGTGTGCGGTGGTACGCCGTCACCAGAGGCGTACGCCGTAGTGGAACACGTGAGCTGAGGAGCCCCCCAGGGGAGGGAAAGCCCACGAAGTTGGGTAAAAACCCTGTGGTGGCGGCACAGTTCATGATTCCCTATAAATCACCAGCGCAGCCATCGGATCTCCCCGCGGACCCTCTTCCAGCCGGGCGACCGGGCTGACGGGCCGAGTCCCCGGTCCCCGGGGTGCGCGGACCCGTATCTCTCTCCTGTGTGCTTGCGGAGCCGATCCATGCTCACGACCCTGAACACCGCCTATTCGGATACGCGCGCGGCCGATCTCGCCTGGGCTCTGGGCCGCGAGCCGCTGCCGGCGCTGGCCACCCTCGACCTGGAACTCCAGGGAGCCAAGCTCCAGTTGAGGCTGCTCGGCGCCTCCCACCAAGTGCTGCTGGAGGAGGACCGGGGCCGCTGCTCGGAGACGGTGGCGTGCATCCCGGGCAGCAGCACGCCGCTCCCGCTGGGGGTGGCCAAGCGGGTGGACGACTGGGAGTACGAGTTCGCCGCCCGGGTGGAAGTCCTCCCTCCGGGCGCCTTCGCCGGCCGGGCGCAGGAGTTGCTCGCCCTGGTCTCCGACCATCCGCAGGGCCTCGCCGGGGTCTTCCCCGGCAGTCCGCACGCCTTCACGGCGATGCTCGCCCGCTGTCACGAGGGCCAGTTCCACTGGCGCACCTGGCACGCCTACCCGCAGGACGGCCAGCTCGTGACCACCCGTACCCGGGTCGGAGCGCGCGTCGCCGCGCACGCCGGGGCCGTGTGAGCGTGAGCAGACACCACGCGTGTGGGTGACGTTGTGTGACGGGTGCGTGACGTAACGTCCCTGAGGTGATCGATCCGCAGGCCCCCGCTCCGCCCGGCTCCGCGCAGCCCTGGGACGGGCCGGACGGTCCCGTAAGGGCCGGCCCGGACAGCGCGGAGGGCCCGGACGGCGCGGGGAGCGCGGTGCCGTTGCCCGTGCGGCAGGGCACCGGACGGTGGCTGGTCCTCGCCGGGGTGTTCGTCTGCGCCGCGTGCGGACTCGTGTACGAGCTGGAACTGGTCGCGCTCGCCGCGTACCTGATGGGTGACTCGGTCGCCCAGACGTCCGTCGTGCTGTCCGTGATGGTCTTCGCGATGGGCATCGGATCGCTCGCCGCCAAGCGGCTGCGCCGGCACGCGGCGGCCGGGTTCGGCGCGGTCGAGGCGGCGCTCGCCCTGGTCGGCGGGGGCAGCGCGATGGCGCTGTACGCGGTCTTCGCCTGGACCGGCGACTGGGGCGGACTCTGGGCGAGCGGCCCGCGCTGCCTGCTGGTCGCGTTCTCCCTCGCCACCGGGCTGCTCATCGGCGCCGAGGTGCCGCTGCTGATGGAGCTGATCCAGCGGATCCGCCGGCAGGACGCGGGCGGCGCGCTCGCCGACCTGTCCGCCGCGGACTACGTCGGCGCGCTGGTCGGCGGGCTCGCCTTCCCCTTCCTCCTCCTGCCCCTGCTGGGCCAGTTGACGGGCGCGCTCATCACCGGCGCGGTCAACGCGGTCGTCGGCGGCGCGCTGGTCCTCGGGCTGTTCCGGCACGACCTCACCCGGGGCGCCCGCCGCCTGCTGCTCACCGCCAACGTGTGCGTGCTCGCCCTGCTCGCCACGGCGGCCGTCCTCGTCGACGACTTCGAACGGGCCGCCCGGCACGCCCTGTACGGCGCGGACGTACGGGTGGCCGTGCACACGGACGTGCAGGAGGTGCTGCTCACCGGCGGGCGGGACGGCCGCCCGCTGAACCTCTTCCTCGACGGGCGGCTGCGGGTCAGCGGACGGGACGAACTCCGGTACCACGAGGCCCTGGTGCACCCCGCGATGCCCGGACGCCACGCGCGTGTGCTGGTGCTCGGGGGCGGCGACGGGCTCGCCGTCCGCGAGGTGCTGCGCCATCCCCGCGTACGGCGGGTGGACGTCGTCGAGCTCGACGCGGGCGTGGTGCGGCTGGCCCGCCACGACTCCGCGCTGTCCCGGCTCAACGCGCACTCCCTCGACGACCCGCGGGTCCACGTGATCACCGCGGACGCCTTCGACTGGCTGCGGACGGCGCCCACCGCCGCGTACGACGTCGTGGTGTCGGACCTGCCGCACCCCGGGATCACCGCCAGCACCAAGCTGTACGCGCAGGAGTTCTACGGCCTGGTCCGGCGGGCGCTCGCCCCGGGCGGGCGGCTCGTGGTGCACGGCGGGGCGGTCGCGTCCCGGCCGCGTGACTTCTGGACGGTGGACGCGACCCTGCGCGCCGCCGGTCTGCGCACCACCGCCTACCGGGTGCGCGGGCGGCAGGCCGGGTTCGCCGCCGGACCCGACCGGGAGCCCGCGGACACGGCCCGCGCCCACCGCGACTGGGGGTTCGTGCTGGCCGCCGACCGGCACACCCCGCGGCCCCGCCTCGACCCGGCCGGGCCGCGGCCCCGGACGCTCACCGACGCCTCCCTCGCCGCGGACGTCCGAGCGGCGGAACGCACCCGCGTCGCCGGACTCCCGCCGTCCACACTGGTCCACCCCCGGTACAGCGACTGAGGGCCGTACCGCGCACCGCGCCGACGCGCCACGACTTCGCGCGGACGGGGGTGCGGTACGGCGTCCCGTGGGTAGGCTCCGCACTCATGGAGCACGAGGTGTTCGTTCCGGTCGAGGCGCAGCGGCTCAGGGAGGTGCTGGACGACCCCGCGCGGGTCGCCCGGGCGGTGCCCGGGCTCCAGCACGACGCCGGCGCGGAACCCGTCGCCGGGCGGCTGAAGGTACGGATCGGCGGCTCCTCCATCACCTACCGCGGGTCCGTACGGGTGTCCGCGCGGGACGACGGCTCCTACGCCGTCGAGGGCGAGGCGGCCGAGGTCCGGGGGGACGGGACGGTGCGGCTGTCCCTGCGGCTGACGCCCCGCGCCGCGGACGCCGGCACGGCGCTCGTCGTCACGGGGACCGCCACGGCGGACGGCCGCGTCACCGAGCTCCCGCAGGACGCGGTGACCTCGGCGGTCACCCGTCTGCTGCACCGCTTCGCGGAGAACCTGGGCACGGAGGCGGAGGAGGACGCGGAGCCGCCGGCGCCCTTCGCGTCCCCCGAACATCTCGCGGCGGGCGACTTCGAGCCCGGCGCCACCACGGACTTCGAGACCACCCCGGACGCGGAGGACGCTCCCCCGCCGCCGGGACGGGGGAGCGGGGCCGCCCCCGGCGAGGCGGAACCCGCCCCCGCTTCGGACACCGCGTCCGAGCCACCGCCGCGGCGGGACGACGACCCCGCCCCGGAGCCGGAGACCCCGGACGCCGGTCCGACGCCCCTGGACGCGGGACTCCCGGCCGGGACCGGCGGGCGGCCCCTTCCCGGCGACGCGGGTGACGACTCCCTCGCCGAGGCCGCGCACGCGCGGCGGACGATGATCGGCCGCAGCGCGGAGGAGGTCGACCACGCGCCCCCGCGCGGCCGGTACGCCCCGGTCCCCGCGCCTCAGACCGTCACCTCCCCCGCCCCCCTCCGCTGGGCCGCCCCCGCGGCCGCCCTCGCGGTCGCCTCGGCGGTCGTCGCGATCAGAGCACTGCGCCGCCGCCGCTGACACCGCGGAACGGCGGGCTCTCCCGCGCCCGCCGGACGCCCTGCCCGCGGGGAGCTTCCCGCGCTGGAAGCGCAGCCCCCCGTGTCGGAGGCGTCGGCCTCCCCGTCCCGCGTGAGTGATCGTCCCAGTAGGGTCGAGGCGTGAGTGACGAACACATCACGCTGACCGCGGGTGACGCGGAGGTGGACGTGCTGCCGGGGAACGGCGGGCGGGTCGGAGGGCTGCGGATCGGGGGTGTGGAGCTGCTGCGGCAGGGGGAGAGGTACGGCTGCTTCCCGATGGTCCCGTGGTGCGGGCGGCTGCGTGACGGCCGGTTCCGGGACGGCGCCACCGTGCGGCAGATGCCGCTCAACGCGCCCCCGCACGCCATCCACGGCACCGCGCGCGACGCCCCCTGGCGTACCGCCCGCACGAGCACCGACGAGGCCGTGCTGACGTACGACCTGACGGACCCGTGGCCGTACCCGGGGCGGGTCACGCAGCAGGTGGCGCTCACCGAGGGGTCGCTGACGCTGACGATGAGCGTCGAGACGTACGGCTCGTCGTTCCCGGCGCAGATCGGCTGGCACCCGTGGTTCCTGCGCACCCTCGGCGGTGAGGACGTGACGATCGGCTTCGAGCCCGCCTGGCAGGAGGAGCGGGGAGAGGACCACCTGCCGACCGGGCGGCGTACCGACCCGCGGCCCGGCCCGTGGGACGACTGCTTCGGGATGCCCGGCGGCGTGGACGTCACCCTCACCTGGCCGGGGCAGCTCCAGCTGAAGGTGACCAGCCGCGAGGAGTGGGTGGTCGTCTACGACGAGCAGGACGAGGCCGTCTGCGTGGAGCCGCAGACCGGACCGCCGGACGGGCTGAACACCCACCAGCGCCTGGTCACGCCGCTGGAGCCGCTGGAGGCCTCGACGACCTGGACGTGGACCCGCCTTTAAGCTGGCGGCATGACGGACACACGCGGCGCGCTGCTGCAGCAGATCAAGGACAAGGCCGTGGTGCACGGCAAGGTGACCCTCTCCTCGGGCATCGAGGCCGACTACTACGTCGACCTGCGCCGCGTCACCCTCGACGGCGAGGCCGCCCCGCTGGTCGGGCAGGTGCTGCTGGACCTGACCGCGGAGCTGGAGTTCGACGCGGTGGGCGGCCTGACCATGGGCGCCGACCCGGTCGCCGCCGCCATGCTGCACGCCGCCGCCGCGCGCGGCCGGAAGCTGGACGCGTTCGTCGTGCGCAAGGCCGCCAAGGCGCACGGCCTGCAGCGCCGCGTGGAGGGCCCGGACGTCAAGGGCCGCCGGGTGCTGGTCGTGGAGGACACCTCCACCACCGGCGGCTCCCCGCTCACCGCCGTGGAGGCCGTGCGCGAGGCCGGCGCGGAGGTCGTGGCCGTGGCGACCATCGTCGACCGGGCCACCGGAGCCGCCGAGAAGATCCGCGAGGGCGCCGGGGTGCCGTACCTGTTCGCCTACTCCAAGGACGAGCTGGGCCTGGACTGACCGGCCTGACCGGCCCCGCCGACCACAGGGCGGACGGCGGGATGGACGTCCCGGCCGAGTCTGGAAGGATGTGACCGACAATGACGTCGCATCCAAGGTTCCAGGTCAGGGCCGACAGTACGCAGCACCCCACCCCGCACTCTTAAGGAGCGGACAGATGCCCATCGCAACTCCCGAGGTCTACAACGAGATGCTCGACCGGGCGAAGGCAGGCAAGTTCGCCTACCCGGCCATCAACGTCACCTCGTCCCAGACCCTGCACGCGGCTCTGCGCGGCTTCGCCGAGGCGGAGAGCGACGGCATCGTGCAGATCTCCACGGGCGGTGCCGAGTTCCTGGGCGGCCAGCACAACAAGGACATGGTGACCGGCGCCGTCGCCCTCGCCGAGTTCGCGCACATCGTCGCCGAGAAGTACGACGTCAACATCGCCCTGCACACGGACCACTGCCCGAAGGACAAGCTCGACGGCTACGTGCGCCCGCTGCTCGCGGTGTCCGAGGAGCGCGTCAAGGCCGGCCGCAACCCGCTGTTCCAGTCCCACATGTGGGACGGCTCCGCGGAGACCCTGGCCGACAACCTGGCCATCGCGCAGGAGCTGCTGGAGCGCGCCCGCGCCGCCAGGATCGTCCTCGAGGTGGAGATCACCCCGACCGGCGGCGAGGAGGACGGCGTCTCCCACGAGATCAACGACTCCCTCTACACCACGGTCGACGACGCGGTCCGCACGGCCGAGGCGCTGGGCCTGGGCGACAAGGGCCGCTACCTGCTCGCCGCGTCCTTCGGCAACGTGCACGGCGTGTACAAGCCGGGCAACGTCGTCCTCCGCCCCGAGCTGCTGAAGGAGCTCAACGAGGGCGTCGCCGCCAAGTACGGCAAGCCGGCCGGCGCGCAGCCGTTCGACTTCGTGTTCCACGGCGGTTCGGGCTCCACGGAGGAGGAGATCCGCACCGCGCTGGAGAACGGCGTCGTGAAGATGAACATCGACACCGACACCCAGTACGCCTTCACGCGTCCGGTGGTGGACCACGTGTTCCGCAACTACGACGGCGTCCTGAAGGTCGACGGCGAGGTCGGCAACAAGAAGACCTACGACCCGCGCACCTGGGGCAAGCTGGCCGAGGCGTCGATGGCCGCCCGCGTCGTCGAGGCCTGCGGGCACCTGCGCTCGGCGGGCACCCGCATCAAGTGACCCGTCCGCACGCGCGTCGAGCCCGGCACCCGCCCAGGTGCCGGGCTCTTCCGTACGGCCGGCGCCCGATGTACGAGACTGGACCCATGTCCATTCACGAGAACCTCCTCGGGGGCCCGCCCCCGACCCACCTCCCCGACGACCCCGAGCCGCGCGAGCTGCTGGCGTCCGGCGCCACCGCCGCCGAGGTCGCGGGCCGGTACCCCACCTCCTCACTGGCCTGGGCGCGACTGGCCGACGAGGCGTTCGAGCGGGACAGCGTCGTCGAGTCCTACGCGTACGCCCGCACGGGCTACCACCGCGGCCTGGACGCGCTGCGCCGCAACGGCTGGAAGGGCCACGGCCCGGTGCCGTGGGAGCACGAGCCGAACCGCGGTTTCCTGCGCGCCCTGCACGCCCTCGCCCGCGCCGCGCAGGCGATCGGCGAGCAGGAGGAGTACGAGCGCTGCACCCAGTTCCTGAAGGACTCCTCGCCGACGGCGGCCCAGGTCCTGGGCTGAACCGGCCGGGAAACGGAACGTGACCACCGCACGGTCCGCCCGCTCGGCGGGCGGGCCTTGCGGTGGTGGGGGACGATTGCGCAGGATGCACCGTGGGGACCGGGGCCCCCGTGCCGGTAACGGCAGGGGCGGACCGCTACCCGGAGTACACAGCAGGAGACAGCGATGTCCCACGAGGCTCACGAGCCCGAGACCCCGCATCTCGACTTCCAAGGCACGACCCCGTACGAGGACTACGTCAAGGCCGACGTCCTCACCCACCTCCAGCACACCCTCTCGGACGATCCCGGAGAGATGGTCTTCCTGGTGACCACCCAGGTCATGGAGCTGTGGTTCACCGTCATCGTGCACGAGTGGGAGACCGCGGCGCGGGCGCTGCGCCGGGACGACGTGCCGACCGCGCTCGACGCGCTGCGCCGCTCGCGGCGCGAGCTGGAGGCGCTGAACGCCTCCTGGCGGCCGCTGGCCGGGCTCACCCCGGCGCAGTTCAACTCCTACCGCGGCGCCCTCGGCGAGGGCTCCGGCTTCCAGTCGGCGATGTACCGGCGCATGGAGTTCCTGCTCGGCGACAAGTCCGCGTCGATGCTGGTCCCGCACCGGGGCGCGCCGCGGGTGCACGCCGAGCTGGAGAAGGCCCTGCACGAGCCCAGCCTCTACGACGAGGTGCTGCGGTTCCTCGCGCGGCGCGGCCACCCCGTGCCGAAGGAGGTGCTGGAGCGCGACGTGTCGCGCAAGTACGAGCCGTCGCGTGAGGTCGAGGAGATCTGGACGGCCGTCTACGCGGGCGACGAGCGGGACGAGGTGGCGCGGCTCGGCGAGGCGCTGACCGACGTCGCCGAACTGGTGTGGCGCTGGCGCAACGACCACCTGGTCGCCACCCGCCGGGCCATGGGGGCGAAGACCGGGACGGGCGGGTCCGCGGGAGTGGCGTGGCTGGAGAAGAGGGCGCAGAAGAGCGTGTTCCCCGAGCTGTGGACGGCGCGGTCCTATGTCTGAGCTGACCCGGAAGGCGGAGAAGCTGGACGCGGGGGACGAACTCGCCGCCAAGCGCGACGCGTTCGTCCTCGACGGTCCCGGAGACCCCGACGGGGCGGTCTACCTGGACGGCAACTCGCTGGGCGCGCTGCCCGTCGCCGTGCCCGGCCGGGTCGCGGACGTGGTGCGCCGCGAGTGGGGCGAGATGCGCATCCGCTCCTGGACGGAGAGCGGCTGGTGGACGGCGCCGGAGCGGATCGGCGACCGGATCGCCCCGCTGGTCGGCGCGGCGGCCGGGCAGATCGTGGTGGGCGACTCCACCAGCGTCAACGTGTTCAAGGCGCTGGTCGGCGCGGTGCGGCTGGCACGGGAGACGGACCCCGGGCGGGACGAGATCCTGGTCGACGCGACCACGTTCCCCACGGACGGCTACATCGCCGGGTCCGCGGCCCGCATGACCGGCTGCACGCTGCGCCCGGTGGAACCGTCCGGGGCGCCGGACGCGCTCGGCGAGCGCACGGCCGCCGTGTTGCTCAACCACGTGGACTACCGCACCGGACGGCTGCACGACCTGCCGTCGCTCACGGCGGCCGTGCACGCGGCGGGCGCGTACGCCGTCTGGGACCTGTGCCACAGCGCGGGCGCGCTGCCGGTCGGCCTGGACGCGCACGGCGTGGACCTGGCCGTCGGCTGCACCTACAAGTACCTGAACGGCGGCCCCGGTTCGCCCGCGTACCTGTACGTGCGGGCGGACCTCCAGGACCGCTTCGACTCCCCGCTGCCCGGCTGGAACTCGCACGCGGAGCCCTTCGGGATGCGCTCCGCGTACGAGCCGGCGACGGGCGCGGTGCGCGGGCGGGTCGGCACCCCGGACATCCTCTCCATGCTCGCCCTGGAGGCGGCGCTCGAGGTGTGGGACGGGGTGACGGTCGAGGCGGTGCGCGCCAAGTCCCTCGCCCTGACCGACTTCTTCCTGGAGTGCGTCGCGGAGTACGTGCCCGAGGGCCGCGTGGAGTGCCTCACCCCGCTGCCGCACGAGGAGCGGGGCAGCCAGGTGGCCCTGCGCTGCCCGGACGCGGGCGACGTGATGCGGCGGCTGATCGAACGGGGCGTGGTCGGCGACTTCCGCCACCCGGACGTGCTCCGCTTCGGATTCACCCCGCTGTACGTCGGTTTCGCCGACGTGGAGCGGGCCGCGCGGGTGCTCGCCGAGGAACTGCGGTAGACGGCCGGGGCCGGGGCGGCGGCGTCCCGGCCCCGTTCGGGCCGGTCAGGCGGGACCTCCCGGTGAAAGGGGCGCCCGGGGCCCTGGTACCGTCCCGGCCGAACGGCCGTGTGCATGCCCGGTCCGGTCGAACCACGTTGCATCGCTGAGAGGTTGGAGCATGACGGACGACGTCGCAGCCGCCCGGGCCGCCGCCGAGGAGAAGTCGGCCTTCTCCCACCCGCCGGTCGATCCGGACACCACGGTGGCCTACGGCGACGCCCCCGACCAGGTGATCGACTTCTACGCGCCGCGCGGCGGGGACGGCCCCGCGCCGGTGGTCGTCGTGCTGCACGGCGGCGCCTGGCGCGCGCCCTACGACCGGCGTCACGTCAGCCCGTTCGCCGCGTTCCTCGCGGGGCGCGGCTTCGCCGTGGCGAGCGTCGAGTACCGGCGCGGGGCGGCGGACGCGGGCGGCGGCGGCCCGGTGGCCGGGCGGTGGCCCGACACCTTCGACGACGTCGCCGCCGCGCTGGACGCCCTGCCCGCGCTGATACGGCAGCACCTCCCGGCGGGCGACCCGCGCCGGATCGTCCTCACCGGCCACTCCGCCGGCGGCCACCTGGCGCTGTGGGCCGCCGCCCGGCACGTCCTGCCCGCCGGTTCGCCCTGGCGCACCGACGCCCCGGCGCCCCTGCGCGGGGTGGTCGCCCTCGCCCCCCTCGCGGACTTCGAGGTCGCCGACAAGCTCGGCGCGTGCGGTGGCGCGACCCGTGAACTCCTCGGCGGCGACGACCACTTCGCCGAGCGCCGGCCGCACGCCGACCCGGCGCTGCTGCTGCCCACGGGCATCGCCACCACCCTCGTCCAGGGCCGCGCCGACATCGACGTCCCGCACCAGGTCGCCGAGTCGTACGCGGACGCGGCGGCGAAGGCCGGCGAGGTCGTCGGGGTGACCCTGCTGGAGGACGTCGGCCACTTCCCGCTCGTCGACCCGGCGGCGGACGCCTGCGCGGTCGTCGCGGAGGAGATCGCTCAGCTCGCCTGGTGAGCGCCGCGGCCCCGGCTCCCCCTGAAGGGGGCCCGGTCATACCCCTCATACCTGAGAGCCACCCCGCGGAAGAGTCCCCCGGCGGGACGCGGATTACCGGCCACGCTCCGTAACTTCCCTTCCTGGCACGCCCGACGACCGGGCGGACGGGAAAGGGGCGGCGACGATGGAGCAGAACCACGGGCGGGGGACCGCGGACACCGCACCGGACGGGTCGGAGGGCCCGGCACGCCGCCCGGCCGGGCGGCTGCGGCGCGGGACGCTCGCCCTGCTCGTCGCGGCCGCCGTGGCCGTGCCCCTCGCCGGGGCCGCGCGCCCGCAGGCGCCCGCGCCGCCGCCCGCCCAGGTCCCGCCCCCGGCCGTCGCCGGACTCGACGCCACCTACGCCGCCCACCGGGCCAACGCGGCCGAGGCCGCCCGCACGGCCGCCGAGCACGGGTACCGGGACCGCGCCGCCGTCGAACGCGCGCTGGCCGCACGGACGTTGCTGCACTTCGACGGGCGCGGCGCCGGACGGGTCACCGAGGTGCTCGGCGAGCTGGACCACGCCGGCCGGGTCGCCGTCCTCGTCCCCGGGTCCGACACCGGCATCGACACCTACGACCGCTTCCGCGCCACCGCCCTCGCCCTGCACCGGCGACTGACGCGCGAAGCGCCCGCGGGGACGCGCACGGCGGTCGTGGCGTGGCTCGGCTACGAGACGCCCGGCACCTTCAGCCCGTCGGTCGCCACCACCGGCCGCGCGGAGGAGGCGGCGCCCGGACTGCGGGACCTCGTGCGGGACCTGCGGTCCGTCGCCGCGCCCCGCGCCCGCGTCTCCCTGCTGTGCCACTCCTACGGCTCCGTCGTCTGCGCGCGGGCCGCCGCCGGTCTCGACGTCGACGACCTGGTGTTCCTCGGCAGCCCCGGCACCGGCTCCGGCACCGCCGCCGGCCTGCGCACCCGTGCCCGGGTGTGGGCCGCGCGCGGCGCCGACGACTGGGTCGAGCACGTGCCGCACCTCGGCGCCGGCCTGTTCGGCACCACCGTCGGCTTCGGCGCCGACCCCGTGTCCGAGGAGTTCGGCGCCCGCGTCTTCACGGCCGGCGACGGCGGACACGGCGACTACTACGCCCCGGGCTCCCCGTCCCTGGCCAACCTCACCCGGATCGTCCTCGGCGACACGCAGGCGGTGACCTCATGACCCGCCTCACCACCGGGATGCGTACGGCCGCCGCCCGTGTCGACGCGGCCACCCCCGCCCACCGCGACCGTGCCGTGGACGCCCTGCGCGCCTGCGCCGTGCTCGGCGTGGTCCTCGGCCACTGGCTGGTCACCGCGCTGGTCGCGGACGGCCGCACCCTGCGCACCGCGAGTCCGCTGCAGCACATGCCGTGGCTGGCCCCGGTGTCCTGGGCCTTCCAGACCCTCGCCGTGTTCTTCCTGGTCGGCGGGCACGTCGCCACCCGCTCGTACGCGTCCGCGCGAGCGCGCGGGGTGCCGTACCGGCGGTGGCTGCACGCCCGGCTGGCCCGGCTGTTCGGGCCGGTCGCCGCCGTCCTCAGCCTGTGGACGGCGGTCACGCTCGCGCTGCTGGCGTCGGACGCCGAGCACGCGACCGTGCGGACACTGGTGAAGCTCGCCCTGTCCCCGATGTGGTTCCTGCTGGTCTTCGCCGGCCTCACCGCCGCGACCCCGCTGGTCGCCCGCCTCCACCCGCTGTGGCCGCTGGCCGTCGTCCTCCACGTCGACGTGCTCCGTTTCGGCCTCGGCGCACCCGACGGGCTGGGCCGGCTGAACCTCGCCGCGGGCTGGCTGGTGCCGTACGCCCTGGGCGCGGCCTGGACCCGGGGCGAGCTGGCGGGCCGCACCTCCGGGTGGGTGCTGCTGGGCGGCGGCGCGGCGGCGACGGCCGCGCTGGTCGCGTGGGCGGGGTACCCGGCCGCGATGGTCGGGGTGCCGGGCGTCGGGGTGTCCAACCTCGGCCCGCCGACGCTGGCCGCCGTCACCTTCGGTCTCGCCCAGTGCGGACTCGCGCTGCTGCTGCGGGACCGGCTGCGCCGCGCGATGCGCCGGCCGGTCACGTGGGCGGCGGTGGCGCTGGTCAACCTGTCCGTGATGACGGTCTTCCTGTGGCACCAGACCGCCCTGATGGCCACCACCGCCCTCGCCCTCCCGGCCGGTCCGCTGCCCGGACTGCACACGGTCCCCGACGGCCTCGGCTGGGTCGCCGCCCGGTTGCCCTGGCTGGCGGTCTTCGCCCTCGCCCTCGTGGTCTGCGGGGCCGCGTTCCGGACGTGGGAGCGGGGCGGGGGCGGGCGGCGGCGGAAGCGGTCCCGGGTGGTCCGCGCGCACCGGCCGACGACGCAGGACGCACGTCATGTCTAGGCTGAACCGCGTGACGGACAAAGGGGCGGGGCTCGTCCGGCGGTGGCTGGGCGTGCTGCGGGACGACCTGTTGACGGTCCGTGCGGACCCGCTGCCCCCGTCCATGTGGCTGCGCTGGCTACCGCACGGATTCGTGTGCCTGGCCGCGGTCGGCATCTTCCTCGGCGACCTGAACCAGCTCCTGGGAGACGGGAGACTCCCCCAGGGCGGCTCCGTGCTGGTCGCGGCCGGGCAGAGCGGTGCGGCCGTCCTCGCGCTGCGGCGCCCGGTTCCGGCGCTGTGGTGGTCGCTCATCGCCACGCTGGCGGGAGCCGTCCTGCTGCGCCGCATGCTGACGGCCGGCCAGATCGACGGTTTCCCGTGGCCGTGGACCCCCTGGGGGGTCGCGGCCCACCTGCTCGTGCTGCTGCTGCTCTCCCTGCGCGTGCCCACCCGGGTCTCCGTCGGGGCGCTCGCTGTCACGGGACTGCTCACCTACGTGCTCCAGGGCCTCTGGGGGGCGTGGGACCACTCACCCACCGGCCAGACCGCCGTCACCCTGTTCGGCGTCGCCATCGTCCTCGGCACCGCCCTGCGCGGCCGCCGCGAGGCCCGCGTCGAACTGGGGCGGCAGACCACCCTCACCGCCGAGGAACGCGCCCGCCGCACGCTCCTGGAGGAACGCAGCCGGATCGCGAGGGAGTTGCACGACGTGGTGGCCCACCACATGTCGGTGATCTCCATCCAGGCCCAGGTCGCCCCGCACCTGGTCCAGGACCCGCCCGACGAGCTGAAGGAGAACCTCGCCGGCATCCGGCAGAACGCCGTCGAGGCGCTGACCGAGCTGCGCCGTGTCCTGGACGTGCTGCGCTCCGAACACCCCGCCCCCGGCGAGCGCGCGGACGCCCCGCAGCCCACCCTCGGCCGGCTGGCGGCGCTGGTGGAGAACACCCGGGCCGCCGGACTCACGGTGACCACGGAGGTCGCCGGCGAGCGGCGCCCGCTGCCGCCCGGCGTGGAGCTGTCCGCGTACCGGATCGTGCAGGAGGCGCTGAGCAACGTGCTGCGGCACGCGCCCGGCGCCACCGCGCACGTCACCCTCGCCTACGGGCCGCGCGCCCTGCGGGTGGAGGTCGTCAACACCGCGCCGACCCGGGAGCCGCCGCCGTCCGCCGGGGCCGGGCACGGGCTGCTCGGCATGCGGGAACGGGCGGCCATGCTGGGCGGCACCCTCACCGCGGGCCCCTGGTCCGGGCGCGGCTACCGTGTCGAGGCCCGCCTCCCCGTGTCCGCACCGCCCGCGACCGGCCCCCTCCCCCAGGACGGCACCGCATGATCCGCGTACTGATCGCCGACGACCAGCAGATGGTCCGGCAGGGCTTCACCGTGCTGCTGAACACCCAGCCCGACATCGAGGTCGTCGGCCAGGCGGTGAACGGCCTCGACGCGGTCGAGCAGGTCGGCGAACTGGCCCCGGACGTGGTCCTGATGGACATCCGCATGCCCGAACTCGGCGGCATCGAGGCCACCGCCCGCATCACCGCCGCGACCCCGGAGGTGAAGGTGCTGGTGCTGACCACCTTCGACCTGGACGAGTACGTGTACGAGGCGCTGCGCGCGGGCGCCTCCGGCTTCCTGCTCAAGGACGCCTCCGCCGAGCAGCTCGCCGAGGCGGTGCGGGTGGTGGCCGCCGGGGACGCGCTGCTCGCGCCGGGCGTCACCCGCCGGCTGATCGCCGAGTTCTCCCGTCTGGACCCGCGGCCCCGCACGCCCCTGCGCCGGCGGGTGGGCGACCTCACCGAGCGCGAGACGGAGGTGCTGTCGCTGATCGCGCAGGGCCTGTCCAACGCGGAGATCGCCGTGCGGCTGGTGGTGGCCGAGCAGACGGTGAAGACGCACGTCGGCCGGATCCTGGTGAAGCTGGGCCTGCGCGACCGCACCCAGGCGGCGGTGTTCGCGTACGAGTCGGGGCTGGTGCGTCCTTCCGGTTACTGAGCCCGCGCGGATCGTCGGGTGACCCCGCGCGGCCTGCGTAGTACCTGAGAGGGATGCCCCGGAACCCGTCTCGGCGGGGACGACCGGGGTCACCCGGTCGGCCTACCGTGTGAGCGTGACCGAGACGACGCACCAGCAGTCCCCGCGCACCGGGGACGGGGACCGCAGCCCGGAGTACCGGCTGGTCCAGAACTCCCTCAGGGGTCTGCGCCAGGACCTGTTCCACGACCCCTTCGCCTACCGCCCGCTGGGCCCCCGGCCGGCGACCGGCCCGCTCCTGCGCCGGCTGCCCGCGCGGACGCGCTCCGCCGCCGAGCGGCTCCCGCACGCGGTGGTGGGGGCGATCGCGCTGCTCACCCTGCTGATCGGCGCCATCTCGGGCAGCCAGCCCGGCGGAGACGTCAGGGCACTGCTGACCGGTCTGCTGTGCGCGCTCCCCGTGGTCGCCACGCTGACCCGGCCGGTCGGCGCGTTCTGGCTGTCCATCGCCGTGAGCCCGGTGACCGCGCTGCTCAACGGCGGGGGGACCGACTGGCCGTGGATGCCCGGCGCGTTCGTCAGCCACCTCACCGTGCTGGTGGTGGTCGCGCTGCGCACCCGGCCCCGCACCGCCGTCTGGATGTGGGTCGTCACCCTCGTCTACGCCCTGCTCTCGGACGTCTTCATCGGCGGGTCGTACTACTACACCAACGGCGGGCCGATGCTGGTGACGTCGGCGTTCGCCCTGCTCGTGGTCTGCCTCTGGCACGTCCGGCACACCGCCCAGCAGGAGGTGACCGCCCAGCAGACCGTCACCGCGCAGGAGCGGTCCCGGCGCACCCTGCTGGAGGAGCGCACCACCATCGCCCGCGAGCTGCACGACGTGGTGGCCCACCACATGTCGGTGGTCGCCATCCAGGCCGAGGCCGCGCCGTACCGGGTGGAGAACCCGCCGGAGGAACTGGAGCGCGCCTTCGCCACCATCCGGGAGAACGCGGTCGCCGCCCTCACCGAGCTGCGCCGCATCCTCGGCGTGGTCCGCGCCGAGGACTACGAGGTCCCGGACGCCCCGCAGCCCACCCTCGCCGATCTGGACGCCCTGCTGGTCAACGTGCGGGACGCCGGTCTGACCGTGGAGAAGGTGGTGACCGGCGCGGTGCGGGAGCTGCCGCAGGGCGTGGAGCTGTCGGCGTACCGGATCGTGCAGGAGGCGCTGAGCAACAGCCTGCGGCACGCGCCCGGCGCGAGCGCCCGCGTGGAGATCGGGTACGTTCTCGGCGGGCTCGGCGTGCGGGTCGTCAACGGCCCGATGCCCGAGCCGAGCCTGGTGAAGCCCACCCGTCACCCGGCCACCGCCCCTGAGGGAGGGCTTCGCCCGCCCTCTCCGGCCGGAGCCGGTCACGGCATCACCGGCATGCGCGAGCGGGTCGCCATGCTGAACGGCGAGATGACCGCCGGGCCGACCGAGGACGGCGGCTACGAGGTCGCGGTGTTCCTGCCGGTCACCGCGGTGAACGAGGGTGACGCATGACCATTCGCGTGCTGATCGCGGACGACCAGATGATGGTGCGCGAGGGCTTCTCGGTGCTGCTCAACGCGATGCCGGACATCGAGGTCGTCGGCGAGGCCGTCAACGGACGGCAGGCGGTCGAGAAGGTCCGGGAACTGGCCCCGGACGTGGTCCTGATGGACATCCGCATGCCGGAGCTGAACGGCATCGAGGCGACCCGGGAGATCGTCGCCGCGGACGACGCGGCGAAGGTGCTGGTGCTGACCACCTTCGACCTCGACGAGTACGTCTACCAGGCGCTGCGCGCGGGCGCCTCCGGCTTCCTGCTCAAGGACGCCTCCGCCCGCCAGCTCGCCGACGGCGTCCGGGTCGTCGCGGCCGGCGAGGCGCTGCTCGCCCCGTCGGTCACCCGGCGGCTGATCACCGAGTTCTCCAAGCTGTCCGACGTACCGCGGGTGCTGCCGTCCGCGCAGGGGACGTACGGGGACCTCACCGAGCGGGAGACGGAGGTGCTGGTGCTGATCGCGCAGGGCCTGTCGAACGCGGAGATCGCCGGGCGGCTGGTGGTCGCCGAGTCGACGATCAAGACGCACGTGAGCCGCATCCTGGTGAAGCTGGGCCTGCGGGACCGCACCCAGGCGGCGGTGTTCGCGTACGAGGCGCGCCTCGTCACGCCGGGCTGAGCCCGCGCGCCCTAGGGTGAGGCGCATGGAACAGCGCATCACCCTGATCACGCTGGGGGTCACCGACCTCGCCCGCGCCAAGGCCTTCTACGAGGCCCTGGGCTGGCGGGGACAGGAGGTCCAGGACACCGTCTTCTTCCAGGCGGGCGGTCTCGGGGTCGTCCTGTGGGGGCGGGACGAGCTGGCGCGGGACTCCGGTCTCGAACCCGGGGCCCCGGGCGGGTTCGGCGGCATCGTCCTCGCGCACAACGTCCGCTCCGACGCCGAGGTCGACGAACTGCTCGCGACGGTGGAACGGGCCGGCGGGACCGTCACCAAGCCGGCCGTCCTCAACGGCATCGGCTTCTACTCCGGCGCCTTCACCGACCCCGACGGCCACGTCTGGGAGGTCGCCCACAACCCCGGCCTCCCGCTCGCCGAGGACGGCACGGTCACCGTCCCCGACTTCGGCGCCGCCTGACGTACGCCCGGTACCCCTGGTCAGAGGGCGGGGCGGCGGTCTACCGTCCGTCCATGGCAGCCCCTTCCGACCTCGCTTTCGACCCGTGGGACCCCGCGTTCGTCGCCGACCCGTACCCCGCCTACGCCGAACTGCGCGCACAGGGCCGGGCGCGGTACTTCGAGCCGACGGACCAGTGGCTGGTCGCGCATCACGCGGACGTCTCGGCGCTGCTGCGCGACCGGCGCCTGGGACGGACGTACCTGCACCGGTTCAGCCACGAGGAGTTCGGCCGCACGCCCCCGCCGCCGGAGCACGAGCCGTTCCACACGCTCAACGACCACGGCATGCTCGACCTCGAACCGCCGGACCACACCCGCATCCGCCGCCTGGTGTCGAAGGCGTTCACCCCGGGCACGGTCGAGAGGCTGCGGCCGTACGTGCGCCGGCTCGCGGACGACCTGGTGGCGCGGCTCGTCGCGGAGGGCGGCGGCGACCTGCTGCGGGACGTCGCCGAGCCGCTGCCGGTCGCGGTGATCGCGGAGATGCTGGGCATCCCGGAGTCCGACCGCGCGCCGCTGCGGCCCTGGTCGGCGGACATCTGCGGGATGTACGAGCTGAACCCGGGCGAGGAGGCCGCGGCGAAGGCGGTCCGGGCGTCGCTCGAGTTCTCCGACTACCTGCGCGGACTGATCGCCGAACGCCGCGAGAACCCCGGGGACGACCTGATCTCCGGCCTGATCGCCGCCCACGACGAGGACGACCGGCTCACCGAGCAGGAGATGATCTCCACCTGCGTCCTGCTGCTGAACGCGGGCCACGAGGCGACCGTGAACTCCACGGTCAACGGCTGGTGGGCGCTGTTCCGCCACCCCGGCCAGCTCGCCGCCCTGCGCGCCGACCACTCCCTCGTCCCCACCGCCGTCGAGGAGCTGATGCGCTACGACACCCCGCTGCAGCTCTTCGAACGCTGGGTGCTGGACGAGATCGAGATCGACGGCCAGGTGATCCCCCGGGGCGCGGAGATCGCCATGCTGTTCGGCTCCGCCAACCACGACCCGGCGGTCTTCGCCGACCCGTCCCGCCTGGACCTCACCCGTCGCGACAACCCGCACATCTCCTTCAGCGCCGGCATCCACTACTGCATCGGCGCCCCGCTGGCCCGCATCGAACTGGCCGCCTCGATGACGGCCCTCCTGGAACAGGCCCCCGCCCTCCGCCCGGCGGCGGAACCGGTGCGCAGGCCGAACTTCGTGATCCGGGGGCTGGAAGGGCTGGCGGTCGAGGTCTGACCCGGCCGGCCCGCGCCGCGTGCCCCGCCCGGCGGGGCGGGTTCCACCGGACGAGGGCTCTTCGGTACGGCCACCACGGCTACTTCGTGTCCAGGTCCCGCCGCCGGAAGCCCGCCAGGCCCAGCCACACCAGACCGGCGGCGACGAGGGTCAGCAGGAGCAGCGGGGTCAGGTCCAGGTCCGCGGCGGGGAGCCGGGGGACGTGGCCGAACGGGGAGAGGTTCTTCATCCAGTCCGGGAACCGGAGGATCTCGCCGAGGTAACCGACCACGAAGGCGTACACCGGCACGGCCCAGGCCGCCGCACTCGCCCGCGGGAACCAGCCGAAGAGCACCACGGCCACCCCGATCGTGACCCACAGGGCGGGCGCGTACGCGAGGGCCGCCCCCACCAGCTCCGGGAGCAGTCCGCCGTCTCCGGTCGAGGCCGCGCCCGCGACGCCGAAGCCGAGCCCGGCCAGCAGCAGGACGAACGTACCGCCGCCCATGGCCACGGCCAGGTGGCCGCCGGCCCAGCGGGTGCGGGAGAGACCGGTGGCGAGCAGGGGTTCGGCGCGGCCCGCGGTCTCCTCGGAGCGGGGCCGCAGGGCCGCCATGACGACGTACACCGCCGCCACCACCGCGAGGACCACCATGACCATGGAGGCGAAGGACTCGGCGACGCCGGCCCCGCCGATGCGCTCCAGGGCCTCCTGGACCTGGTCGATGTCCTTCAGCATGTCCTCGGCGTCCCCGAGGATCGACCCGTACATCGCGCCCATCAGGAACAGGCCCGCGCCGAAGCCGGCCAGCATGCCGCGGTGCAGCCGCAGGGCGAAGCCGGACGGCGTGGTGAGCGCGGCGGAGGCGGTGGGCGGACCCAGTCTCTCCGGACGCAGGCCCGCGCCCACGTCCCGCCGGGTGGAGAGCACGAAGCCCGTCGCCGCGAGCGCCGCCGCGAGCACCAGGCAGAGCAGGAGCGGCCACCAGCGGTCGTCGACGTACGGGTAGCTGCGCTGCACCCAGCCGATCGGGGACAACCAGGACAGGGCGTCGTTCTCGCCGCTGTCGCCGGCGGCCCGCAGCACGTAGGCGACGCCGACGACCGCGAGCGCCGTGCCGGACGCGCCGCGCGCGTGCGCGGTGATCTGGGCGGTGACCGCGGCGACGGCGGCGAAGACGAGGCCGACGGCGGCGTGGGCGAGGCCGTAGAGCAGCGAGCCCGCCGGGTCGACGCCCTCCAGGCCCAGGCCGGCCAGGCCGAGGGCCAGCAGCAGCGCCAGGGCGAGGTTGGCCAGGACCGCGGCGGACAGGGCCGCGGCGAGGTGGGCGTGGCGGCCCACGACGGCCGAGCGCACCAGTTCGGCGCGGCCCGTCTCTTCCTCGGCGCGGGTGTGCCGGGTGACGATCAGCACGCTCATGAGGCCGACGAGGACGGCCGTGAAGCCGAGCATCTGGTGGCTCAGCATGGAGCCGAAGCCGTAGTCGTCGAGGTAGTGGCGGGGGCCGGACATGGCGAGGCCGGCCGGGCTGTCCATGCTCCGGACGGCGTTCGCCCGCTCCTGCGGGTCGTCGTACAGAGTGCGGAAGCTGTTCGCCGTGGCGAGCGTGCCGAGGGACAGGGCCAGGACCCACACCGGGAGCCGGACCCGGTCCCGGCGCAGGACGAAGCGGATCAGCGTCCGGGTCCCGGCCAGCGCGTTGCCGCCGGTGACCGGGCCGGTGGGGGCCGGAGCCCGCGGGGTGGTGGTCCCGGTGGTCATCGCGGGTTCCCGTCCGCGCTCCGGCCGGCGCCGTGCCCGTTGGCGGCGAGCTCGTCGCCGTAGTGGCGGAGCATCAGTTCCTCCAGGGTCGGCGGGTGGCTGGTCAGGCTGCGGATGCCGAACTCGCTGAGCCTGCGGACGACCCTGTCGAGCTGTCCGCCGTCGACGGCGAAGCGGACCCGGCCGGTGGTCTCGTCGAGGATCCGCAGGTCGTGGACACCGGGCAGCCCGTCCAGGCCGCCGGCGGGCCGCTCGGTCTCCGCCTCGACGGTGGTGCGGGTCAGGTGGCGCAGCTCGCCGAGGGTGCCGGACTGGACGGTGCGCCCCTGCCGGATGATGCTCACCCGGTCGGCGAGCTTCTCCACCTGGGCCAGGATGTGGCTGGAGAGCAGGACGGTCCGGCCGGCGGCCTTGGCCTCGCCGACGACGTCCTGGAAGACGACCTCCATGAGCGGGTCCAGTCCCGAGGTCGGCTCGTCCAGGAGCAGCAGCTCGGCGTCGGAGGCGAGCGCGGCGACGATGGCGACCTTCTGCCGGTTGCCCTTGGAGTAGGCGCGGCCCTTCTTGGTGGGGTCCAGGTCGAAGCGGTCGAGGAGCTCGGCGCGCCGCTGCCGGTCCAGGCCGCCGCGCAGCCGCGCCAGCAGGTCGATGGCCTCGCCGCCGGTGAGGTTCGGCCACAGCTCGACGTCGCCGGGGACGTAGGCGAGGCGGCGGTGGAGCTCCACGGCGTCCGACCAGGGGTCCCGGCCGAGCACCCGGGCGGCGCCGGAGTCGGCGCGCAGCAGGCCGAGCAGGACGCGGAGGGTGGTGGACTTCCCGGCGCCGTTGGGGCCGAGGAAGCCGTGGACCTCGCCGGACTCGACGTCCAGGTCGAGGCCGTCGAGCGCGCGTGTGCGGCCGAACGACTTGTGGAGTCCGGAGACGCTGATGGCTTTGGTCACATTTCAGAACGTACGCTTCTTTCAGAAATTTGTGAAGAGAGAGAAGTCTATGAAGCGGGGGTTAGACTGGTGAACGCTGTCTGAGCAGGGGAGATGATCGGGCGATGGCGGAGCCGGCCGGAACGGACCGGGACCCGGAGGCGGTCTCGCGGTTCGTGGAGCAGTTCGCCGCGCAGCTGGTGGAGGCGGGACTCCCGCGGATGCCCGCCCGCGTCTTCGCGGCCCTGCTCTCCTCCGACACCGGCGTGCTGACCTCCGCCGAGCTGGGGGAGCGGCTGAGGATCTCGCCGGCCGCGGTCTCCGGAGCGGTGCGTTATCTGGCGCAGCAGCACATGGTCTCCCGCGAACGGGAACCGGGCTCGCGCCGGGAGCGGTACCGCGTGCACGGCAACCAGTGGTACGAGGCCCTCGCCAACCGCGAGACCGTCATCCGGCGCTGGGAGGACGGCCTGCGCGAGGGCGTCGCCAGCCTGGGCCCGGCCACCCCGGCGGGCCGCCGGCTGGCGGAGACGCTGGCCTTCTTCGAGTTCGTCGAGAGGGAGGTCGAGGCGATGATGGAGCGCTGGCGGGTCTGCCGGGAGGAGCAGTTCGGACGGGGGTGAGGGGCGGGCGGGAGAGCCCGTCGCACGACCGTGACCGGTCGGCCGCTCCGAGTCGTCGCCGGTCCGTCCCGTCCGCTACCGCGCCGGCAGCACCAGCCCCCACGCCTCCTCCCGCACCACCCACGTCCGGGTCCGCACCGGTCCCGACACCAGCGCGTCCGCCCGGTAGCGGAAGTGGGCGCCCGACACGGTCACCGCGCGTCCCTCGGCCACCAGCGGGGGCGCCTCCGCGTCCACCGAGGCCGGCCGCACCTCGACCCGGGCCGTCCCCAGGGCGCAGGGAACGACCGACACGGTCCGCACCGGCTGGTGCAGGTCGACGAGCGTCTCCCCGTCGACCTCCACCCGCAGCCGCGCGGTTCCCGACTCGGGAGCGGAGACGATCCTGGACGGCCGGGCCGGCACCAGGGTCCGGACGAGGGACTGGCACGTCCGCAGCCAGGGGCGCCCCACCGCGGCCGCCCGCGCCCCGAGCGGCGGGATCCGCAGCGCGCCGAGCACCACGCCGTCGCTGTCGTCGACCAGCAGGTCCATCCGCCGCTCCGCCCCGTCCAGCACGGCCCGCGCCGCGGCCACCGCCCCGGACGGCACGCCCAGCGACCGGGCGAGCGACACGGAGCCGCCGACCGGGACCAGGGACAGGGCGCACCCGGCCAGCTCACGCTGCCGGTGCAGCAGCTCCACCGCGCGGACCAGGGCCCGGTCGTCGCCCACCACCACCGGACGCCGTGAGCCGCGCCGGGCCAGCACCCGGGCGAACTCCTCGGGGCCGTCCGGCAGGCACACCTTCGCCCTCGCCGCACCCGCGCGGAGCACGTCCCGCGCGATCCGGACCGACTCGCCGTCCGCCCGCCGGGCGACCGGATCGATGACCACCAGGAGCTGATCGGACGTCGCGGAAGACGTCCCGGATGTCGCCACCTCGGCCATGCCTCGCTTCCTCGGGTAGCATCTTTGTGCAAGAGCCCCTTTGCGCTATTGCGCCAGGGGCTTCGTCTATTCCGGGGCATCCGGTCCGACGGTTGGCGGCCAACGGTGGTCGCGGTGCACGCGGCGGAGATCCTCCGTGTGCGCCCCTGACCTTGGACATGCCCCGCCCGGAAGGGGTGTACGCGCGTGCCCGCACTTGTGCTGCTCGGTGCTCAGTGGGGTGACGAAGGCAAGGGAAAGGCGACGGACCTGCTCGGTGGTTCCGTCGACTATGTGGTGCGCTACCAGGGCGGCAACAACGCCGGCCACACGGTGGTCGTGGGCGACCAGAAGTACGCCCTGCACCTGCTGCCTTCCGGGATCCTGTCCCCCGGCTGCACGCCGGTCATCGGCAACGGCGTCGTCGTCGACCCGTCGGTCCTGCTCTCCGAGCTGAGCGGTCTGAACGAGCGCGGCGTCGACACGTCCAAGCTCCTGATCAGCGGTAACGCGCACATCATCACGCCGTACAACGTGACGGTGGACAAGGTGACCGAGCGCTTCCTCGGCAAGCGCAAGATCGGGACCACCGGCCGCGGCATCGGCCCGACCTACGCCGACAAGATCAACCGCGTCGGCATCCGGGTGCAGGACCTCTACGACGAGTCGATCCTCACCCAGAAGGTCGAGGCGGCCCTCGACGTCAAGAACCAGGTGCTCACCAAGCTCTACAACCGGCGCGCGATCGCCGTGGAGCAGGTGGTCGAGGAGCTGCTGGGCTACGCGGAGAAGCTGGCGCCGTACGTCGCCGACACCGTGCTGGTGCTGAACGAGGCGCTGGAGCAGGACAAGGTGGTCCTCTTCGAGGGCGGCCAGGGCACCCTGCTCGACATCGACCACGGCACGTACCCCTTCGTCACCTCGTCCAACCCGACCGCGGGCGGCGCCTGCACGGGCGCGGGCGTCGGCCCGACGAAGATCAGCCGGGTCATCGGCATCCTGAAGGCGTACACCACCCGCGTCGGCGCAGGACCGTTCCCGACGGAGCTGTTCGACGAGGACGGCGAGGCGCTGCGCCGCATCGGCGGCGAGCGGGGCGTCACCACCGGCCGTGACCGCCGCTGCGGCTGGTTCGACGCGGTGATCGCCCGCTACGCGACCCGGGTGAACGGCCTGACCGACTTCTTCCTCACCAAGCTCGACGTCCTCACCGGCTGGGAGCAGATCCCGGTCTGCGTGGCGTACGAGATCGACGGCAGGCGCGTCGAGGAGCTGCCGTACTCGCAGACGGACTTCCACCACGCGAAGCCGGTCTACGAGATGCTGCCGGGCTGGAGCGAGGACATCAGCAAGGCGAAGTCCTTCTCCGACCTGCCGAAGAACGCCCAGGCGTACGTGAAGGCACTGGAGGAGATGTCCGGCGCCCCGATCTCCGCGATCGGCGTGGGCCCGGGCCGCGACGAGACGATCCAGATCAACTCGTTCCTCTGAGCCGCCCCGAGGCGCCTTCGAGCCGCCTCCGGGTCCGCTCCGCCGGCCGCCGGTGTCCCCGACGGGGGCGCCGGCGGCCGGCGCGTCCCCGTCCTCAGCTGAAGACGATCATCGAGCCCTGCGCCAGGCTTCGGGTCGCCGCCGCGTGCAGGCCCAGCCACACGTGGCGTTCGCGGGCGAACGGGCTCGGGTCGTAGGGGGCGGGCAGGGCCGGCTCCTCCAGTTCGGTGGGGGCCCGCGGCGGCTCGGGCGCGGCCGGCGGGTTCGCCGGGTCGATGCCGATGGCCGGGGCGACCAGCTCCAGTTCGCGCAGCAGCGCGTGCGAGGAGCCCAAGGGGCCGCCCCCGGCGAGGAGTTCGTCGCTGGACAGCGGGCTCGGGAAGTCGACGGGTACGTACGCGCCCGCGTGGTCGTAGTGCCACACCAGGTGCGACCGCTGGGCCGTCGCCTCGAACATCTCCAGCAACTGCTCGTAGTCGCCGCCCAGTTCGTCGACCGGGGTGACCGGGAGGCCGCACACCTGGAGCAGGTACACGCGCCGCAGGAAGTGCAGGGCGTCGTAGTCGAACCCGGCGACCGGGGCGACGTCGCCGGTCAGTCCCGGCATGTACGGGTACACCGGCACCGGCGGCAGCCCCGCGTCGGCGAGCACCGTGTCGTACTGCGCGAGTTCCTCGGCGAAGGGGTTGTCGGGCGTCTGGCACAACACGTCGACGAGCGGTACCAGCCACAGGTCACAGGCCAAAAGAGGGCTCCTCGCATCGCGGGGTCGTCGGGCGGGACGTCCGGTTCGTGAAGAAGGTTCAGGACGTGGGTCAGGGAAGCGTATCGGCGTCCCGTGCGGGCGGACCCTCCGCTGCGGGCCGTCGTACAGGTCCCTTACCCGTCCCGCCGGACGTCAGGCCCTCGACGAGGGACAGGGAGTACGCGGTGTACCCGTCGAGGATGTCACGCACGGCATCGGTGTCGCCCCGCGTCAGGGCGTCCACCAGCTCGGTGTGCCGTGCCCAGAGCCGGCCCCGCGGATCGGGCAGCCGCCGCAGGTGCTGCACCACGCACACCCACATCTGCACCCGCAGCCGGTGCAGGAAGTCGGTGAGGTACGGGTTGCCGAACGCGGACGCCAGTTCCCGCCAGAACCGCAGGTCGTAGCCGATCAGCACGGTGACCTCACCGGCCAGGGCCGCGCGCCGGGCCTCCTCGCCGCGCCGGCGCACCCCGGCGAGGTGCGCGGCCAGCCGGGGCTCCTCGGGCCGCAGGTGCGGCGGGCCGCCGTGGGTCAGCGCGTGGAACATCCCGTCGGTGACCAGGCGGCGCGCCTCGATCATGCCGCGGAAGTCGTCGGCGGTGTACTCGTGCACCCGGAAGCCCCGGTGCTGGTCGGCGTCGAGCAGGCCCTGCGCCGACAGGTCGACCAGCGCCTCCCGCACCGGCGTCGCCGACACCCCGTACTGCTCGGCGATCTCCTTGACCGTGAACGCCTGCCCCGGCTGGAGCCGCCCGGCCAGCACCTCGTCACGGAGCGCGTCGACGATCTGCTGCCGCAGGGTGCTGCGGGTCACGGCGACGTCGCCGCTGAGGCGGGGCATGGTCGGGGCGTCTCCCTCATCGCGTTCGAGTGGCGTGCTCGCGAGAAATCACGGGCACGCCACCTTACGCGGTGCGGCGAGGGCTTACGCGGTGCGGCGAGAGCGCCGGATGTTCGAACGGGCGCGGGCGGACACCCGCCGCGCGCCCGTCCGGGACCGGTGACGCCGGCCCCGCCCGCCGGTCACCGCACGTGTTCGTCGGCCACCGACAGGGCCGCGTCCAGGGCCGCCAGACCCTCCTTCAGCTCGGCCCGGCCGGTGTTGAGCGGCGGCACCACGTGGGTGCGGTTCATGTTCACGAAGGGCCAGAGGCCGGCCTTCTTCGCGGCGGCGGCGAAGGCGGCCATCGGGGCGTTCGCCTCTCCGGACGCGTTGTACGGCACCAGCGGCTCCCGGGTCTCGCGGTCGCGCACCAGCTCCACCGCCCAGAACATGCCGGTGCCGCGCACCTCGCCCACGCTCGGGTGGCGTTCGGCCAGCTCCCGCAGGCCGGGGCCGACGACGGACGCGCCGAGGGCGGCCGCGTTCTCGACGATGCCCTCCTCCTCCATCACGTTGATCGTCGCGACGGCGGCGGCGCAGGCCAGCGGGTGTCCGGAGTAGGTCAGGCCGCCCGGGTAGGGGCGGGTGGCGAAGGTGGCGGCGATCTCCGCGGAGAGGGCGACACCGCCCAGCGGGACGTAGCCGGAGTTGACGCCCTTGGCGAAGGTCATCAGGTCCGGGACGACGTCGTACAGGTCGGCCGCGAACCACGTGCCGGTCCGGCCGAACCCGGCCATCACCTCGTCCAGCACCATGACGATGCCGTACGTGTCGCACAGTTCGCGGACCCCGGCGAGGTAGCCGGGCGGGGGCGGCATGATGCCGGCGGTGCCCGGGATGGTCTCCAGGACGATCGCGGCGATCGTCGAGGGCCCCTCGAAGGCGATCGTCGTCTCCAGGTGCTCCAGCGCCCGCGCGCACTCCTGCTCCTCGGTCTCGGCGTAGAAGCGCGAGCGGTACAGGAACGGCGCCCAGAAGTGCACGACCCCGGCGGTGGCGCTGTCGGAGGCCCAGCGGCGCGGGTCACCGGTGACGTTCACGGCCTGCTGGGTGCCGCCGTGGTACGAGCGGTAGGCGGAGAGGACCTTGGGGCGGCCGGTGTGCAGCCGGGCCATGCGCAGGGCGTGCTCGACGGCGTCGGCGCCGCCGTTGGTGAAGAAGATCTTGTCCAGGTCGCCCGGGGTGCGCTCGGCGATCAGCCGGGCCGCCTCCGAGCGCGCCTCGACGGCGAACGCGGGCGCGAACGTCGTCATCCGCGCCGCCTGCTCCTGGATCGCGGCGACGACCTTGGGGTGCTGGTAACCGATGTTGGTGTAGACGAGGCCGCTGGTGAAGTCCAGGTAGCGGCGGCCGTCGTAGTCCCAGAAGTACGACCCCTCCGCCCCGGCGACGGCGAGCGGGTCGATGAGCTCCTGCGCGGACCAGGAGTGGAACACATGCGCACGGTCGGCGGCCTTGACGGCCGCCCCGGCCTCGGGGCTGGGCTGAGGGGTCATGCGCCCGAGGGTAGGCGGGGGCGGCGTGGAGCGACATGGGCGGCCTGTCTGCGGTCCAGGACTTTCCGCGACAGGTTGTCGACGAGGGGGCGCGGTGCACCCTTGACACCCTGCTGTCATAGTGACAGCCTACTGTCAAACCTCGGCAGAGGAACCGACCCCCAGGGAGCGGTCATGACCCGCAAGCCCGTGCACCTCGCCCTCTACGACACCTGGGCCGACTGGGAGACCGGTCACGCCACCGCGCACCTCGCCCTCGCGGGCTTCGAAGTCCGCACCGCCACCCGCGGCGGCCGGCCCGTCACCAGCATGGGCGGCCTCCGCGCCCAGCCCGACCTCGCGCTGGAGGACCTGCGCCCCGAGGACAGCGCGCTGCTGATCCTCCCCGGCGCCACCGCCTGGGACGAGGGTGACGGCCTCGCCCCCGCCGCCCGCGCCGCCCGCGCCTTCCTCGACGCCGGCGTGCCGGTCGCCGCGATCTGCGGCGCCACCGCCGGGCTCGCCCGCGAGGGCCTGCTCGACGACCGCGCGCACACCAGCGCCGCCGCCCCCTACCTCGCGGCGACCGGATACGCGGGCGCCGGCCGGTACGTCGACGCCGACGCCGTCACCGACGGCCTCCTCGTCACCGCGGGACCGACCGAACCGGTCGCCTTCGCCCGCGAGATCCTCACGCTGCTCGGCGCCTACGACGACAAGGCGACCGACGCCTGGTACCGGCTGTTCCACGACTCCGACCCGGGCGCCTTCGCGGAGTGGACGGAGGCGGTGAGCCGGTGAGCCGGGACGCACAGGACCTGCTCAGCCGGGGCGCGCTCGGCGCCTTCCGGCTCAACGGCCAGTTCCTCGCGGTCGCCGAGGAACTGGCCCGCCCCGCCGGACTCACCGCCGCCCGGTGGCAGGTGCTGGGCGCGGTGCTCCGCGACCCGCTGCCGGTGTCCGGGATCGCCCGCGCCATGGGCATCACCCGGCAGAGCGTGCAGCGCGTCGCCGACCTGCTGGTGGAGCAGGGCCTCGCCGAGTACCGGCCCAACCCCGCCCACCGGCGGGCCAAACTCCTCGCCCCGACCGGGGCGGGACACGCGGCCGTCCGCCGCATCGGCCCCGGCCACGCGGCCTTCGCCGCCCGGCTCGCCGAGGCGTACCGCGAGGCGCACGGGGAGGAGGGACTCGCCGAGGCGGTGCGGGCGCTGGAACGCCTGTCCACGGTGCTCGACGGCCTGGGCCCGCCTGTTACGGAACCGTAGACGTCGCCCGACTCGCCGGGGACCGACCCGCCACTATCCTCGATCCGTTGCTCACTGCGGGGGGAAGGCGGCGCAGCGATGGACAAGCTCGGGACCGGGGATCCGCAGACCATCGGGGGCTACCGGCTGCTCGCACGGCTGGGCGGCGGCGGCATGGGCCAGGTCTACCTCGCCCGCTCCGACCGCGGACGCACCGTCGCCGTGAAGCTGGTCCGCGAGGAGCTGGCCCGGGAGGAGGAGTTCCGTGCCCGCTTCCGCCAGGAGGTGCGGGCCGCCCGGCAGGTCGGCGGCGACTGGACCGCGCCGGTGCTGGACGCCGACACCGAGGCGGCCGTGCCGTGGGTGGCCACCGGGTACGTCGCCGGGCCGAGCCTCCAGCAGGTGGTGGGCCACGACCACGGGGCGCTGCCCGAGCGGTCGGTGCGCATCCTCGCCGCCGGCCTCGCGCACGCCCTGAAGGACATCCACGCGGCCGGGATCGTCCACCGCGACCTCAAGCCGTCCAACGTGCTCGTCACCATCGACGGGCCGCGCGTCATCGACTTCGGCATCGCCCGGGCGCTGGAGACGGCGACCGACGGCGGGCTCACCCGCACCGGGGCGCTCGTCGGCTCGCCCGGCTTCATGGCGCCCGAGCAGGTGCGCGGCGACCGCATCACGCCCGCCTGCGACGTGTTCTGCCTCGGCTCGGTGCTCGCCTACGCCGCGACCGGCACGCTGCCGTTCGGCACCGCCAACAGCGGGGTGCACGCGCTGATGTTCCGCATCGCGCAGGAGGAGCCCGACCTGACGCAGGTGCCGGAGGGGCTCGCGGACCTGGTGCGGGCGTGCCTGCGCAAGGACCCGGCCGCGCGGCCCACGCTCGACGAGGTGCTGGCCCGGACGGGCGCGGAGGACACCGTCGCCGACGGCCGGTCCCGTGACCCGTGGCTGCCCGGCGCGCTGGTCGCCCAGCTGGGCCGCCACGCGGTCCGGCTCCTCGACGCGGAGGACCCGGAGGCGCCGGGAGCGTCGGGAGGGGGTCCTTCGGGCACCGCTCCCGCACCCCCTGAGCACGCGCGCGCCGCGGACGACGGGGCCGCGCCGTCCCCGGACGCGCCCGCACCGGCCCCGCCGGGGCAGCCCGGGGTGAACCACCTGCCGACGGCCGTGGCCGGCCACGGCGGCGACCCCGCCCCGCCGCCCGGACCGGCGCCGGGCGGCGCGTACGGCGGGGGCGCCTACGGTCACCCCCAGCAGCACCCGCAGCCGCCCGCGTACGGCCACCCGTACGGCGGCCAGGGCGCGGGCGGCACCCCTCCGTACGGGCCGCCGCCCTTCCCGGGACCGCCGCAGCCGTACGGGCCGCCGCACGAGCCGCGTCGCGACAACCGCTCCACCGCGCTGCTCGTGGTGATCGCGCTGGTCGTGGCGCTCGCCGCGGGCGGCACCGTGTACGCGCTGATGAGCGGCGCGGGAAGCGACGACCGCGCGGGCGACGGTCCGTCGACGCCCGCCGCGCCGAGCAGCGCGCCGCAGAACACCGGTGACCCGGCCACCGCGGACGACGCGCCCGCGACGGAGGCGGACACGCGCTCGCCGAGCGCCGGCACGTCCGCGGACGGGACGGTCCCCCCGGAGTTCCTGGGCCGTTGGTCCTCCGGCATCGACAACGACAGCGGCTCGCACAGCCGTCGCCTCACCGTGCAGCAGGGCGAGGTCGGCGACACCGTGATGTCCCTGGTGGCCGACGGGCCCACCGGCGACGGCACCTACCACTGCGTCTTCGAGGCGCGCCTCACCGGCACCTCCGACGGCCGGCTGCAGATCGGCCCGTCCACCGTCACCGTCGGCGAACCGCGCGGCGCCTGCACACCCGGTTCCGCCAGCGAGATCAGCCTGCTCCCCGACGGCTCCCTGCGCCGCGTCAGCGACGGCACCGGGGAGGAGCTGACGTACACGCGGGACTGAACGGCCGGTCTGCCCCGCCTCTCCCGGAGGGGGCGGGCGAGGGTCACGCCCGGAGCGCGGGGCGCACGAGGTGACGGGAGACGTGTGGTCCGGGTGGCCCGGGAGGTCGCACGCGCTGTGCACAGCGTGAGGACAGACGCGGGTGCGCGCCGTGCACGGCAGTGAGCGCGGGGTGGTGGTGTGCGCCGCGCGCGGCGGTGGGGTCGGGTGGGCTGTGTGCGCCGTGCACGGCGTGAGGACAGACGCGGGTGCGCGCCGTGCACGGCGTGAGGACAGACGCGGGTGCGCGCCGTGCACGGCGGTGAGCGCGGGGTGGTGGTGTGCGCCGCGCGCGGCGGTGGGGCCGGATGGGCTGTGCGCGCCACGCACGGCGTGAGAGTCGGCGCGCGCGTACGCCGCGCGCCCCGGTGAGGGCGGGGCGCGCTCGGTGCACCGTCGGTCGGGGAAGGCCGGGCCCCGGGTCGCCACCGCCCCGGCGGAGAACCTCAGCGCGTCTCCGGCGGCCGCTGCCGGGGCATGTTCGGCCGGGCCCCGTTCGGCGGGGCCGGGAAACGGCCGGGCGGGAGGGCGGCCTCCGGGCGGCCCGCACCGCCCAGCGCCGTCCGCACCCCCAGCGGAGCGCCCCCGCCGCGGAACTCCATCATCCAGTCCGCCGTCTCCACCCGGACCAGCTCCGTCACGTCCTCCGTGAAGCGCCGCAGCACCGTCAGGCACCGCTCCGCCGCCTCACCGGCCGTGCCCTCGGCCGGCCCCAGCACCTCGCGCACGCACTCCGACGCCCAGTCGAACTGGAACGCCTGCAGCCGCCGGTGCACCGCCTGCGCCGTCGCCACGTCCCGCATCCAGCCGGACGTCATCCCGAAGAACCGGTCGCCCGCCACGCACGCCACGGCGAGCAGCAGCGCGAGGTACCCCCAGGGCGTGACGCCGTCCGCCGCCCCGGTCAGATCGAGCAGCGGCAGCGCGGCCCCGGTCAGCGCGCCCAGCGCCGTGCCGGTCCGCAGCGCCCACGCGCAGCGCCGTTTCCACATCCGGTCCTCGAGGTACCACGCGGCGGTGTCCAGCGCCCCGCGCTCCACCCACCGGTACAGCTCGTCCAGCCGCGCGGCCGGTTCGCCCCAGTCCCCGAGCGGGAACGCCCGCCCGGCGGGGCCGCCCGGCCGCAGCCCCGCCGCGCCTTCGCCCCGCCCGTCGTGAGGCCGACCTTCGGGCTGCATCTCCGGCTGACCCACCCGGTATCTCCCCTCCTGAACCGACCTGACCGGCTCCGCGCGCACACACCGTGCGCAGCCGGCCGGTCACGCGTGGTGCTCGCGCGCCGGGCCCTTCCTACCGCCCAACGGGTGGGCGCGTCGGAGGTTCGCGCGCTTTTACGCCCATTAGGGGGCCGTGATCAGGTATAGGGCCCCGGAGGGGACTCACCCGAAAGAGTGCCGGGGCGACGGCTGCCTCGAGCACGTAGGCTCGTGCCGAGCGGTGCGACCGTCGCACCGGACCGACGTACCGACCTCTAGGAGCCGAATCGTGATCCCCGGTGGTGGCCAGCCCAACATGCAGCAGCTGCTCCAGCAGGCCCAGAAAATGCAGCAGGACCTGGCCAAGGCCCAGGAGGAACTGGCGCGCACGGAGGTCGAGGGCCAGGCGGGCGGCGGTCTGGTGAAGGCCACCGTCACCGGCTCCGGCGAACTGCGGGCGCTGAAGATCGACCCGAAGGCGGTGGACCCGGAGGACACCGAGACCCTCGCGGACCTGGTCGTCGCGGCGGTCCAGGCGGCGAACGAGAACGCGCAGGCGCTCCAGCAGCAGAAGCTCGGCCCGCTGGCCCAGGGCCTCGGCGGGGGCGGCATCCCCGGCCTGCCCTTCTGAGCGAGGCCGCCGGCCCGGGTCTTTGGGGCCCCGGGCCTCCCGGAGCGCGGGGCTTCTAAGCGGGGCCGCGGGCCTCTACCGTACGTAGTGAAGGAACACCAGGAAGGACGGCAGTCCGTTGTACGAAGGCGTGGTCCAGGACCTCATCGACGAGCTGGGGCGGCTGCCCGGCGTCGGTCCCAAGAGCGCGCAGCGGATCGCCTTCCACATCCTGCAGGCGGAACCGACGGACGTACGGCGTCTGGCGCAGGCGCTGATGGAGGTCAAGGCGAAGGTCCGCTTCTGCGCGGTCTGCGGGAACGTGGCGCAGGAGGAGCGGTGCGGCATCTGCCGCGACAGCAGGCGCGACCCCGCGGTCATCTGCGTCGTGGAGGAGCCGAAGGACGTCGTCGCGATCGAGCGCACGCGTGAGTTCCGCGGCCGCTACCACGTGCTGGGCGGCGCGATCAGCCCGATCGACGGGGTGGGCCCCGACGACCTGCGCATACGGGAACTCCTGGCCCGGCTGGCGGACGGCACGGTCACCGAGCTGATCCTCGCCACGGACCCCAATCTCGAAGGCGAGGCCACAGCCACGTACCTCGCCCGCATGATCAAGCCCATGGGCCTGAGGGTCACCCGCCTGGCCAGCGGCCTCCCGGTGGGCGGTGACCTGGAATACGCGGACGAGGTCACGCTCGGCCGCGCCTTCGAGGGGAGACGACTCCTAGATGTCTGACGCCACGCTGCACGCGACCGACCAGAACCCGGACGACTTCGCGGTCCAGATCGCCGATCAGATCGAGAGCTTCCTGGTCGCCGTCACGGAGGTCGCGAAGGGCGACGAGCCGGACTCGGCGGTGCCCTTCCTCCTCCTGGAGGTCTCCCAGCTGCTCCTCGCGGGCGGCCGTCTGGGCGCCCACGAGGACATCGTCCCCGAGGAGCGCTACGAGCCGGACATGGGCCCCGAGCCGGACGTGGACGAGCTGCGCGAGAACCTGGCGCGGCTGCTCGACCCGATCGACGTCTACTCCGAGGTCTTCGACCCGTACGAGCCGCGCAAGGCCCCGGTGCCGGCGCGCATCTCCGACGACCTCACCGACGTCATCACGGACCTGCGCCACGGCATGGCCCACTACAAGGCGGGCCGCACGTCGGAGGCGCTGTGGTGGTGGCAGTTCTCCTACTTCTCCAACTGGGGCTCCACGGCGTCGGCGACCCTGCGCGCCCTGCAGTCGGTCGTCGCCCACGTCCGCCTGAACCAGCCCCTGGCCGAACTCGACGGCCTGGACACCGACCAGGGCCTGCGCGACGAGACCCTCGAGGCCGAGGCCGGCAAGGTCATGGCCGAGGAGATCGCCACCCCGCTGGGCATGCGCCCGGTCACGTGATGGGAAAAGCGTGAGCGAAGAGCAGGCGACCGTCCATCGGACGCTCGGACGAGCGCTCAGCGGACGGAATCAGCCGGTGTGTTCACGCTTCGCGGGGAGTGTGTGCCCGCCGGTGTCCGCCGCGTGAGCGACAGCGTGTGCGTGGGCGACGCGGGCAGGGACTCCGGCGTCCCGCGAGCGGACCGCGCGTACGGCGGCCGAAACCCACGTGGGGGGACACCGCCGCCTGCGTGAGGTCCGCGCCGTCCGGGAGGGCCGCACACCCGGCCCCTCGGAGATCTCGCCGACCGAAAAGGACCGCCTCCCGTGTGACGCGGGGCACTTTTCCGAGTGGTGGGCGCCGGTCTGGGCAGGAGCCCCCCGCGAGCGTCCGAAGTCTCACCATGCGATATCTCGAGGGGCGGATTTTCGGACGCCGATAGACTGAGCCGACCGCAGCGGACACACATGTGTGCGGACTGTGGACAACGACGGACTGAGCGAGGAGCGCACGTGGGCCTTGTCGTGCAGAAGTACGGAGGCTCCTCCGTAGCCGATGCCGAAGGCATCAAGCGCGTCGCCAAGCGGATCGTGGAAGCCAAGAAGAACGGCCACCAGGTGGTCGCCGTGGTTTCCGCGATGGGCGACACGACGGACGAGCTGATCGATCTCGCCGAGCAGGTTTCCCCGATCCCTGCCGGCCGCGAGCTCGACATGCTGCTGACCGCCGGAGAGCGGATCTCCATGGCCCTGCTGGCCATGGCGATCAAGAACCTGGGCCACAACGCCCAGAGCTTCACCGGCAGCCAGGCAGGTGTCATCACCGACTCGGTCCACAACAAAGCCCGCATCATCGATGTCACGCCGGGCCGCATCCAGGCCTCGGTGGACGAGGGCAACATCGCCATCGTCGCCGGGTTCCAGGGCGTCAGCCAGGACACCAAGGACATCACCACGCTCGGCCGCGGCGGCTCCGACACCACCGCCGTCGCCCTCGCCGCGGCGCTCGACGCCGAGGTGTGCGAGATCTACACGGACGTCGACGGTGTGTTCACCGCCGACCCGCGCGTGGTGACGAAGGCCAGGAAGATCGACTGGATCTCGTTCGAGGACATGCTCGAACTGGCCGCCTCCGGTTCCAAGGTGCTGCTCCACCGCTGTGTGGAGTACGCCCGCCGGTACAACATCCCGATCCACGTCCGTTCGTCCTTCAGCGGACTGCAGGGCACGTGGGTCAGCAGCGAGCCGATCGAGCAAGGGGACAAGCAGGTGGAGCAGGCTCTCATCTCCGGTGTCGCACACGACACCTCCGAGGCCAAGGTCACGGTCGTCGGCGTGCCCGACAAGCCCGGCGAGGCCGCGTCGATCTTCCGCACCATCGCGGACGCCGAGATCAACATCGACATGGTCGTGCAGAACGTGTCCGCCGCGTCCACCGGCCTGACGGACATCTCCTTCACCCTGCCGAAGTCCGAGGGCCGCAAGGCCATCGACGCCCTGGAGAAGAACAAGGGCGCCATCGGCTTCGACTCCCTGCGCTACGACGACCAGATCGGCAAGATCTCCCTGGTCGGCGCGGGCATGAAGACCAACCCCGGTGTCACCGCCGACTTCTTCACCGCGCTCAGCGACGCCGGCGTGAACATCGAGCTGATCTCGACCTCCGAGATCCGTATCTCGGTCGTCACCCGCAAGGACGACGTGCCGGAGGCCGTGCGCGCCGTGCACACCGCCTTCGGTCTCGACTCCGACAGCGACGAGGCCGTGGTCTACGGAGGCACCGGCCGCTGATGACCGGGACCGCAGGACCCGGGCGTTCCGGGCGGCCGACGCTCGCGGTCGTGGGAGCGACCGGGGCCGTCGGCACGGTCATGCTCCAGATCCTGTCCCAGCGCGCGGACATCTGGGGCGAGATCAGGCTCATCGCCTCCCCGCGCTCAGCCGGCCGCAAGCTGGCCGTGCGCGGGGAGGAGGTCGAGGTGATGGCGCTCACCGAGGAGGCCTTCGACGGGGTCGACGTCGCCATGTTCGACGTGCCCGACGAGGTCGCCGCCGTGTGGGCGCCCGTCGCCGCCGCGCGCGGCGCGGTCGTCGTCGACAACTCCGGCGCCTTCCGCATGGACCCGGACGTGCCGCTGGTCGTCCCCGAGGTCAATCCGCACGCGGTACGCAGCCGCCCGCGCGGCATCGTCGCCAACCCGAACTGCACCACCCTGTCGATGATCGTCGCGCTCGGCGCGCTGCACGCCGAGTTCGGCCTGCGCGAGCTGGTCGTCTCGTCGTACCAGGCGGTCAGCGGCGCCGGCCAGGCCGGCGTGCGGACGCTGCGCGAGCAACTGTCCCTGGTGGCCGGTACCGACCTGGGCACCAGCCCGGGCGACGTACGGCGGGCCGTGGGGGACAACACCGGGCCGTTCCCGGAGCCGGTCGCGCTGAACGTCGTGCCGTGGGCCGGTTCGCTGCGCGAGGACGGCTGGTCGTCCGAGGAGATGAAGGTGCGGGACGAGTCCCGCAAGATCCTCGGCCTGCCCGCCCTCCCGGTCGCGGTCACCTGCGTGCGCGTCCCCGTGGTCACCGTGCACTCCCTCACCGTGCACGCCCGTTTCGAGAACGAGGTCACCGTCGGCAAGGCGCGCGAGATCCTCGCCACCGCCCCCGGCGTGGTCCTCTTCGACAACCCGGCCGCGGGCGAGTTCCCCACCCCCGCCGACGTCGTCGGCACCGATCCGACCTGGGTCGGGCGGGTGCGCCGGGCCCTGGACGACCCCACGGCGCTGGAGCTGTTCGTGTGCGGGGACAACCTGCGCAAGGGCGCCGCGCTCAACACCGCGCAGATCGCCGAGCTGATAGCCGCGGAGCACAAGGCCGCCTGACGCACGGCCGCCTGACGTACGGCCGCCTGGCGCACGGCCGCCTGGCGCACGGCCGCCCGGTGCACAGCGGCCGGCCGTGCGGTAAAAGGTCTGGATCACAGAGGTTTCATTTGTAGGATCTGTGAGGAACCTGGGGGGCGGGCTTCTCGGCTCGCACCACTTGAACATGCAACTTCCTGGGCCGAGGATTGCGGACGAGGATTCACCTCCCCGCCAGCCGCAACCGAGCGGAGGGCGGGGAGCGTCTTTGCGTTCACCCTTGTCCGGGGTGTGGGGACGCTGCTTCCCAGGCGTGGGGACGTCTGGAGCCGGGCGTGGGGACGTCCGTTCATATGAAACACAGGGGAAGAGCGGGACGCATGAGGGCATTCGATGTGCTGCCGGTGGTGCTGCCTGACACGGGTGGGCGGTGGACGGCACCGGTCGGCGCAGACGTGACGCCCGGCACGTACAACCCTCACGAGGGGAAGCGCGTCCAACTGGCGTGGCTGAGGTACTCGACTTCACAGCGCCCCGCGGCACGACCTTGCGGCCGCCCCGCGGCACGCTCCGGCCCCGCGTGGCCGGCGCGTCCGGTGGCATGCCGGTGATCGCGCCCATGCCCGCAGCGCGCCCCGCCCGCATTCCCGGTCAGCGCGACGGCGCCGACGAGACGGTGGCGGTCGGCACCACGGTCGACCACCTCACCGAGACCTACCGCGCGCACTACCGCTCGCTGCTGGGACTCGCGGCCCTGCTCCTCGACGACACGGCCTCCTGCGAGGACGTCGTCCAGGAGGCGTTCATCCGCGTCCACTCCGCCCGCAAACGGGTCCGGGACCCGGAGAAGACCCTGGCCTATCTGCGCCAGACGGTCGTCAACCTGTCCCGTTCCGCGCTGCGCCGCCGCATCCTCGGCCTCAAGCTGCTGTCCAAGCCCATGCCCGACATGGCGAGCGCGGAGGAGGGCGCGTACGACCAGCTCGAACGCGACTCCCTCATCAAGGCGATGAAGGGTCTGCAGCGCCGCCAGCGCGAGGTGCTGGTGCTGCGCTACTTCGCCGACATGACGGAGGCTCAGGTCGCCGAGACCCTCGGCATATCGCTCGGCTCGGTCAAGGCGTACGGCTCACGCGGCATCGCCGCGCTGCGGCTGGCCATGGGAGCGTCGGCATGAGCGACGGCCAGGACATGAGGGACCCGCGCCCCGAGGACCGCGAGCCGGAGGGCTCGCGGAGCTCCTCCGGCTCCACGGATGCCGCGGCGGGCCAGGAGTCCGCGGACGGCCGCGCCTCCGGCGCCGGGGAGGACTCCGGCGACGGCGGGCACGAGGACGACCGGCGACCGCCCGGGTCCGGACGGGCCTTGCGCGCGGTGAGGGACGACGACTCGGGCTCCGGTACGGACGACTCCCGTGCGGACGGGGGGGACTCCGCACCGGGACCGGAGGACTCGGACCGCCCGGAGTCCGTACGCGGCCCGAGTCGCGGGGGCGTGCCCGACGAGGACGGGATCGCGCGGCTGCGCGCGCTCGTGACACCGCACGGACAGGACCCGACACACACGCACGCTGGGAACGGAACTGTGAACGACGGCCGGGACGAACAGAGCCCCGGAGGGCTCGACTCGGACGAGCTGCACCTGCGAACCCTGTTGCATCAGGCCGTCCAGGACGTGGAGCCGAGCGACGGCACCCTGGACTACCTGCGCCGGGCCGTCCCCGCCCGCCGCGCGCGCAAACGCCAGGCCCTCGTCGGCGCGGCGGCCGCCGCGCTCCTCCTCGGCACCGCCGTGCCCGCGCTGGTCCACGTCTCCGCCACCTCCGGCTCCGACGCCAACCCGTCCGCCGTCGGACACGCCTCGCAGGCCCAGGGCGGCACCGGCCAGGGCAAGGACCCCGGCAACGGCGAGAGCACCGCCGGCGGCTCCTCCGACGAGGTCGGCGACGACGAGAAGGGCGCCACGAAGGAGGGGGACGAGGCCGGCGCGAGCACCGGTACGAGCACGGGCGCGTCCGAGGGCGCCGGTCCCTCGGCCGGCACCACGGCGGACGCCCCTGCCTGCACCGCCGCCCAGCTCGGTCCCGCGACCGCGACCAGCGCCGCACCCGACTCGGCGGGCGCCGTCTACGGCTCCTTCCGCGTCACCAACGTCTCCGGCGCGAGCTGCGTCGTCGAGGGCGCGGGCACCGTGAGCGCGACCCCGCAGGGCGCGGCCGACGCGGCGAAGATCGGGACGGCGCGGCATGTCGCGGGAGACGCGGCGGCCGCCCTGCCGGACCCGTCGCTGGAGGCGGCGACCGCGGTCCTCGAGCCGGGCGCCTCGTACGAGGTGCGGTTCGCCTGGGTGCCCTCGGAGACCTGTCCGGTCCCCGGCGACACCGCGGGCGGCGGCTCCGGCGGCCCCTCGGCGGACCCCACGCCCTCCGGCGAGCCGACGAACCCGGACGGCGCGTCCGCGGGCGCGGGCACCGGGACGGCCACGACGACGCAGCTGCTGCGGCAGGACGGCGGGACCGAGGGCAGTGTGGCGGTGACCTACACGGCGGCCACGGGCTCCGGCTCGGCCACCACGACGGTGGCCAACGCCTGCGCCGGGACGGTCTACTGGACGGGGCTGCTCACACCGGTCGCCTGACGCGGGGCGCCGTCACCGTCGCCGTCGCCCTCGGGCGTCCCGCCCTGCGGCTTCCCGCCCTCGTCCGCCGTCCCCATGTCCGTGACCGTGTCCGTGTCCGGCCCCAGGCCCAGCTCGGCGTCGCGGGCGAGCTCCACCTCACGGCGCAGCAGGCGGAACCACATGAAGATCACGAAGCCGACGAAGGCGAACCACTCGGCGGTGTAGCCGAGGTTCTGGAACGCCTTCAGGTCCAGGCCGGTGCCGCCGGGCGCGGACGCCGGCACCGCACGCATGCCCGAGTCCCCGCTGTTCAGCGTGACCCAGGCGTCGTACACGTCGTACGGCACGAGGTTGACCAGGGAGGCCGCGCTGATCGCGGCGGTCTGGCCCTCCGGCAGGCCGCTGCGGGCGCTGACGCCGTTGCTGCCCGGGGTCTCGGACGCCTGGAGCGCGCCGGTGACGGTGACCTCGCCGGCGGGCGGCGCGGGAGCCTTCGCCGGGTCGGGCGCGCCGGGCAGCCAGCCGCGTACGACGGGCAGCGCGCGGCCGGTGTCGGTGCGCAGCAGGGTCAGGACGTAGTAGCCGTCCTTGTCGTCCAGCGTGCGGTCGGGGACGAGGAGCTGGGTGTCGTACCGGCCGGTCGCGGTGGCCTGCTTGCCGGACGTGGCCTTGGTCACCGGCAGCAGGTCGTCCAGCGGCCGGGCCTCCTCCTTCTTGGCCTCGGCGACCTGCGCCTCGGCCTCGCGGTGGTTGTCCACCCGGTCCTCGAACCGGCCCAGCTGCCAGGACCCCATGAACACGCAGAAGGGGATCGAGAGCAGCAGGAAGACGTTGATCGCCCACCAGCGGGGGGTCAGCAGAAACCGGTACACGCCCTCAACGGTACGGGTCCGCGGACGGTCCCCCTGCCGCGGGGTCGCCTGCGCCGCGGGCCCCGGCGGCCTCTCGTGGGCGCCGGGCGACGGGGCGGCGCTGACTCGGGTCAGCACATCGGGTGAGAGGTCCGGTGGACGTTCCGGGGGAAGTTGTCCACAGGCTGGGGACCTCGGACGCGCGAGGCCGTCCGGACGGGCAGTATGGGGTCATGACTGAGAGCAACGGGTCCGACGTGCCGGACCGGGCGGACCACCAGACCGAGCGAGTGCCGCAGACCGGGGAGATGCCGGACTGGGAGAAGCGCTTCCGCGCACCCCGGGTGTCCCTTCCCGACTGGGCGGAGGACGCCCCCGACCGTTCCCTGTTCGTGTCGAACGCGACGGGGACGTACGAGCTGTACGCCTGGGACCGGGCGACCGGTGAACAGCGCCAGGTGACGAACCGGTCGAACGGCACGACGGACGGCGTGCTCTCGCCGGACGGCGAGTGGATCTGGTGGTTCGACGACAAGGACGGCGACGAGTTCGGCGTCTGGCGCCGGCAGCGGTTCTCCGGCGGCGAGGACGAGCTGGCGGCCCCGGGACTGGATCCCTCGTACCCGGCGGGCCTGGCGCTGGGCCGCGACGGCCGCACGGCGGTCGTCGGCCGCTCCACCGACGAGGACGGTACGACGATCCACCTGGTGCGCACGGGGGAGGCGCCGGTGGAGCTGTACCGGCACCGCGAGTCGGCGGGCGTCGGCGACCTCTCCTACGACGGTTCGCTGATCGCGGTCGAGCACACGGAGCACGGGGACGCGATGCACTCCGCGCTGCGCGTGATGCGCCCCGACGGCACGACGGTCGCCGAGCTGGACGACACCCGCGGCGGCACCGAGGAACTGGGCCTGGAGGTGCTGGGCTTCGCACCCGTGGCGGGCGACACCCGGCTGCTCATCGGCCACCAGCGGCGCGGACGCTGGGAGCCCCTGGTGTGGGACGTGGCGACGGGCGAGGAGACGGACCTGGAGCTGGACCTGCCCGGCGACGTCAGCGCCGAGTGGTACCCGGACGGCACGGCCCTGCTCATCGCGCACGGCTTCGAGGCCCGCGGCGAGCTGTTCCGCTACGACCTCGCCGGGCGCCGGCTGGAGAGGATCCCCACGCCGCGCGGCGCGGTCTCCGGCGCGACGGCCCGTCCCGACGGCAGCGTGGAGTACCTGTGGTCGTCGGCGGCCCAGCCGCCCGCGGTCCGCTCCACCTCGGGCGGTGTGGTCCTGGACCCGCCCGGCATGAAGTCGCCCGGGTCGGTGCCGGTGGAGGACGTGTGGGTGGAGGGCCCGGGCGGCCGCATCCACGCGCTCGTCCAGAAGCCGGCCGGCGCGACCGGCCCGCTGCCGACCGTCTTCGACATCCACGGCGGCCCGACCTGGCACGACAGCGACTCCTTCGCGGCGGGCCCGGCGGCCTGGGTCGACCACGGTTACGCGGTGGTACGTGTCAACTACCGCGGCTCCACCGGATACGGCCGCGCCTGGACGGACGCCCTGAAGCACCGGGTGGGCCTGATCGAGCTGGAGGACATCGCGGCGGTCCGCGAGTGGGCCGTCTCCTCCGGTCTCGCGGACCCCGAGCGGCTGATCCTCACCGGCGGCTCCTGGGGCGGCTACCTGACGCTGCTGGGCCTCGGCACGCAGCCGGACGCGTGGGCGCTGGGCATCGCGGCGGTCCCGGTCGCCGACTACGTCACGGCGTACCACGACGAGATGGAAGCGCTGAAGGCGATGGACCGCACGCTGCTGGGCGGCACGCCCGAGGAGGTCCCCGAGCGCTTCGAGGCGTCGTCCCCGATCACCTACGTCGACCAGGTCAAGGCCCCGGTCTACATCTCGGCGGGGGTGAACGACCCGCGCTGCCCGATCCAGCAGATCGAGAACTACGTCAAGCGCCTGGAGTCCCGCAACGCGGTCCACGAGGTCTACCGCTACGACGCGGGTCACGGCTCCCTGGTGGTCGACGAACGCATCAAGCAGATCCGCCTGGAGCTGGACTTCGCGGCCCGGCACCTGCCGTAACGACGGCGCGCCTCCCGCGCGCCGGGGGAATCCCGGCACCCCTCGGCGCGCGGCGGCCCCGCGCCCGTGTTTCCGGCTTCGTGTCCGCCGGGGCGGCTTCTGCTCACCCTCGGCACGGGGCGGCCCCGCGCCGTGACGGCATCCCGTGCCGTGACGGAACTCCGTGCCGGGACTACCGCGTGCTCCGCGTCCGCCGGCCCAGCAGCTCCGCCAACCCCCGGCGGGTCGCCGCCAGGACCACGCGGTCGCCCGCGCGCAGGACGTAGGTGTCCGGCAGGTCCCACACCAGGCCGGAGCCCGCTGCCCCGTCACCCGCGCCGCCGCCCCGGGCCGCCGTGTCCAGCGCCAGGACGCGCCAGGCGCCCGGCCGGAACACCTCCGCGACCGTGCGTCCCTCCAGCTGCGGATGCCCGTTGACGACGACCGCCGCGAACAGCAGCACCCGCCGCTCCACGGGGATCGCGCCCAGGATCTGCCGCCCCATCATCGCCCCGGCGAAGGCGGGCGCGGCCAGGTGGGACACCGACCGGCTCCGGGTCACCGCGGCCGGGTGCGCGGTGCGCAGCGTCCGGTACACGGCCTTGGCGAAGTCGTCGTCGTACAGCCGCAGCACCGCCCGCAGGTCGGGGCGCACCGAGCGGGCGTAGAGCACGGATTCCAGGTTGGTGGTGTCGACGCTGGTCAGGGCGAGCAGCGCGTCCGCGCGGTGGATCTTCGCCGATTCCAGGACGCCCTCCTGCGTGACGTCCCCGACCACGACCGGTACCCGTAACCTCCGGGCGACGGCCATGCCCCGCGCCTCCGGGTCGGCCTCGACGCACACCACGGGGATGTGCAGTTCGCGCAGCCGGGTCAGCACCCGGGTGCCGATCTTGCCGAGCCCGAGCAGCACCACGTGCCCGCTCAGTCCGCGCGGCGGCTTCCGCAGCGCGGACGCCGTGCGGAAGGTGCCCAGCGCCTCCAGCACCGCGGCCAGCAGCACCGGCAGCAGCAGCAATCCGACCAGGCCGGAAAGCAGTTGGAGCACTTGTTGCCCGAGCGGCGCGTCGAGCGCGGGCTCGTTGATGGCGAACAGGTCCAGCAGCGTGACGTAGACGGCGTGCAGCGGGTGGTCGTCGGTGATCAGGATCAGCGCCACCGCGAGTCCGACCACCGCGGCCACCAGCCCGGCCAGTGACCACCGCAGCCGCGCCGAGAACAGCGAGGCGAACGGCATCGCCCCGGCCCGCCGGGCCGGCAGCGAGGGGCCGGAGTGCGACACCTGCTCCAGCACCACCGTGCCGCGCCCGGTCGCCGCCGCCACCGCCTCGGCGTCGGGGAGCAGTTGAGGCCCCCGGTCGCCGCTGTCCTCGGATCCCTCGTTGCCCGCCGGGTCGTTGCTGGTCGCGGACAGCAGCGCCAGCGTGCACAGTCCCGGGTCGGCCACCTCGCCGGGCCGTGGCGGGCGGCGCTCCACCGCCCGCAGCAGCAACCCCTCCGCGTCGACGACCTTGCTGGTGCCGACCAGCGCGGTGGCGACCAGCGCGGGCGCGGTGGTGTCGGCGTCGGACAGCACGGTGGTCGAGATGTCGGCGCCGTGGCCCCCGTACCCCCCGTCCCCGTGCCCTCCGCGACCCACGGCCGTGCCGCCCGCCAGCTCGGCGGCCTGGTCGAGGAGTTCCTCGATGTGCTGGCCGAGGCGCCGGTTGTAGAGCCGCAGGACCAGACGCAGCCGGGGGTTGAGCCGGCGGGCGGTCAGCGCGGCGCGGATGTTGGTCTCGTCGTCGTCGTACACGAGGGCCAGCGCGGCGGCCCGGTCCACGCCCGCGTCGGCGAGCACGGCCTCGGTGGGTTCGGCGGCCTCCATCACCCGTTCGTCCGGGACCAGGGTGTCGTCGGAGCTTCCGGTGCCCCGGTTGACGGCGGTCACCACCCGGCCGAACAGCGCCGCGGAGGCGGCCCGGGCCCGCCCGGCCATCGGCTGGGACGGGGTGCGTCCGGACGGGGGCACCACGAGAACCACCTGTTCCCGGTACACGGTGCGCAGTTCGGCGGTGAGCCGGTGCGCCAGACCGTCGTCGCCGCACACCACCATGTGGGCGATCGGATCGCTGGGCGGGACGGGGTTCGGAAGGAGGCTCACCACAGGGCAGAAGACTGCCCGATCACGGCGCTCGGTTCCAGGGAGCGGCGGGACGGGACGGCCCGTCGTACGGTCATGGCCAGCCGGCAGTGACGAAGGGGGACGAGGTCACCGGCGCCCTTGCCCCACCCGTACGCCGCACCGCCGCGACGAGGCGCTGGGTCACCGGCGGAACACGGTGCGCGCCAGGCGTTTTACACGCCTCGCACATGTACGCGACGTACACGACATTTGTCGTACGGTAAACTTTACCTCGCCTTGGCGCTCCGTCGAGCTGCCGAACGCTCGGTCCGCGAGAGGCGGACCCGGATGCGAGGGGGGACGTGACATGAACCGACGTGCTGTACGCCGTGACACGAACCGGCCCGTGCGCATCGACATCACCCCCCGCGACAGCGTTCCCGAACCCGGCGGCGCCGTCTCCGGCGCCTGACCTGCCCGGCCGCCGCCCCTCCGGCAAGGGCGCGGCAGCCCGCCCGCACGCCACCGCCCGCCCGATCCGGGCCTCCCCGGCGTCGCACCGCAGACGGACCAGGACACCCGCCGTCTCCCTCACCGCACCCCGCCTCACCGCACCCCGCCTCACCGCGCCCCGCGGCTCCCGTGCGTGACCCGGCGCCCCGCCGTCCGCCCGCACGCCACGCCCGCCCCTTTCTGGCACTGACGCCGCCGTCACCGACCCGGAGGACCGACGCCCGTGCACAACACCGCCACCATGCTCATCGAACTGGGCGCCATCATCCTCGCCCTGGGTCTGCTGGGCCGCCTCGCCGGACGGGTGGGCTTCTCGCCCATCCCGCTCTACCTGCTGGCCGGCCTCGCCTTCGGCCACGGCGGCATCCTGCCGCTGCGGGCCAGCGAGGAGTTCACCGCCGTCGGCGCCGAGATCGGCGTCATCCTGCTGCTGCTCATGCTGGGACTGGAGTACAGCGCGTCCGAGCTGGTCACCAACCTCAAGACGCAGTACCCGTCCGGGGCGGTGGACTTCGTCCTCAACGCGGTGCCGGGCGCCGTGGCGGCGCTGATCCTGGGCTGGGGCCCGGTCGCGGCCGTCGCGCTGGCCGGTGTCACCTGGATCTCCTCCTCGGGCGTGATCGCGAAGGTGCTCGGCGACCTGCGCCGGCTCGGCAACCGCGAGACACCGGTGGTGCTCGGAGTCCTGGTGATCGAGGACCTGGCGATGGCGGTCTACCTGCCGATCCTCACCGCGGTGCTGGCGGGCGCCGGCCTGGCGGGCGGTTCGGTCACCCTGCTGATCTCCCTCGGCACCGTCGGCGCCGTGCTCTACGTGGCGCTGCGCCACGGACGCCTGATCAGCCGCGCGGTGTCCTCGGACAACGCGGAGATGCTGCTGCTGGTCGTGCTGGGCCTGACGCTCCTGGTCGCGGGAGTGGCGCAGGAACTGCAGGTGTCGGCGGCCGTCGGCGCGTTCCTCGTGGGCATCGCCCTGTCCGGTGAGGTCGCCGAGGGAGCGAGCAACCTGCTCACCCCGCTGCGGGACCTGTTCGCCGCCGTCTTCTTCGTCTTCTTCGGCCTGTCCACCGACCCGGCCGACATCCCGCCGGTCCTGGTCCCGGCGCTGCTCCTGGCGATCGTCACCACCCTGACGAAGGTCGCGACGGGCTGGTACGCGGCCCGGCGCGCGGGCATCAAGGGCGCGGGGCGCTGGCGTGCGGGCGGCACGCTGGTGGCGCGCGGCGAGTTCTCCATCGTCATCGCGGGCCTCGCGGTCGGCGTGGAGCCCCGCATCGGCCCGCTGGCCACGGCGTACGTCCTGATCCTGGTCGTCCTCGGCCCGCTCACCGCCCGCTGGACCGAACCGCTGGCCCGCAAGGTCATGGGCCGCCCGGGGACACCGCTGGAGACGGAGCGGACGGCGCCGGAGCCGGAGCCGGAGCCGGAGCCGGCGAAGGTGTGAGGACTCGGGCCGGAGCGTGGGGCATGAAGGTGTGAGGACTCGGGCCGGAGCGCGGGGTACAGGGGTCGGGCCGGACCGTGGGCGGGGCACAGGACGTGGGCCGGCGCGTGGGTCGCCCCCGGTACCGGGAGGCGCCCCCCGGTCCCGGAGGCTCGGGCGGCCACGAAGGCCCGACGTCCCCGAAGGCCGTGGCCGATCACTCCCGCCCGAGGATCCCGGCGGCGACGCCGACACCCTCACGCGTGCCGATCACGATGAGGGTGTCGCCGCCGGCCAGCCGGAAGTCGGGGCCGGGGGAGGGGATCGCCTCGGCGCGGCGCAGCACGGCGACGACGGACACACCGGTCCCCGTGCGCATCCGGGTGTCGCCGAGCACCCGCCCGTTCCAGTACGAGGTGGACGACAGCTCGATCCGCTCGGCGACCAGCCCCAGCTCGGCCGTCGCCAGCAGGTTCGGGCTGTGGTGCGAGGGGAGCAGCGCGTCGACGACGGCCGCGGCCTCCTCGGCGTTCAGTCTCAGGCACACCGCGGTGTCGTCCGGGTCGTCCCTGCGGTAGACGTTCAGCGTCCGGGCGCCGTCCAGATGGGCGATCACCGACAACCGCCGCCGCTCCCGCGTGACGAGGTCGTACCGCACACCGATGCCCGGCAGCGGAGTGTGCCCCATGCGCCCAGCGCCGCCCATGACCGTCCCCCTCCACCGTCCCAGTCGTCCTACGGGCCATGACCGACGGCACCCTACGTCACACGGGAACGGGGGTGCATCCGGGCCGGGCGCCGGGGGACGCGATGCCGCCCCCGCGGTGCCTCAGCCGATGCGGAGCGGGTCCGCCACCGGGAACAGGTGTGACGGGGACGGGAACCCGGTTCCGGCCAGAATCGTTCTCCGTCCGCACGTCTAATGAGGGAGCGACACCTTGTCCGCCAGATCGACGGACCCGTCGGGGCACAGTCCCCGGCCATTCCGCCCGGGGTTTCCTGAGCACGGCACGAGGCGGGGCGGGGCGAGGTGAGCGCCGTGGAAGCCTGGCTGGGGCTGCTGGCCGTGTTCGTCCTGACGGCAGGGACGGGCTATTTCGTCGCCCAGGAGTTCGCCTACGTCTCGGCCGACCGGCTGGCTCTCGCCCGTGAGGCCGAGGAGGGGGACAAGAAGGCCGCCCGGGCGCTGAAGGTGCTGGAGCGGCTGTCGTTCATGCTCTCGGGCGCCCAGCTCGGCATCACGGTGACCGGTCTGGTCGTCGGCTTCATCGCCGAGCCGTCCGTCTCCGCGCTGCTGCGGCCCGTACTGTCCGGCATCGGCGTCCAGGGCGCCGCCGTCACCGGGATCTCCGTCGTCCTCGCCTTCGTGCTGGCCACGGTCGTGCAGATGGTGCTGGGCGAGCTGGCCCCGAAGAACCTCGCCATCGCCGTCCCGGAAAGGCTGGCCAAGGGCCTGGCCGGCTCCACTCTCGGCTACCTCAAGGTGGTCGGTCCGGTGATCCGGATCTTCGACGGGGCGGCCAACAGACTGCTGCGCGCCGTGGGCATCGAACCGGTCGAAGAACTCCACCATGGCGCCACCCTCGAGGAACTCGGCCACCTGATCGGCGAGTCCCACGAACAGGGCGAGCTGCCGCGCGGAACGGCCGAGCTGCTCGACCACGCCCTGGAGTTCTCCGAGCGGACGCTGCGCGAGGTGATGGTGCCGCGGGCCGACGCGGTCTTCGTCCGCAAGGACGCCACGGCCGCCGAGGCCGTCACCCTCATCGCCCGGCACGGGCACTCCAACTACCCGGTGCTCGGCGACCACCCGGACGACGTCGCGGGCGTCCTGGGCGTACGGGACCTGATGGGACTGGCGCCGGAGAGGGCCGCTGCCACCATGGCCGGGGCGGCGGCCCGGCGCCCGCTGCTGCTGCCCGACACCCTGCCGCTGCCGGACGCCGTGGAGCGGATGCGCGTCCAGGACGACGAGTTCGCCGTCGTCCTGGACGAGCACGGAGGCGTGGCCGGCGTCGTCACCTACGAGGACATCGCCGAGGAACTCGTGGGCGACATCGCGGACGAGACGGACAAGGTCACCGAAGTGGCGGTCGCGGACGGCGACGGCTGGCTGGTGGACGCCGGACGACGCCTGGACGAGGTGGCCGAGGCGACCGGCATCCAACTGCCCGAGGAGGACGACTACGAAACCGTGGCCGGGCTCATCGTCGACCGGCTCGGCCGCTTCCCGGCGATCGGGGACCGGCTCACGGTGGCGCTGCCGGCGGGCGGCGACGTCCGGATCGACGTACGCACCCTGGACCGGCACGTGCCCGAACGCATCAGGATCGAACGGCTGGCCGAGAAGGCGGAGGAGCAGGCATGAGTTTCCCGATGGCGCTCTTCGTCACCGCCCTGCTGCTCATCGGCAGCGGCTTCTTCGTCGCGGCCGAGTTCGCGCTCGTCGCCGCCAAGCGGCACCGCATGGAGAAGGCCGTGGCCGACGGGCGACGCGGCGCCAAGGCGGCCCTGGCCGGCATGCGGGAACTGTCGCTGATGCTGGCCGGCGCCCAGCTCGGCATCACCGTGTGCACGCTCGGCCTGGGCTCCGTGTCCAAGCCCGCCATCTCCCACGAGCTGGACCCGCTGCTGGTCAAGCTGGGCCTGCCCACCGCGCTCAGCTACGGCGTGGCCTTCGCCGTCGCGATGATCGTCGTGGTGTTCCTGCACATGGTCCTCGGCGAGATGGCGCCCAAGTCCTGGGCCATCGCCCACCCCGAGCGCTCCGCGATGCTGCTGTCCCCGCCCTTCCGCGCCGTCGCGACCGCCGTACGCCCGCTGATCTGGGTCCTCAACAAGGTCAGCAACACACTGGTCCGCCTCTGCCGGGTCACGCCACGCGACGAACTGGCCTCCGTCCACAACCGGGAACAGCTCACCCACCTGATCGAGGAGTCCGAACGGCTGGGCCTGATCAGCGAAACGGACTCCGACCTGCTGACCCGGTCACTGACCGAGCCCGAGACACCCGTGCGTGACCTGACGGTCCCGGCCGCCGACATCGTGGCGGTCGCCCCCGATGCCGAGGCGGAGCAGATCCTCGGCCTGGCCACCGCCCACGACCGCACCCGCATGCTCGTCCGTCACGGGGACGCCGTCCTCGGCTCGGTGCACGCCCGCGACGTCCTCGTGGCGCGGGCACACGGGCGGACGGCCGACGCCCGCACGCTGGCACGCCCCGTACCCGAACTGGCGGAGGACGCCACGGTCGCCGAGGCGATCGAGGTCCTGCGCCGACGCCGGGCGTCACTCGCCGTGGTCCGCGACGCCACGGGCCGTCTCACCGGCATCGTGACCCTGGACGACCTGCTGGCCCGCTACCTGCAACCGAAGGCCGCGTAGAGCACCCGTCCTGGCCGGGCGCCCCGATTCCCCGGGGCGCTCGGCCCGCCCCCTCCGGAGCGTGCGGTTCCCGAGGCGGGCGCGCTCACGCCGCGGGCGATCGAGCAAGGGGCCGAACAGGTGGAGCAGGCTCTCATCCCCTCCGCACCAGGGCCCAGGCCCGGTCCGGCCGGCCGTGCGCGACCGGCCCCTTGGACAACTCCCGCTCGAGCACGGCGAACAGCTCATCGCTGAACAGCGCAGTGACGCCGACGCCCGTCGAGGTCAGGACCAAGGCTGTGACGAGTGGCTGCTGTTGCTCTCCGCCGCCCGTTCCGAGTTCGAGATGTTCACCGCGGTCCGCCCGGTCGCACCCGTGCCGACCAGTCGGGGGCAAGCCGGGTAGGAAGACAAGCATTTAAAGGCACGCACACGAAAACAGGTGAGGCACCTAGGAACGTTCCTAGGTGCCTCACCTGGTGTTGCGGCTGTCGGGGTGGCGGGATTTGAACCCACGACCTCTTCGTCCCGAACGAAGCGCGCTGCCAAGCTGCGCCACACCCCGGTGTCGCTGCTGTCGCGGCGACGACGTTTACTTTAGCCCACTGGTGGCTAGAGACGAAATCTGGTTCTCGGGCGAGTGTGGTCCAGGGCCACCAGCAGGACCGCCACGGCGTAGATCGCGAGTCCCACGAGGAGCGCGTTGGCGAGCACGCTCTTGTAGCCGTGCCGCGCGACGTCGAGGAACGGGTACAGGTAGCGGGCGGGGGAGCCGGGGAACAGCTCGCCCCGGGCCAGGGTGAAGGCCAGGTACGCCAGGGGGTACAGCAGCCACGTCGGGGCCTGGCGGAGGTGCATGCGGGCCGGTGGCGTCAGGACCAGCCAGTCCAGCAGCGCGGCGACCGGCAGCACCGTGTGCAGCAGGTGGCCGGCGGCCGGCTCGAGCCACGGCGCGCCCCCGCTCGCCCCGCCCGTCATGGAGAAGGCCGGCGAGGCGTCCGTCAGGGCGATGTGGTGGACCAGGGCCGCGATCAGCACGTACAGGAGCGTCGCTCCGGTGACGGCGCCCGGCAGGGGATGGCGGGCGGTCCACGCGCGGCGGGCCGAGGCGAACGTCACCAGGGCCAGCAGCGCCGTGCTCTGGATCACGAAGTAGCTCAGTACCCGGGTGGGGCTGCCGAGGAGGACCTCGATCAGCACGGCCGCCGTCGCCAGCAGCGCCAGGACCAGCCGGTACACCGCGGTCAGCGGGCGGCGCACCGGCGGTACGACGGCTCGGGCCGGGACGACGGAGGGGAACAGCTGCGGAGCCGTCCGCGGGAGGGCGGGCAGGTCCGGGATGTCCCTGGGTATCGGGGCGGTCATGCCCCCAGCGTGGGACGGGGGCCGGGCCGCGGCGATGTGGCGTGGGCCGGTCGGGTTACCCGCCCGGAGGGGACGGGCTTCCCGCCGGCCCGGCGCCTCAGCGGCCGACCAGCGTCAGCAGCGTCGCCTCCGGCGGGCACGCGAAGCGCACCGGCGTGTAGCGGCTCGTGCCGCAGCCCGCCGAGACGTGCAGGTACGACGTCCGGCCCTCCGCCGTGTGCGTGGACAGGCCCTTCACGCGGTCCGTGTCCAGGTCGCAGTTGGTGACCAGGGCGCCGTAGAACGGGATGCACAGCTGCCCGCCGTGCGTGTGGCCGGCGAGGATCAACGGGTAGCCGTCGGCCGCGAAGGAGTCCAGCACGCGCAGGTACGGCGCGTGCACGACGCCCATCGAGAAGTCCGCCCCGGCCGACGGGCCGCCCGTCACCTCCGCGTACCGGTCCCGCTTGATGTGCGGGTCGTCCAGTCCCGTCAGCTCGATCGACGTGCCCTCGATCTTCAGGGTGCCCCGCGTGTTGGTCAGGTTGAGCCAGCCCGCCGAGTCGAAGCCGTCCCGCAGGTCCTCCCACGGGTTGTGGACGGCGTCGACGACCGGCGGGTTGCCGTTCAGGCCGTGACGGCCCTGCACCTTCTCGACCAGGTAGCGGGCGGGGTTGCGCAGCCGGGGACCGTAGTAGTCGTTGGAGCCGAAGACGTAGGCGCCCGGGAACTCCATCAGGGGGCCGAGCGCGTCCAGGACCTCGGGGACGCCCTCGGGGTCGGACAGGTTGTCGCCCGTGTTGATCACGAAGTCGGGGCGCAGTCCGGCCAGGGAGCGCAGCCAGCGCTGCTTCTTGCGCTGGCCGCCGACCATGTGGATGTCGGACACCTGCAGCACGCGCAGGGGGCGCATCCCGGAGGGGAGGACGGGGACGGTCACCCGTCGGAGGCGGAAGGAGCGGGCTTCGAAGCCCGCGGCGTACAGCAGTCCGGCGGTGCCGACCGCCGTGATTCCCAGGGGGATTCGGTATCGCGCGCGCATGCGCCCATCGTGTCAGACCCTGACGGTCCCTCCGTACGGCCCTCAGGGGCACCACGGCCCTCAGGGGGCATCAGGGCCCTCAGGGATCACCACGGCCCTCAGGGGGCATCACGGCCCTCAGGGTCACCACGGCCTTAGGGGGCGGGTCGCCCGCGGCCCCCGCAAATCGGCAGGCGCCGCCGCCTCCGCACCTGCGACAATCAAGTCATGACCACGCTCAAGTCGAAGCTGCAGGATGACCTCAACGCCGCGATCAAGGAGCGCGACGAGCTCCGCTCCTCGACGCTCCGGCTGACGCTCGCCGCGATCACCAAGGAGGAGGTCGCGGGCAAGGAGAAGCGCGAGCTCTCCGACGACGAGGTGCAGAAGGTGATCGCCCGCGAGGCGAAGAAGCGCCGTGAGGCGGCCGAGGCCTTCGCGCAGGGCGGCCGCGCCGAGCAGGCCGAGCGGGAGAAGGCGGAGGGCGAGGTGCTCGCCGGCTACCTGCCCAAGCAGCTGTCCGACGACGAGCTGAACGCGATCGTCGCCCAGGCCGTGGAGGAGGCCCGCGCCGCCGGCGCCGAGGGGCCGAAGGCCATGGGCGCCGTCATGAAGATCGTGAACCCGAAGGTGGCCGGGCAGGCGGAGGGCGGCCGGGTGGCCGCCGCCGTGAAGAAGCTGCTGGCGGGCTGAGCCGGGCGGTACGGCCACAACGGCGGGCGGTCCCCTCCCCACCCGGGGAGGGGACCGCCCGCCGTTTCTCCTGGTGCTCCGTCGTCAGCCGTTATCCGCGACCGCCCGGGCCGTCGCCCCGGCCCTGGAGGAAGCCCTCGGGGATGCTGAAGCCCGGGTCGGGCTCACCCCCGCCGTTGCCGTTGCCGTTGCCTCCGTTGATCAGGCCGCCGATGAAGCCGTCGTCGCCGTCGCCGTTGCCGCCGTCGCCGTTGCCGCCGTCGCCGTCGCTGCCGCCCCGGTCCTCGGGCTTCTCGTGGTCCGGGATGTGCACCGGGCTGAACTGCGGGGCGTCCTTGCCCTCCAGCGCGCCGGTCATCGCGTCGCGCCAGATGGGGCCCGGGACGGCGCCGCCGAAGACCAGCGAGTGGTACCGGCCGCCGATGGTGATGTCCCGCATCTCCACCTCCTGGCTGGCGCTGCCCACCCACACGGCGCCCGACATGTTCGGCGTGTAGCCGACGAACCAGGCGTTGATGCGCTCGTCCGTCGTACCCGTCTTGCCGGCGTTGTCGCGGCCGTCGCCGAGGCCGGCCTGCTGACCGGTACCGGAGTCGACCACGCCCTTGAGGAGCTCGTTCACCGTGTCCGCGGTCTTCTCGCTCATCGCGCGCGAGCACGTGGACTTCGGGACCGGCAGGGACTTCGACCGGTCACCCGTCTTCTGGGTGATCGACTCGATGGCGACCGGCGTGCAGTACATGCCCCGGGAGGCGAAGGCCGCGTAGGCGCTCGCCATGGTGAGGGGCGAGAGGCCGGTGGAGCCGAGGGTCATGGAGGACGGCACCTCGGGGATCTTGTCCCCGTTGCCCTGGACCAGGCCGAGCTTGTCGGTCATGGTCACCACCGGGCACATCCCGATGTCCTCGATCATCTGCACGAAGTAGGTGTTGACCGACTTGGCCATCGCCTCCCTCAGCGCGTACGGACCGACCTCGGACTCGTTCTCGTTCTCCAGTTTGTAGTTGCCGTCGTTCACCCACGGCTTCTCGCAACCGCGCACGGTGTCCGGGTACGGCATCTCGTACGGGGAGGAGTACACCTGCGTCGGCGGCCGGCCCTCCTCCAGGGCGGCGGCGGCCACGAACGGCTTGAACGTCGAACCGGTCGGGAAGCCGAAGTTGGAGCCGCCCCACGCCGAGTCCACGGAGAAGTTGATCTCCGTCTCGTCCTTGCCGTAGCCGTACGGCTTCGACTGGCCCATCGCGACGATCTTGCCGGTGCCCGGCTCCACCAGCGTGGACGCGGCGGCGACCTTGTCCGACTGGTAGACGTGGTTCTTGAGGGCCTGCTGCACCGACTCCTGCGCCTGCGGGTCCAGCGTCGTGCGGATGGTCAGGCCGCCCTGGTTCCAGATCTTCGCCCGCTCCTCGCGGGTCTTGCCGAAGACCGGGTCGTTGAGGAAGACCTTCTCCACGTACTTGCAGAAGAAGCCCGCGCCCTTGGACGCGGTGATGCAGCCGTTCTTCGGCTTGCTGACCTTGAGGCCCAGCGGGGAACGCGCCGCCTCGGCGGCCTCCTCGGGGGAGATGTCGCCGACCTCGGCCATCCGCTGGAGGACGACGTTGCGCCGCTTCTTGGCCTCCGCCTCGTCGTTGACCGGGTCGTAGCGGCTCGGTGACTGGACGAGGCCGGCGAGGAGCGCGGCCTCCTGGAGATTGAGGTCCTTGGCCGGCTTGGAGAAGTAGCGCCGGGACGCGGCCTCGACGCCGTAGGCCTGCTGGCCGAAGAACGTGATGTTCAGGTAGTTCTCGAGGATCTTCTTCTTGCCCAGCTCCTCCTCGACCTGGATCGCGTACTTCAGCTCCGCGATCTTGCGGCCGATGGTCTGCTGGGTGGCCTGCGCGACCTTCGTCGGGTCGTCGCCCGCCTCCTCGACGAAGACGTTCTTCACGTACTGCTGGGTGAGCGTCGAGGCGCCCTCGGAGACCTCACCGCTGCGGGCGTTCTTGTTGAGCGCGCGCAGCACGCCCTTCAGGTCGATCGCCCCGTGCTGGTAGAAGCGCGAGTCCTCGATGGCGACGATCGCCTTCTGCATGTACGGGGAGATGTCCTTGAGGTCGACCACCGTGCGGTCGCGCGAGTAGACGGTGGCGATCAGATCGCCGTCGGCGTCGAGGATGGTGGTGCGCTGGCTCAGAGGCGGCGTCTTCAGGTTGGCCGGGAGCTCGTCGAAGCTCTCCACCGATCCTTTGGCCGCGAGGCCCAGCGCGCCCACGGCGGGCAGCGCGATGCCGGCCATGACGGCCCCCGCGAGGACACTGACACCGAGGAACTGGGCGGCCTGCTGCGTGGGAGACAGACCACCGCCCGAGCGCTTCTTTGGCATGGGAGCAGCCTACGTTCTCATTCGCCGGACAAGCGTATATGCCTTGGCCTAAGCTGCACCCAACTGTCACAGCAGTGCGGCCACGTATCAATACGTCCGGTGACTCCGAATCGTTCCGGATCTTCTCGACTTTCTTCGTACGAGTTCGGTCGAGGAGTGTGGAGGCCGTGTCCGGATCGCCTCGTGTGTCACGCGGTGCCCGTTGTGGCGCAACGGAACTGACCCGCAACGCCCCATGTGTCGCGCATGTCGCCCCCTCACTCCCCCGGGTGATCTGCCGTTTACCCATAGTCCGTTCGGACCATTCAAGATTGGGCCCGCTGGGGGTGTTGCGCTGTGCCCACCTTCCGTAACGTCCTCAACTGGCGGCGGTGAATATGCCGCTGCCGCCGTGGGGGAGCCTCGATTCGGGAGAGGACGGCGCCGGTATGGGCTGGGTTACCGACTGGAGTGCGCAGGCTGCCTGCCGCACTACCGATCCGGATGAACTGTTCGTTCAAGGAGCAGCGCAGAACAGGGCCAAGGCGGTGTGCACCGGCTGCCCGGTGCGTACGGAGTGCCTGGCCGACGCGCTGGACAACCGCGTCGAGTTCGGCGTGTGGGGAGGCATGACGGAGCGTGAGCGCCGCGCACTGCTGCGCCGGCGGCCGACCGTGACCTCCTGGCGCCGGCTGCTGGAGACGGCGCGGTCGGAGTACGAGCGCGGCACGGGCGTCGTGCCGCTCAGCGACGACCAGGTCTACGAGGACTACGCCGCGGTGAGCTGAGAGCTCTCGGTGAGGGCTCTCAGGGGGTCCTCGGCGTGCCCGGCCACGTGACCGGGCGACGCGGCCCACCGGGACGGTGGGCGGGGCCCGCGGAGGGCTCACCGTGCCTGACGGTCTGGGAGTTCACCGACGCGGGCCCGCGAAGTTCTGAAGCGGGTCCCGGGGTGGTTCCGGGAGGTCCCGGGATGGTTCCGGGGCGCCTTGTGGTGCGCTGAGCGCGACACCGTGCGCCGGAGTGCGCGCGTGCGCGGTGCGGTATGGGTGCCTGCGGCTGCACGCGGATCTGAGCTGTGCCGACGGGCGTACGCGGGCCTGCTGGCGCCTCGATCGCGGGTAGGCCGACCAGGCGGCGCACAGCACAGGGCGCCGGCAAGGAGGGGATGCCCGTCAGGGCGTGTCCGACAGCTCCGTCCGCCCCGCGGCCAGCCGCTCGCCGATGTCCCGCAGGCCCGCGAGGTCGTGGACGTCGCCGGGCAGTGCGGCCACCTCGGCCACCGCCACCTCGGGATGGAGCGCCGTGAAACGGTCACGCGTCCGCCGCTCGCGCGAGAGCAGGCGCATCCGCTCCGCGTGCAGCCTCAGCAGACCGGCCGTGAGACGGTCGACGGAGCGCTCGGCGTCCGCGTCGCCGGCCGTGTCGCCCTCCGCGTCCGCCGTGGTGGGGTCGTCGTCGGGAGCCGCGCCGGTGACGTCCTCGGTGGCGGGGGAGCCTCCGTCGGTGACGTTACGCGCGGGTGATTCTGAACTGCCGTACGTGTCGGGAGAGTTACGAAGTCCAGCTTTCCCGTCCCGCTGATCCACAATGCGGGACTCCTCAAGATTTTCCGCGGCGGCCAGCGCCCGCTCTGCCGACAGCCGGCCGGCCCCGCTGCCGTGCACCCGGTTCAGCACCAGACCGGCCAGCGGCATGTCCTCCGCGGCCAGCCGCTCCACGAAGTACGCGGCCTCCCGCAGCGCGTCCCGCTCCGGGGCGGCGACCACGAGGAACGCCGTCCCCGGCGCCTGGAGCAGCTTGTACGTGGCGTCCGCGCGCGTACGGAACCCGCCGAACATGGAGTCCATCGCCGCCACGAACGTCTGCACGTCCCGCAGCAGCTGACCGCCGAGCACCTTGCCGAGCACGCCGGTCATCATCGACATCCCGACGTTCAGGAACTTCATCCCCGCACGGCCGCCCACCTTCGCCGGGGCCAGCAGCACCCGGATCAGCTTGCCGTCGAGGAAGGAGCCGAGCCGCTTGGGCGCGTCCAGGAAGTCCAGCGCGGACCGCGACGGCGGGGTGTCGACCACGATCAGGTCCCACTCGTCCCGCGACCGCAGCTGCCCCAGCTTCTCCATCGCCATGTACTCCTGCGTGCCGGCGAAGCCCGCGGAGAGCGACTGGTAGAAGGGGTTGCCCAGGATCGCGGCGGCCCGCTCGGGGTCCGCGTGCGCCTCGACGATCTCGTCGAAGGTGCGCTTCATGTCGAGCATCATCGCGTGCAGTTCACCGCCCGCGGAGTCGTCGATGCCCTTGACCCGGCGGGGGGTGTTGTCGAGGGAGTCGATGCCCATGGACTGGGCGAGACGGCGTGCCGGGTCGATGGTGAGGACCACCACCTTGCGGCCCCGCTCGGCCGCCCGCAGCCCCAGCGCCGCGGCCGTGGTCGTCTTGCCGACGCCGCCCGAGCCGCAGCACACCACGATCCGGGTGTCCGGGTTCTCGATCAACGGGTCGACCGCGAGCGCGCGGGCGGGCGAGAGGTGCTCACGGCCCGGGTCGTGGTCCTGCGCCGGTTCCGGACGACGGCTCATGACATCCCCTGCTTCCGGTGCTTCCGACTCGTGACGGGGCCGATGCGGCGGTGACGGTGGTGGGGGCCGCCGGGCACGTGCTTCCGGCGAGGCGTCCGGCCGGTCATGACACGCCCTGTCCGCGCAGCTTCCGCGCCAGCGCGTACAGCCCGGCCAGGTCCATGCCCTCGGCGAGCAGCGGGAGTTCGTGCAGCGGCACGCCCAGCCCCGCCAGCACGGCGCGCTGCTCGGTCTCCAGCGCGTACCGCTCGGCGTACTCCTCCGCCTGCGTGAGCAGCGGCTCCACCAGCCGCTCCGCGTGCCCGCCGCGCCGCGCGCCGCCGAGCCCGGCGGAGGACAGCGACCGCGCGACGGCGGAACGGGGCACGCTCCCGACGAGGTCCAGATCGGCGGCGTCCAGCACCTGGGGCCGCACCATGTTCACGATGACCCGCCCCACCGGCAGTCGGGCCGCGCGCAGCTCCGCGATGCCGTCCGCGGTCTCCTGGACCGGCATCTCCTCCAGCAGCGTGACCAGGTGCACGGCCGTCTCCGGCGACTTCAGCACCCGCATGACGGCCTGCGCCTGATTGTGTATCGGGCCGATCTTGGCGAGCCCGGCCACCTCGTCGTTGACGTTGAGGAAGCGGGTGATGCGGCCGGTCGGCGGGGCGTCCATCACGACGTAGTCGTAGACGAACCGGCCGCCGCGGTCCTTGCGCCGCACCGCCTCGCACGCCTTGCCGGTGAGCAGCACGTCCCGGACGCCGGGGGCGATGGTGGTGGCGAAGTCGATCGCTCCGAGCTTGCGCAGGGCCCGCCCGGCGCCGCCGAGCTTGTAGAACATCTGGAGGTAGTCCAGAAGGGCCAGTTCGGCGTCGATGGCGAGGGCGTACACCTCCCCGCCCCCGGGAGCGACGGCGATCTTCCGCTCCTCGTACGGCAACGCCTGCGTCTCGAAGAGCTGCGCGATGCCCTGCCGGCCCTCGACCTCGACGAGAAGCGTCCGCTTCCCCTCCTCGGCCAGGGCCAGCGCCAGAGCGGCGGCCACCGTGGTCTTGCCGGTTCCGCCCTTGCCACTCACGACCTGGAGCCTGCTCACGCCTTCGAGCCTAAATGCTCACCGCGCGTGGCGGCGGCTCCGGGTGGTGTTCAGGCCTCGTGTGCCCTCCCGCTCCCGGCCCCGGCGGGCACGACGGCGACGCGGGCGGCGGACGGGACAGCGGTTAGAGTCGGCCGCATGACGAAGTGGGAATACGCGACTGTGCCGCTGCTGGTCCACGCGACGAAGCAGATTCTGGACACCTGGGGCGAGGACGGCTGGGAGCTCGTCCAGGTCGTGCCCGGGCCGAACAACCCCGAGCAGCTGGTGGCCTACCTGAAGCGCGAGAAGCAGGCATGAGCGGCGCCGTCGAGTCCCGGCTGGCCGAGCTGGGCCTGAGCCTGCCCGAGGTCGTCCCGCCGCTCGCCTCCTACCAGCCGGCGGTCGTCTCCGGCCGGTACGTGTTCACCTCCGGCCAGCTGCCGATGGTGGACGGCAAGCTGCCGGTGACCGGCAAGGTCGGCGCGGAGGTCACCCCCGAGGAGGCCAAGGACCTGGCCCGCACCTGCGCCCTGAACGCGCTCGCCGCGGTCAAGTCCGTCGCCGGCGACCTGGACCGCGTCGCGCGCGTCGTGAAGGTCGTCGGCTTCGTCGCCTCCGCCGCGGACTTCACCGGCCAGCCCGCCGTCGTCAACGGCGCCAGCGAACTCCTCGGCGAGGTCCTCGGCGACAAGGGCGTGCACGCCCGCAGCGCGGTCGGCGTCGCGGTGCTGCCGCTGGACGCCCCGGTCGAGGTCGAGATGCAGGTGGAGCTCACGGAGGCGTAACCCTCCGGGCGACCGCCCTCTGATGCCCCCCGGGGACCGCCCCCGCCGATCCCGTACGCCGCCCCGGCCGGGCCCCGCGCCCGCCGGGGCGACGCGCGTCCGGCCACCGACTGGGGGCGGTGGTGCCGGCCCGGCCGCTGACGACGGCCCTGGCCGCGGCGACTGCGACCACTGCGGCCGCTGCGGACCGTGGGCGACGGCACGGGCGGCCCGTGCCACCGGGCCGGCGGTCGCCCGGGCCGCCCGCACGTCCGTCCGCCGCCCGCTGCTCCGAACCGGTGACCGCGGTCCCCCGGCCCGTGCCGCCGTGTCGCCGTCCCGGTCGCCCCGAGGGGGCACTCGAACATCCGGGCGTCACGGGATAGCCTCCGGCCATGGCGAATGCGCAGGCTGGCGGGCAGTGGTACCCGCCGGAGTGGCCCGAGCGGATCAGAGCGCTGGCGAACGGTGACCTCACACCCGTCACGCCCAAGCGCGCGGCCACCGTCATGCTCCTCAAGGACACCGGCCGCGGACCCGCCGTGCACATGCTGCGCCGCCGTACGTCCATGGCGTTCGCGGGCGGCGCGTACGCCTACCCCGGCGGCGGCGTCGACCCGCGCGACGACGACCGGCACGTCCGCTGGGCCGGACCCTCGCTGGACTGGTGGGCCGACCGGCTCGGCGTGGACCGCGCGGGCGCCCAGGCGATCGTCTGCGCGGCCGTGCGGGAGACCTACGAGGAGGCCGGCGTGCTGCTGGCCGGATCCGCCCCGGACTCCGTGGTCGGCGACACCACCGGCGCGGACTGGGAGGCGGACCGCGCCGCCCTCGTCGCACGCGAGCTGTCCTTCGCGGAGTTCCTCGACCGGCGCGGCCTGGTGCTGCGCTCCGACCTGCTGGGCGCGTGGACGCGCTGGATCACCCCCGAGTTCGAGCCGCGCCGCTACGACACGTGGTTCTTCGTCGCCGCCCTCCCCGAGGGCCAGCGCACCCGCAACGCCTCCACGGAGGCCGACCGCACGGTGTGGATCACCCCGCGCGAGGCGGCCGGCGCATACGACCGGGGCGACCTGCTGATGATGCCCCCGACCATCGCGACCCTGCGCCAGCTCACCGCGTACGGCACGGCAGCGGAGGCGCTCGACACGGCTCCCGCGCGGGACCTCACGCCGGTGCTGGCCTCCGCGCGCCTGGTGGACGGCGAGATCGTCCTCTCCTGGCCCGGGCACGACGAGTTCACCCAGCACATCCCGACCGGGGGAGCACCCGCATGACGGACGCCCACGCACTTCCCGGCCAGCCGCGCGGCGGGGCCCTCTCCGGTCCCGCGACCGCGCGGGCCGTCAACGTGCTGGCGCCGAACCCCTCGGCGATGACCCTGGACGGCACGAACACCTGGATCCTGTCCGAGCCGGACTCCGGCCTCGCCGTCGTCGTCGACCCGGGACCGCTGGACGACGGGCACCTGCGGCACGTCATCGGCACCGCCGAGCAGGCCGGCAAGCGGGTCGCCCTCACCCTGCTGACGCACGGTCATCCCGACCACGCCGAGGGCGCCGCCCGGTTCGCCGAGCTGACCGGCACCAAGGTGCGCGCCCTGGACCCGGCGCTGCGGCTCGGCGACGAGGGGCTGGCCGCGGGGGACGTCGTCACCGTCGGCGGCCTGGAGCTGCGGGTCGTACCGGCCCCCGGCCACACCTCGGACTCCCTGTGCTTCCACCTGCCGGCGGACCGGGCGGTCCTCACCGGCGACACCGTGCTGGGACGCGGCACGACCGTCGTGGCCCACCCCGACGGCCGCCTCGGCGACTACCTGGACACCCTGCGCCGGCTCAGGTCCCTCACCGTCGACGACGGCGTGCACACGGTTCTGCCGGGACACGGGCCGGTGCTGGAGGACGCCCAGGGCGCCGTCGAGTACTACCTCGCGCACCGCGCCCACCGGCTCGCCCAGGTGGAGACGGCCGTCGAGGACGGCCACCGCACCCCGGCCGAGGTCGTCGCCCGCGTCTACGCCGACGTCGACCGCTCCCTGTGGCCGGCCGCGGAGCTGTCGGTGCGGGCGCAGCTGGAGTATCTGGAGGAGCACGGGATCCTCTGACGCACCCGCGCCCCCGCGGCCGGGGCCGTGGGGGCGCGAAGGGAGCCGGGGACGAAGCGTCAGCGGGAACGCTTGGCGAGGCGTTCCACGTCGAGCAGGATCACCGCGCGGGCCTCCAGGCGCAGCCAGCCGCGCTGGGCGAAGTCCGCCAGGGCCTTGTTGACCGTCTCGCGGGACGCGCCGACCAGCTGGGCCAGCTCCTCCTGCGTGAGGTCGTGCACCACGTGGATGCCCTCCTCCGACTGCACGCCGAAGCGGCGGGAGAGGTCCAGCAGGGCGCGCGCGACACGGCCGGGGACGTCGGAGAAGACCAGGTCGGACATGGCGTCGTTGGTCTTGCGCAGACGGCGGGCGACCGCGCGCAGCAGCGCCGTGGCCACCTCGGGGCGGGCGCTCAGCCAGGGCGTCAGGTCGCCGTGACCCAGGCCCAGCAGCTTCACCTCGGTGAGCGCCGTGGCGGTCGCGGTGCGCGGACCCGGGTCGAAGAGGGACAGCTCACCGATCAGCTCGCCCGGGCCGACCACGGCGAGCATGTTCTCGCGGCCGTCGGGGGAGGTGCGGTGCAGCTTCACCTTGCCCTCGGTGACCACGTACAGGCGGTCGCCCGGGTCGCCCTCGTGGAACAGTGAGTCACCCCTCGCCAGGGTCACCTCACTCATGGAGGCGCGAAGCTCCGCGGCCTGCTCGTCGTCGAGCGCCGCGAAAAGCGGGTTCCGCCGCAGAACGTCGTCCACGAGTTCTCTCCTCTTCGACCTGCTCAGGGGATCTTGATTCCCCCGCGTGTCAGTGGACCGTGGTTCCCATTTTGCCGGGCGGTCCAAACAGTGTGATCTGTCACAAGGATGCCGCACGGGGCGGCCGGGGTATGCGGCAGGGGTCCAATTGGACGCCGGTCCTCGGGGCCCGGGGCGGATGTCCGTGCCGGGCCGTAGGCTGGCCGGGTGTCCAAATCGCCGGTGAGAGCACAGGCCGAGGGGGCTGCGCGGGTGAGTGCAGATCGCGATTCCGCTGTGGGCGAACAAGGCTCCGATGGCGGTAGGGAAACGGCGGAAGCCGTGAGGAAGACCGCCGCCCGGAAGCCCGCGTCCGCGAAGAAACCCGCGTCGGCCGTGAAGAGGGCGAGCGCCACGAAGAAGCCCGCGTCGGCTTCCAGGAGGGCGACCGCCTCCGTAGCGGCCGCCCCGGCGAAGACGGTGGCCGCGCACCCGCGCGGCGAGTCCCGTACCGCGCTGGTGCGGCGGGCCCGCCGGATCAACCGCGAGCTCGCCGAGGTGTACCCGTACGCCCACCCCGAGCTGGACTTCGAGAACCCCTTCCAGCTCGTCGTCGCCACCGTGCTGTCGGCCCAGACCACCGACCTGCGCGTCAACCAGACGACCCCCGCGCTGTTCGCGAAGTACCCCGCCCCCGAGGACCTGGCCGCCGCCGACCCGGAGGAGGTGGAGGAGATCCTCCGCCCCACCGGCTTCTTCCGCGCCAAGACCAGGTCGGTCATCGGGCTGTCCAAGGCGCTGGTGGAGGAGTTCGGCGGGGAGGTGCCGGGCCGGCTGGAGGACCTGGTCAAGCTGCCCGGCGTGGGCCGCAAGACCGCGTTCGTCGTGCTCGGCAACGCCTTCGGCCGCCCGGGGATCACCGTCGACACCCACTTCCAGCGACTGGTGCGCCGCTGGCGCTGGACCGAGCAGACCGACCCCGACAAGATCGAGGCGGAGGTCGGCGCGCTGTTCCCCAAGAGCGACTGGACCGACCTGTCCCACCACGTCATCTGGCACGGCCGCCGCATCTGCCACGCCCGCAAGCCCGCCTGCGGCGCCTGCCCGATCGCCCCGCTCTGCCCGGCCTACGGCGAGGGCGAGACGGACCCGGACAAGGCGAAGAAGCTGCTGAAGTACGAGAAGGCCGGTCAGCCGGGCCAGCGTCTGAGGCCCCCGCAGGCGTATCTGGACGCGGGCGGCAGGGCGGCCCCGCCGCTGGGGGCCGGATGAGGGCAGGCCGGGCGCCCCGGTTCTCCGCGGAACGATCTCGGGACCACCGCGCGTTGGACCTGTGCGACGGGGCCGGACGACGGGGGTGGGCATGACGCGTACGAGCGGGACGCAGGGGGGTCCGGTGACCCTCAGCAGGGACGGACTGCCCCCGTGGCTGGACCCGGTGGTCCACGTCGTCGAGACGGTCGCGCCCCGGCAGCTCAGCCGCTTCCTGCCGCCCGGGGACGGCTCGGGACGGCAGTCCGCCGTGCTCGTCCTCTTCGGCGAGGGCGAGCGCGGCCCCGAGCTGCTGCTCATGGAGCGGGCCAGTTCGCTGCGCTCGCACGCCGGGCAGCCGTCCTTCCCCGGCGGCGCGCTCGACCCGGAGGACGGCGACCCGCACGGCGACGGCCCGTTGCGGGCGGCGCTGCGCGAGGCGGAGGAGGAGACCGGGCTCGATCCGTCCGGTGTGCAGCTCTTCGGCGTGCTGCCGAAGCTCTACATCCCCGTCAGCGGCTTCGTCGTCACGCCCGTGCTCGGCTGGTGGCGCGAGCCCAGCCCGGTCGGCGTCGTCGATCCGAACGAGACGGCGCGGGTGTTCACCACGCCCGTGGCCGATCTCACCCACCCGGACAACCGTGCGACCGCGATCCATCCCAGCGGCTTCCACGGCCCCGCGTTCCTGGTCGAATCGGCCCTCGTGTGGGGGTTCACCGCAGGGGTCATCGACCGGCTGCTGCACTTCGCGGGCTGGGAGCGCCCCTGGGATCGGGACAAGCGGGTCCCGCTGGACTGGAGGGCGTGACAGGGTGGGCGCCGTGCTGCGTAGGACGAGGCGAGGCTTGAATCGGTGAACGTGCTGGACATCGTGCTGCTGGTGGCCGCCGTGTGGTTCGCCGTGGTCGGCTACCGCCAGGGCTTCGTCGTCGGCGTCCTGTCGGTGATCGGATTCCTCGGGGGCGGTCTGATCGCCGTCTACGTGCTGCCCGTCATCTGGGACGCGCTCACGGACGGCTCCGAGGTGAGCACCACCGCCGCCGTCGTGGCGGTCGTGGTCGTCATAGTCTGCGCCTCCGTCGGCCAGGCCCTCACCACGCACCTCGGCAACAAGCTGCGCCGCCACATCACCTGGTCCCCGGCCCGGGCGCTGGACGCCACCGGCGGGGCCCTCGTCAACGTGGTCGCGATGCTCCTGGTCGCCTGGCTGATCGGATCCGCCCTCGCCGGGACGACCCTGCCGACGCTCGGCAAGGAGGTGCGTGGCTCCAAGGTGCTGCTCGGCGTCTCCCGGGCGCTGCCGGACCAGGCCGACATCTGGTTCGCCGACTTCTCCTCCGTCCTCGCGCAGAACGGCTTCCCGCAGGTTTTCAGCCCGTTCGCCAACGAGCCCATCACCGACGTGCGGCCGCCGGACCCGGCGCTGGCGGGCAGCCCCGTCGCCGTCCGCGCGCAGCGCTCCATCGTCAAGGTGACGGGCACCGCGACGAGCTGCGGCAAGGTTCTGGAGGGCACCGGCTTCGTCTTCGACGACCGGCGCATCATGACCAACGCCCATGTGGTGGGCGGTGTCGACGAGCCGGTCGTGCAGATAGGCGGCGAGGGCAGGAAGTACGACGCCACGGTCGTCCTCTACGACTGGAAGCGCGACATCGCCGTCCTCGACGTGCCCGATCTGGACGCGCCCGCGCTGCGGTTCGCCACCGAGGACGCGAGCAGCGGGGACAGCGCCATCGTCGCCGGCTTCCCGGAGAACGGCGCGTACGACGTCCGCGCGGCGCGGCTGCGGGGGCGCATCACGGCCAACGGCCCCGACATCTACCACCGCGGAACGGTCCGCCGTGATGTGTACTCCCTGTTCGCGACGGTCCGTCAGGGCAACTCCGGCGGCCCGCTCCTCACCCCCGAGGGCGAGGTCTACGGCGTCATCTTCGCGAAGTCGCTGGACGACGCCGAGACGGGATACGCGCTGACCGTGGACGAGATCCGCGAGGACATCGCCCAGGGCCGTACCGCCGCCCAGGAGGTGGACAGCGACAAGTGCGCGCTCTGAGCGGGAACCGGGGAGGCGGCTGCCGGGACGTCAGGAACGGCCGGGAGAGCCGTCAGCCGCGCGGGTGACGGAGCCGGACGGAGACCCAGCGCGCACGACGGCGGAGAATGCGCGGGATGCCGACCCTGAGATCCGTAGCTGCCATCTGTGGTGCACCGCCTCGCTGGTGGGAGCCCACACCGCTCGCCGAGCGGCGATTGCGGCTTGCGTCACTGTAGTCGTGCGTCCAGCCCATACCCGGACGTGTGCCCCCGCCCCAAGGTCGATAACCACCTGAGGGGCCGCCAATTGGCCTATGCGCCAGGCAAGTGGCGTTCGTAGGACAAGCGTTCAGCCGCCGTGGGTGTGAGCGGTACGGAACGCATCCGTCCGGTCACCGGTCCGGCTCGGGATCCTTCAGCCAGTTGACCAGCTCGGCCGAGAAGGTCACCGGGTCCTCCTCGTGCGGGAAGTGCCCCAAGCCGTCGAACAGCCGCCAGCGGTACGGCGCTTCGACGTACTGCCCCGAGCCCGCGGCGCTGCGGGTGCGCACCACCGGGTCCAGCGAGCCGTGCAGATGCAGCGTCGGCACCTGCACCGGGCGCTTCATCCTGCGGTTGAACTGGATGCCGTCCGGGCGGGCCAGCGACCGCACCATCCACCGGTACGGCTCGATCGAGCAGTGCGCCGTGGACGGGATGCACATGGCCCGCCGGTAGATCTCCAGAGCCGTGTCGTCGGGCGGCTGCGGCCCGGACCACTCCTCGATGAGCCGGGCCACCAGCGCCCCGTCGTCCGCGGTGAGCTGCCGTTCCGGGATCCAGGGCCGCTGGAACCCCCAGATGTGCGACTGGGCGGCCGTCTGCCGGGCGTCGGCGAGCATCGAGGAGCGCCAGCGCCGCGGGTGGGGCATCGAGGACACCACGAGCCGCCGTACGAGCTTGGGGCGCATCGCCGCGGCCGTCCAGGCCAGGTAGCCGCCCAGGTCGTGGCCGACCAGAGCGGCGTCCGGCTCGCCCAGGGAGCGGATGACGCCGGTGACGTCCAGCGCGAGGTTGGCCGGGTCGTAGCCGCGCGGGGTGCGGTCGCTGCCGCCGACGCCCCGCAGGTCCATGGCGACGGCCCGGAACCCGGCGCCGGCGAGCGCCGTCAGCTGGTGCCGCCAGGTCCACCAGAACTGCGGGAAGCCGTGCAGCAGCAGTACCAGCGGGCCGTCGCCCAGTTCCGCGATGTGGAAGCGGGCGCCGTTGGCGGCGACGTCCCGGTGGACGAGTCCGGGGGCGTCCGGGAGGTCCAGGCGTACGACCGAGGCTGGTTGCGCCGAAGGGGTGGCGGGGTCCGTCATGAGGACGAGCGTGCCACAGCCTCGATGGCCTCGGGGCCGCGGTTCTCGGGAAGGGCGGGACGTGGATGCGGCTTGGCCTTCTGCAGGACGCCGGCCGTTTCCTTCATCGAGGCGGCGACCTTCTGCGGGCCGCGTCCCTTCTTGGCCTTCTTGGCGAAGGTGACGCCGATCAGCGCGAGGACGCCGGCGACGAGGCAGTTGGCCGCGAAGGACAGCAGGAAGCACCAGCCGAGGTTCCAGCCGCTCCAGGCGTGGATGCCGTACGCGAGGGCGAAGTTCAGCATCGGCAGGGAGAACAGGAGCAGCACGCCCGCCGCCATGAACGCGCCGCCGCTGGTCGCGCCCCGCTTCACGTCCTGCCGGAGCTGCGCCTTCGCCAGCGCGATCTCGTCGTGCACCAGCGCCGACATCTCCGCCGTCGCCGTGGCGAACAGCTGGCCGATGCTGCGTTCGGCGCCGACCGGGCTGCCGTCGGGTGCGCTCATCGCGGTCTCCCTCTTCTCCGTACGCCTCGCGTACGTCCGTCGTGCCTGCGCGGGACGGCCCTGACTTTTGTACCGTCCCGTCAGATCATGCCGGACCGTCGTGCGGATCGCCTGCCCCGTCCGGCACTTGCGCAAGCGCGTCACGTTCGGCGGCCTTCTCCCGGGCGAGCTGCCGGTGCCTGACGGCCTTCTCCTCGAGGATGCGGGCCATGCGCAGGTGGTACTCCGGGTCGTCCTGCTCGTAGACGTCGGGCACGCCGTCGAGGTCCTCGTCCCGCTCCTCCTCGTCGGCCAGCTTGCGGTACTTGGCGTTCCGCATCTTCAGCAGGACGGTCGCCAGGGCGGTGGCGATCAGCGAACCGGCGAGGACGGCGGCCTTCACGCTGTCCGTCATCGTCGCGTCGCCCTCGAAGGCCAGCTCCCCGATGAGCAGCGACACCGTGAAGCCGATGCCGGCGAGCGCCGCCACCGCGAGCACGTCGGCCCAGGCCAGGTCGTCACTGAGCGAGGCACGCGTGAAACGGGACGTCAGCCAGGTGCCGCCGAAGATGCCGAGCGTCTTGCCGACGACCAGACCGAGGACGACGCCGAGCGTCTCGGGCTGCGTGAACACCTTCGCGAGCGCGTCGCCGGAGACCGTGACACCCGCGCTGAACAGGGCGAACAGCGGGACCGCGAGCCCCGCCGACAGCGGCCGGACGCGGTGCTCGATGTGCTCGCCGGGGGAGTGCTCCTCGCCCTCCTCGCGGTGGCAGCGCAGCATCAGGCCCATCGCGACGCCGGCGATGGTGGCGTGGACGCCGCTGTTGTACATCAGCCCCCAGATCGCCACGGCCAGTGGCACGTACAGGTACCAGCCGCGCACCCGCTTGCGCAGCAGCAGCCAGAAGAGCAGCAGGCCCGCGGCGGCGCCGCCGAGCGCCGCGAAGTTCAGCTGGTCGGTGAAGAAGAGCGCGATGATCATGATCGCGAACAGGTCGTCGACGACCGCGAGGGTGAGGAGGAAGGCGCGCAGCGCGCTGGGCAGCGAGGTGCCGATGACGGCGAGCACGGCCAGCGCGAACGCGATGTCGGTGGCGGTGGGCACGGCCCAGCCGTCGAGGGAGCCGCCGCCCAGAACGCTGGTGAACGTATAGACCAGCGCGGGCACGATCATGCCGCACAGGGCGGCGACGACGGGGAGCGCGGCGGCCTTGGGGTCGCGCAGGTCACCGGCGACCAGTTCCCGCTTGAGCTCGATGCCGGCGACGAAGAAGAAGATGGCGAGCAGGCCGTCGGCGGCCCAGTGCGCCACGGACAGGTTCAGCCCGAGCGCCTCGGGGCCGAAGTGCCAGTGGCTGACGCTCTCGTAGCTGTCCTGCAGCGCGGGTATGTTCGCCCACACCAGCGCGGCGACGGCGGCGAGCAGCAGCAGGATGCCGCCCACGGTCTCGGTGCGGAGGGCCTCCGCGACGAAGTTCCGTTCGGGCAGCGAGAGACGGCCGAAGGCCTTGCGGGGGGTGGGGGTGGGGGCGCTCACAGCGTGTTCCTCCGGTCGGTGGGCAGCACGAATCGCGTGCCGACCAGACTTCCCGGCGCTCCATGAGACAGCGTGTTGTGCTCTTGAGCCTAGCCAACGCGTGCGTGAGCCGCACCAGCGGCATCGAGAAGCCGGGCGCGGGGTCGCCACCGGGGCTCTGAGGGTGAAGCAGGCGGGGGAAAGCGCGCTGACCTGCGGCAATGGTGCCGGGCGGGGTGCCGCCGCCCGTCCGCGGCCAGGCGGTGCGGAGGGGTGTGACGTGGCTCGCCTCACAGTGCGGGGCCGAGGCCTGAGGGCGAGACGCACGGCCGACGTGCCCTCAGTCCTTCCCCGAGGCCGGGGCCCTCTTCCTCGCCTCGATCTCTTCCAGGGTGGTCACGCGCAGGCGCCGCCGTCCGCGGGCGGCGCGTCCCTGCCCGGCCCCGGCCGGGGCGGTGGCCGTCCGCCCGGTCGTCGTCCCCTCCGCGGCCGGCCGGGGAGCGGCGGGCTTCCCGACGCCGCCGAGCAGCATCTCCAGAGGGCGGGCGCAGACGGCGCACAGGTCTGTCTTGAGGGTCCTGCCGTCGGCCGACGCGATCGTGTAGGTGGCGGCAGGTGTCCGCCGGTCCACGTCACACGCGATGACCTGCATCTTCATACCTGCCCCTGCCCGTGATGACCGACCTCAGGTTACCGGTGTGAGGATCCGGTGAGCGTGCGGGATACCGTGACCCGAGTCGTTGCGGGGCGGGGAAGGGCCGTGCGACGGAAGCAGGAGGGGCCGTGCCGAAGCGCAAGATCGTGGATGAGGGCGAGGTCGTCCGCTGGTTCGAGGAGGGGTGGACCTACCAGCAGATGATCGACGAGTACCGGAGGAAGTACGGGATCGAGACCGTCTCTTCCATGTGGGGGAACTTCCGGTACCGCAAGGGCCTGAGCAGGCGTATCGCCCGGGACGACGACCTGATCCCCTGGGCTGTGAAACCCGAGCACCGGCATCAGTACCCGCTGGCGATGCTGCGGGTGGAGGGCCGGCGCCGTGCGGGCATGGACCTGGACGGGAACGCGGCCAGACGACTGGAGTCCTGGACACGAACGCTGGCGGAGGAGAACGCCGTCGTCCACTACGACCCCGACACGGAGGAAGGTTTCTTCTACGTGCCTCGTGAGCCCCAGGACGACGACCTGATCCGTCGGCCCCGGCGCAAGACGACCCTGCGCCGCAACGCTGACGAGCGCCGGGACACGTAAGGGGCGGGCGGGGACGCACGCTGCCTCGAGCGGGGGACACGAGCCGCCTCGAGCAGGGACACGCGTCGTGGAGCGCGGGGAGCGGGCCGGGCCGCGTGCACAGGGTGGCCGGGCGCGACGGCCACCCGGCCGGCATGGCGGTGCGGACCGATGCCGGGGCATGGCGGTGCGGACCGATGCCGGGGCATGGCGGTGCGGACCGGCGACGGGCGGGGTGTCGGACGGTGTCCCCGTAGGTGAGGGTCGCGGGCGACCCGGGGGCGGGGACACCGCCGTCGACACACCCGCCCGTGGCAGGCCTGCCGTTCTAGTCCTCGCTCGGCGCGGCCGGCAGCTTCGCCTGGATGAGGTCCATGACCGTGGAGTCCGTCAGCGTGGTGACGTCCCCGAGCTGGCGGTTCTCCGCGACGTCCCGCAGCAGGCGGCGCATGATCTTGCCGGAGCGGGTCTTCGGCAGCTCGGCCACCGGCAGGATCCGCTTCGGCTTGGCGATCGGGCCGAGCGTGGCGCCCACGTGGTTGCGCAGCTCGCCGACGAGGTCCTCGCTCTCCGCCGCCGTGCCGCGCAGGATCACGAAGGCGACGATCGCCTGGCCGGTCGTCTCGTCGGTCGCGCCCACGACGGCCGCCTCGGCGACCGCCGGGTGGGAGACCAGCGCGGACTCGACCTCCGTGGTGGAGATGTTGTGGCCGGACACCAGCATCACGTCGTCCACCCGGCCGAGCAGCCAGATGTCGCCGTCGTCGTCCTTCTTCGCGCCGTCACCGGCGAAGTACTTGCCCTCGAAGCGCGACCAGTAGGTGTCGAGGAACCGCTGGTCGTCGCCCCAGATGGTGCGCAGCATCGACGGCCACGGCTCGGTCAGCACCAGGTAGCCGCCCCCGCCGTTGGCCACCTCGTTCGCCTCGTCGTCCACGACCGTGGCGGAGATGCCCGGCAGCGGGGTCTGGGCGGAGCCCGGCTTGGCGGAGGTCACGCCCGGCAGCGGGGAGATCATGATGCCGCCGGTCTCGGTCTGCCACCAGGTGTCGACGACCGGGGTGCGGTCCGCGCCGATGTTCTTGCGGTACCAGATCCACGCCTCGGGGTTGATCGGCTCGCCGACGGAGCCGAGCACCCGCAGCGACGACAGGTCGAACTTCGCGGGGATGTCGTCGCCCCACTTCATGAACGTCCGGATCGCGGTGGGCGCCGTGTAGAGGATCGTCACGCCGTACTTCTGCACGATCTCCCAGAAGCGGCCCTGGTGGGGCGTGTCCGGCGTGCCCTCGTACATGACCTGGGTGGCGCCGTTGGCGAGCGGCCCGTAGACGATGTACGAGTGCCCGGTGACCCAGCCGACGTCGGCCGTGCACCAGTAGACGTCGGTCTCCGGCTTGAGGTCGAACACCGCCCAGTGCGTGTACGCGATCTGGGTCAGGTAGCCGCCGGAGGTGTGCAGGATGCCCTTCGGCTTACCCGTGGTGCCCGAGGTGTAGAGGATGAACAGTGGGTGCTCGGCCCCGAACGCCTCCGGGGTGTGCTCCGTGCTCTGCCGGTCGACCACGTCGTGCCACCACACGTCGCGGCCCTCGGTCCAGGCGACGTCCTGGCCGGTGCGGCGGACGACGAGGACGTGCTCGACGCTCTCCACCCGGCTGACGGCCTCGTCCACGGCCGGCTTCAGGGCGGACGGCTTGCCGCGCCGGTAGCCGCCGTCGGCCGTGATGACGACCCGCGCGTCGGCGTCCTGGATGCGGGTGGCGAGCGCGTCCGCCGAGAAGCCGCCGAAGACCACGGAGTGCGCGGCGCCGATGCGGGCGCAGGCCAGCATCGCGACGGCGGTCTCCGGGATCATCGGCATGTAGACGGCGACCCGGTCGCCCTTGCGGACCCCGAGCTCCAGAAGGGCGTTGGCGGCCTTGGACACCTCGTCCTTGAGCTGGGCGTAGGTGAGGGTGCGGCTGTCGCCCGGCTCGCCCTCGAAGTGGATCGCGACCCGGTCCCCGTGCCCGGCCTCCACGTGCCGGTCGACGCAGTTGTAGGCGACGTTGAGCTCGCCGTCCTGGAACCACTTGGCGAACGGCGGGTTCGACCAGTCGAGCGTCTCGGTGGGCTCCTTGGCCCAGGTCAGCCGACGGGCCTGCTCGGCCCAGAAGCCGAGCCTGTCAGCCTTGGCCTGTTCATACGCCTCCGCGGTGACGTTGGCGTTCGCGGCCAGGTCGGCGGGGGGCGCGAAACGTCGCTCCTCCTTCAGAAGGTTGGCCAGGCTTTCATTGCTCACGGCATCTGCCTTTCCCAGGGTGTCCGTTGTGTCCCAAGCCACAGCTCATCAGACCTGGGGGCACGCTGACAAGGGTCGACGGGAAAATGGTTTAGACCTATTGTGGTCGTGTCGCGCCGGAGCCCGACACTCCTTCCCACGGGGCGGGGGGCGTCCCGGTTCAAGAGGTGTAACGCCTCTCACACGCGAGCGCGCCTCACACCGCCAGGTCCACCTCGCGTACCCGGTCGAAGACCCTTTCCCCCTCCTGTTCGGTGAGCAGATACGCCTGGGCCTCACCCACGTGGAAGTACAGCCCGTGCAGTTCGAGGGCCCCTTCCTTCAGGGCGCGGGCGACCGATTCATGGGCGCGCAGATGCTCCAGCTGCTGGACCACGTTGGTCAGGCAGAGCTGCTCGATGTCGTCGGCGGGGGCCCGCCCGGCCAGGCGGGGCGCGGGCGTGCCGGTGTCGTGCAGCCGCTCCAGGCTCGGCCCGCCGTGCCGCAGCCAGCGTCCGAGCGGCGTGGCGGCCGGTGAGGCGGGGCGGGAGCCGAGCAGGGCCTGCATGGCGCCGCATCCGGAGTGGCCGCACACCGTGATCGACCGCACCGCCAGTACGTCGACGGCGTACTCGATGGCGGCGGCCACCGAGTCGTCGCCGCTCTCCGCGCCGGGCGGCGGCACGAGATTGCCGACGTTGCGCACCACGAAGAGGTCGCCGGGGCCGCTGGAGGTGATCATCGAGGTGACCACACGGGAGTCCGCGCAGGTCAGGAACAGCTGCGAGGGCCGCTGCCCTTCTCGCGCCAGCCGGGCCAGCTCGTCGCGCACCAGGGGCGCCGTTCTGCGCTGGAACGTGCTCAGCCCGCGGACGAGTTGACGGCTGCCCGGGGTGCGCCTGCGGGGCGGGGCGCCGGGACCGGCGGGCTGCTGTGCTGCGCCGCTCACGGCCGTCGCGTCCGGCTCGGCTTCGGGGCCGGGCGCGGGCCGGTCGCACTGGTGGTTGCGCCAGGCCGTCCAGGGGCGGCAACGGCAGTCGCCGGCGGCCCCGGAGGACTCCGCGCCGGATGCCGGCCCGGGGGCGAGGGACCCGGGCTCGGCGATCCGGACCCCGGCGCGCCGGCCCGTGATCTCCACGGTGCCGCCCCGCGCGGTGTGCGTGCTCTGCCAGTCCTGCAGCGCCTCGTACGCCGCGTGGTCCATGAAGGAGCCGTCCAACGTCACCACCGCGTCGGCGCCTTGGGGTACCAGATGCAGCGCCCGGCTCAGCCTGGGCACCGCGAGGAACGTCAGCTGTCCGCGCACATGGACGTGATGGACGCCGCTGTCCTCCGTGTGGGCGATCCGGGTGCGGGTGAGCCGGTGCAGGGCCACGCCGACGGCCACGGCGATGCCGAGCGCCACGCCCTCCAGCACGCCGAAGGAGATGACGCCGAGAGCGGTGACGACGTAGACCAGGACCTCGCGGTGGCGGGTCACCGTGCGGATGTGGTGCAGGGACACCATCCGGATGCCGACGGCCATGACCAGGGTGGCGAGCGAGGCGAGCGGGATCAGCTCCAGCAGCGGGACCAGGAGCAGTGCGGCCGCCACCACCAGGACGCCGTGGATCATCGTGGAGTTCCGGCTGACGGCGCCCGCGTGGACGTTCGCCGTGCTGCGGACGGCGACCCCGGCCACCGGCAGGCCGCCGAGGGAGCCGGAGACGATGTTGGCCGTGCCCTGCCCGAGCAGCTCCCGGTCCAGGTCGGAGCGGATGACGGTCCGCGCGCCGGGGCGGGCGGACGCCAGCTTGTCCACGGCCACCGCGCCGAGCAGCGACTGCACGCTGCACACCAGCGTCGTGGTCAGCACGGCCGCGACGAGGCCGAGCACGGGGCCTTCGGGCAGCCCGGCCAGGGCGTGACTGCGCCAGGAGGGCAGGTCCACCACGGGCAGCGCCAGTCCGGCCGCCGCGGCGACCGCGGTGGTGCCGGCGACGGCGACGAGGGCGGTCGGCACCCGCCGCAGCAGGCGTCCGGCGCGGCCGGGCAGCCGGGGCCAGAGGACCAGGGCGGCCAGGGTCAGCACGCTCACGGTGAGGGCGGCGGGGTCGAGACGCGCCAACTGGGCGGGCAGGGCGCGGAGGTTGTCGGGCACGGAGCTCTGCGGCTCGCCCCCGAGGACGATGTGCACCTGGGCGACGGCGATGGTGACGCCGATCCCGGCGAGCATGCCGTGCACGATCGCGGGACTCACGGCGAGGGCGCCGCGCGCCACGCGCAGACAGCCGAGCCCGAGCTGGGCGAGACCGGCGAGGACGGTGATGGCGCAGGTGGTGCGCCATCCGTACTGGTGGATGAGGTCGGCGGTGACGACCGTGAGTCCCGCCGCCGGGCCGCTCACCTGAAGTGGGGAGCCGCCGAGCCGTCCGGCGACGATCCCGCCCACGGCCGCGGCGACGAGGCCGGCCTGGAGGGGCGCGCCGGTGGCGAGGGCGATGCCGAGCGACAGGGGGAGGGCGATGAGGAAGACCGCGACGGCGGCCGAGAGGTCGGCGCCCGCGACGCGGAAGCGCCGGCGGCGGCCGGGCGGCGGGCTGTGCGGTGGATGGGCTTGCTCGGTGTGCGCCGAGTCGGTGGTGCCGGCGGGAACGCAGGCTGACATGGATTCCCGTCTCCTTCGGGTCTGCGCGGTCGCGTGACAGTGGGGCCCGCTCGGGCGAAACGGTCGCGGCCGTGGGACACGGCCCCAGAACGGCGGGATGAAGCAACTCTCGGTAAACGGATCGTAATTGCGAGTAAAGGGTCGGCATAGACTTTCCGGGCAAATGGCGGCAGGTATCACCCCGAGGGGTGAAGTGGCCATTTCATCGGCTTGTCGTATTAATCCACTTCTTCTTTCCGTGCGACGTTGACGGCGCGGTCGGCATGGACCGGCGCAGCACCACACAACGCCTCATCGAGCTCTGCCCGAGAGAAGGAAGAAGGTGGGCGAATGGCCGCCACCCACAGGATCGCCACCGGCACCGTGATCACCGCGGTCTGCCTCGCCGCGCTCGCCGGCTGCGGGACCGGCGCCGAGGGCGGCGGCGGGCAGGACGGGCCGGAACAGGAGAAGGCGCAGCCGGCCCCCGCGCCGAAGAACGTCGTCCGGCTGATCGGCGACGGCTCCACCGCGTACACCGGCGCCCAGCCGCACCTGCCGAAGCCCGAACGGCTGAAGCCCGGCGAGAAGCCGCCGCAGTTCGTGGTGTTCTCCTGGGACGGCGCGGGCGAGGACAGCCAGAAGCTGTTCTCCCACTTCCGCAAGGTCGCCAGGGAGAACGACGCGACCATGACGTACTTCCTGAGCGGTGTGTACCTCCTTCCGGAGGAGAAGCGCGACCTGTACCACCCGCCGCAGCACTCGCCCGGCCGCTCCGACATCGGCTTCAACGACCAGCAGGGCATCGCCGACACCGTGAAGCAGCTGCGGCTGGCCTGGCTCGAGGGCAACGAGATCGGCACCCACTTCAACGGCCACTTCTGCGGCAGCGGCGGCGGGGTCGGGGAATGGTCGGTGCAGGAGTGGAAGGAGGAGATCGCCCAGGCCAAGCAGTTCGTGAAGACCTGGAAGACCAACACCGGCATGAAGAACGAGGCCCCGCTGCCCTTCGACTACGACAAGGAGCTCATCGGGGCCCGCACACCCTGCCTGGAAGGGCAGAAGAACTTCATGAAGGCCGCCCGGGACCTGGGTTTCCGCTACGACACCAGCGGCGTCAACAACCAGGTCTGGCCCCAGGAGAAGGACGGGCTGTGGGACCTGTCGATGCAGCTCGTGCCCTTCCCCGGCCACTCCTTCGAGCAGCTCACCATGGACTACAACTTCATGGTCAACCAGTCCGGCACCACCACCCAGGGCGACCCCGCCAAGCACGAGATGTGGGGCGACCAGATGCGGGACGGCCTGCTCCAGGGCTTCGAGCGCGCCTACAACGGCAACAGGGCGCCCCTGATCATCGGCAACCACTTCGAGTCCTGGAACGGCGGCACCTACATGCGCGCCGTCGAGGAGGTCATCGAAGCGGTGTGCACCAAGTCCCAGGTGCGGTGCGTCTCCTTCCGGCAGCTGGCGGACTGGCTGGACGCGCAGGACCCGGCGGTCCTGGAGAAGCTGCGCTCGCTGGGCGTCGGCGAGGCCCCGAAGGAGGGTTGGAAGACCTTCCTGGCCTCCGGCCCCGCCCCGGCCCCCAAGGGCGCACCGGGTTCCTCCGCGCCGAAGGGGTGAGGCTCAGGCGCCGGCGGTGACGCTCTCGCCGAGCACGAAGCCGGGGTCGACCTGCGCCGCCAGGTCGGCCCCGGTGCGCTCGTTCCCCCACGACTGGGCGTTCTTGAGGTGGAAGTGCACCATCTGGCGCGTGTACCGCTCCCAGTCCCGCTGTTCGTACGTCGCGTCGGCGGCGGCGCGCAGCGCGCGCAGGGCGAGCCGGTTGGACTCCTCCAGGCTGTCGAAGCGGGGCGGACGGCCCTTCTCCATGGCCCGGACCCAGTCCGAGTGGCCCACGGTCACCAGCAGGTCGTCCCCGGCCTCCGCGCGGAGGAAGTCGACGTCGTCCGGACCCTGCACCTTGTTGCCGACGACCTTGAGCGCCACGCCGAAGTCGCGGGCGTACTCCTTGTACTGGCGGTAGACGGAGACGCCCTTCCGGGTCGGTTCGGCGACGAGGAACGTCATGTCGAAGCGGGTGAACATGCCGGAGGCGAAGGAGTCCGATCCGGCCGTCATGTCGACCACGACGTACTCGTCGGGGCCGTCCACCAGGTGGTTCAGACAGAGCTCCACGGCTCCCGTCTTGGAGTGGTAGCAGGCCACTCCCAGGTCGGCGTCGGTGAAGGGACCGGTGACCATCAGGCGGACGGCTCCGCCCTCCAGGTCCACCGGGCGGGCGCACGCGTCGTAGAGCGGGTTGTCCTCCTGCACCCGCAGCAGCCGGGAGCCCTCGCCGGGCGGGGTCGTCTTGATCATCGTGTCGGCGGACGCGATGCGCGGGTTGCTGCCGCGCAGGTAGTCCTTGATCAGGCGGAGGTGCTCGCCCATCGCGGGGAGGGCGGCGGCCTCGGTCTCGTCCAGGCCCAGCGCGGCTCCGAGGTGCTGGTTGATGTCGGCGTCGACGGCGACGACCGGGGCGCCCACGGCCGCGAGATGGCGGATGAACAGGGAGGACAGGGTCGTCTTTCCGCTCCCGCCCTTCCCAACGAAAGCAATTTTCATGTTCACGAAGGGTAGTGGATTCATGGCTGTGCGTCACGGGAGGGCGTGAAGAAGACCACTCCATCGTGGGGCGGGCGTCCGGGGTGCGTAGGGTCGTACTCATGAGTACGACGGGCGCGACCGCCGATCCCCTCGCGGCACTGGGCAACCTGCCCGGTGTGGCCGACTCCGTGGAGTCCGTGCGCAAGGCCGTGGACCGGGTCTACGGGCACCGGGTCATGCGGCGGCGCAGCAACGAGATCACTTCCGAGGCGGCCCTGCGCGGCGCCCGGGGTTCGGCGGCGCTGTCCGGCGCGGACTGGGCGCTGGAGGAGGTGCGGCGGCGCAGCGACTTCAGCGGCGACGACGGGGCGCGCACCGTGGGCGCGGCGCTGCGGCTGACCGCCGAGGCGGGCCAGTTGCTGTCGATCTGGCGGCAGTCGCCGCTGCGGGTACTGGCGCGGCTGCACCTGGTCGCCGCGGCCGACAAGGCCGAGCGGGTGGGCCGGCCCCGGCAGGCGGGCGAACCGGTCGACGAGCCCCTGATCGACCTGCCCCTGCCGGGTGCCGGGGAGATGCACGGCCGCCTGGAGGGGCTGGCCGGGGTCGTCATCGCGGGCGGTTCGGCGCCGGCGCTGGTCACGGCCGCCGTGGTGCACGGCGAGCTGCTGGCGCTGCGTCCCTTCACGTCCCACAACGGCCTGGTCGCGCGTACGGCCGAGCGGATCGTCCTGGTCGGCAGCGGACTCGACCCGAAGTCGGTGTGCCCCGCCGAGGTCGGACACGCCGAGCTGGGGCAGGACGCCTATCTGAAGGCGCTGGAGGGCTACATGTCCGGCACGCCCGAAGGCATGGCCGCCTGGATCGCCCACTGCGGGCGCGCGGTCGAACTGGGCGCGCGCGAGTCGACGGCGGTGTGCGAGGCGCTCCAGCGCGGAGCCGCCTGACCGGCGGGAAGGGCGGCGCGGGCCGGACGGAGTGCGGGCCTTGCGCGGAGATGCGGCGGTACGAGTACTCGTACCGCCGCTGGCATGTCCACCGCGTTACCAAGCGTCCTCGATATGTGCCCATCAGGTCGGGTTCTTTGCCCGTCACCTGGTGCGGCTGGCCCGTAATCGACGGGTCGACGTCGCGTGGGTGCGCGGTTTTCATGCTCGGTCCGTGGGGCCTAAAGCGTTCTGAGGCTCGCCCTCTCGGACGTCCTTGGTCTCGCGGGCCGTCAACTCCTTTGTACTCCGGCTTCCCGGAGAGGGGAAGTCCTGGCCGCGTTCCTTTACTTTTTGGTTCAAACAAGCAGTAAACGGACGCAGAAATGGCGAACGCGTCCCGGGACGGGACGCGCGGCGACAAAAAGTACGTTCAGGCAACCGTCGCGCGGCGCCTGCCCGCGTACCAGACAAGACCCGCGGTGGCCGCCGCCGCACCTATCGCGGCCGCCGCGACAAGGGCGGGACGCGGCGGAACGGAGAACGCCGGGAACCGCTGCTTCAGCCGCACCGGACGGTGGAAATCGAGGATCGGCCACTCACGTGCCAGCGCCTCCCGGCGCAGCGCGCGGTCCGGGTTCACGGCATGCGGATGGCCGACTGCCTCCAGCATCGGGATGTCGGTCACCGAGTCGCTGTAGGCGTAGCAGCGGGCCAGGTCGTAACCCTCGGACGCGGCCAGCTCCCGGACCGCCTCCGCCTTGGTCGGACCGTAGGCGTAGTACTCCACCTCGCCGGTGAAGCAGCCGTCGTCGCCCACCACCATGCGGGTGGCCACGACCCGGTCGGCGCCCAGCAGTTCGCCGATCGGCTCGACCACCTCGGCGCCCGAGGTCGACACGATCACGACGTCCCGGCCCGCGGTGTGGTGCTGCTCGATGAGCGTGGCGGCCTCGTCGTAGATGATCGGGTCGATCAGGTCGTGCAGGGTCTCGGCGACGATCTCCTTGACCTGCTGGACGTTCCAGCCGCGGCACAGTGCGGACAGGTACTTCCGCATGCGCTCCATCTGGTCGTGATCCGCGCCGCCGGCGAGGAACACGAACTGGGAGTACGCGGTCCGCAGGACGGCCCTGCGGTTGATCAGTCCGCCTTGGTAGAAGGACTTGCTGAAGGTGAGTGTGCTCGACTTCGCAATGACCGTCTTGTCCAGGTCGAAGAAGGCGGCCGTGCGAGGCAACAAGTGGTTTTCCACGTCCTTGAGCATAGGCGCAGCCCATTCGGCGTAAGGTGTGGCGCGTGGGTTTGCCTGAGGGGGCCCTCGGGTACACCATGGAAGTCACGGATCGTTCGCGACCGTGCTAACCCGGTCCGACTCCTCCCCCCCCGAGTCGGCCGTGGGGACGACCCCCGCTCTCCCCCCCGGCGGGGGTCGTCGCATGTCCGGACGCATTTTCGCCTCTTCTCCACCCTCTCGCTCTCGCGTGTGCTCGCGTGAGCCGCGTGATTGTCATGCACGCGACTAATAGCGGAGGGTAGTGGTCGGACTGCTCTGCGGTCATCGCACAGAAGCCAGGACGGTTTCACCGGTATGGGTGGCCGCGATATCCACAGTCATCGCCCCGTCCACAGTTTTCCACCAAGATCCCCACGATTTCCGGGACCGCTGCACTGTCATTCCCACGCGACCCGCATCGCCGCGAGTTCACACCCGCTTCCGTTGTGCCGGGACGCGTACGGCCGGTTTTCGCCGGCCGGTCCGCGGGAGGCCGCAGCGCGGTCTGCCCACACCTGGAATCGGCGGGGCCCGAGGGCCGCGCGAGGTAGGGAGCACTGGGGACGACATGACCGGAACCGTCACACACGACCCGCCGCCCGGAGGGAACCGGCCGGGCGCACCGCTGATCGTCACCGAGGACACCGGCCTCCTCGACGACCTGCTGCGGCTGTGCGCGGCCGCCGGCGCCACACCGGAGGTCCACCACGGGCTGCCCGGGCCGCGCGGCAGCTGGGAGGCCGCGCCCCTGGTCCTGGTCGGCGACGACGCCGCCCGGCGGGCCCGCGGCGCACCCCGCAGACCGGGCGTGGTGCTGGTCGGCCGTGACCAGGACGACCCCGGCGTCTGGCGGCGGGCCGTCGAGATCGGCGCCGACCACGTGCTGATGCTGCCCGACGGGGAGCAGTGGCTCGTCGACCGCATCGCCGACGTGGCCGAGGGCGTCGGACGGCCCGCCCTGACCGTCGGCGTCATCGGCGGCCGGGGCGGAGCGGGAGCGTCCACCCTGGCGTGCGCGCTCGCCGTCACCTCCGCCCGCGAGGGGCTGCGCACGCTGCTGGTGGACGCCGACCCGCTGGGCGGCGGACTGGACGTGGCGCTCGGCGGTGAGACGGCCAAAGGGCTGCGCTGGCCCGCCTTCGCCTCGTCGCACGGCCGGGTCGGCGGCGGGGCGCTGGAGGAGTCGCTCCCGGAGCTGCACGCGCTGCGGGTGCTGAGCTGGGACCGCGGCGACTGCCTCTCGGTGCCGCCCCGAGCCGTGCGCGCGGTGCTCGCCGCCGCCCGGCGCGGCGGCGGAACCGTCGTGGTCGACCTGCCCAGACGTGTCGACGAAGGTGTCGCCGAAGTCCTCGCCCAGCTCGACCTCGGACTCCTCGTGGTCCCCGCGGAGCTGCGGGCCGTCGCGGCGGCCGGCCGCGTCGCCTCCGCCGTGGGCATGGTCCTGCGCGACCTGCGCGTCGCCGTCCGCGGACCGTACGCACCCGGCCTGGACGACCGAGAGGTGGCCCGGCTGCTCGGTCTGCCCCTCGTCGGGGACGTGCCCGTCGAGGCCGCCCTCCAGCACCCGTACGACACGGGCCGGCCGCCGGGGGCGTCGGGCCGGGGACCGCTGGCCCGCTTCTGCAAGGAGTTCTGGGAGCGCGCGCTGGGGGAGGCGAGGACGGCATGAGCGGCGCTGAGGTGACCGGGGCGGGGACGCCGCCCGGTCTGCTCGACGGGGTGCGGCGATGGCTGGCCGAGAGCGGCGCCGAACCGACGCCGGCCCGGGTGGCGCAGGCGCTGCGCGAACAGGGCCGGGTGCTCGGTGACGCGGAAGTGCTGGGCGCGGCCGAGCGGTTGCGGTCCGAGCTGGTCGGCAGCGGACCGCTGGAACGGCTGCTGTCCGACCCGACCGTGACCGACGTACTGGTGTCGGCGCCGGACCGGGTCTGGGTGGACCGCGGCGGAGGCCTGACGCTCACCTCGGTCTCGTTCCCGGACGAGCCGTCCGTCCGGCGCCTGGCGCAGCGGCTCGCCGCGGTGGCCGGCCGGCGCCTGGACGACGCGCGGCCCTGGGCCGACGCCCGGCTCCCCGACGGGACCCGGCTGCACGCGGTCCTGCCCCCGGTCGCGGTGGGCGGCACCTGCCTGTCCCTGCGGGTGGTACGGCCGCGCGCCTTCACCCTCGACGAACTGGTGGCGGCCGGGACGGTGCCGCCGGGCGGCGACCGGGTGCTGCGGGCCCTGATGGAGGCGCGGCTGTCCTTCCTGGTCAGCGGCGGTACGGGCACGGGGAAGACGACCCTGCTCAGCGCCCTGCTGGGACTGGTCCGGCCGGACGAGCGGATCGTGCTGGCGGAGGACTCGGCCGAGTTGCGGCCCGACCATCCCCACGTCGTGCGGCTGGAGACCCGGCCCGCCAACCAGGAGGGCGCGGGACTGGTGACCCTGGAGGACCTGGTGCGCCAGGCCCTGCGGATGAGACCGGACCGACTGGTCGTGGGCGAGGTGCGCGGCCCCGAGGTGGTGCATCTGCTCGCCGCCCTCAACACGGGTCATGAAGGCGGGTGCCTGCCCTAAGACTACACGCGTCTAGCACACAGCGGAGGCACGCGCGCAGCCGCTCAACTACCCAGCTCAGAGCCCTAGTTGACGTCCGGCGGCAGCGGGTCAGAGACGAACCAACCGCGCTGAGGGACGGTGAACAACCAACCTTCGTCGGCAAGGAGAGTGAGCCCCCGGCGCACGGTCGTGCGGGCAATGCCGTAGGTCTGCACTAGCCGATTCTCGGAGTCGATAGCGCGCCCAGGTGCCCAGTCACCCCGCCGGATACGAGCCTTCAGAATCTCCGCAAGTTGCTTGTACGGGGTCAGCGGAGCCCCGTGATCAATCTCGGCGTCAGCGTCCATAGAAACAGCGTGCGCATCGCTATCCGTCTCAGCACTTCGAGCTACGTACAGACACGTAGCGATACAAGGCGATACATTTGCTGTGCCAGAGACGAAAAAGCGCCCCAGGGTGACCGGGCAAGGGTCAACACCTGGGGCTAAGACACGAACGGAGCGTGTCCTATGCGTGAGCCTAGGCGACTGGGGTACGACGCTGTAACCGGCAAGACGGCATACGGGATCACGGAGCCGGGCGGCTTTCTTGACGCCATGGCAGACGTGACAGCGTTGGAAACTGCCGCCGTGTGGCATGCGCTCGCCAGCGCCATGACCGACGGACCGCAACTCAGTGCCGACGAAGCGAACTTCGTGTTGGGGCGCGTGGTTGAAGCGTTGGGCGAAGTGCTGCCGATCGCCGTGCGCGCTGTGGAAGCTGACGGGACAGTCGCGCGCTACGTGGCAGCCGGGCGTGAAATCGGCGCAGCGGTTCGAGACATGAAGCCGTAGGCGCGGCTCAGCGAAGACAACAGAAGCCCCCAGCCGCTCATCACAAGCACGCTGGGGGCTTCCTTGCGCTCGCCCGCCAGCGCACACGGTGAGTATCCGGAAACCGCTGCCGTCAGGCAGTCCTTCACGGCATCATCACAGCATGATTGCAAGCCTCATCCCTGGTATGCGTCACTTCCGGACCCCATTCGCTGTAGGGGTGCTTATTGCTTTGCAGGTGTGGGCACTCGCCGGGGATAGGGTTCCGCGACCAAGCGAAGCTAGTGGCTTCATAGCGCGATTCTATGAGCTATGCGAGTTCATAGGGAGGCCAGTACTGCTGCCCGTGGCGGGGTTCGTGCTGTACTTGATAGGCGACGTCGCAACGGCGTCGGTTGAGACGATCAATAAGCTCTACCAGTATTTTGCCAAAGGGCGATACTGCCTGACCCCTGAAGGGCAAGGGCAGATACTCGCTTACGCCTCTACGGCTCAGCAGGTAGAGCATGTGGGTCAGATCGACATACCCCAGGCGAGGCGGACGGCAACGCTCATCGTTCATGAGTTCCCAGACATTCGAATGCGACTGACTGCGAACAACATCGACGTTTACCTAGAGCATGACCGGTTGGAATCTGAAGCTGAGTTCCGAGTGAATGTCGCTTGGAGTGCGGCGGTACTGTGGTGCGTTCTCGCTGTGGTCTGGTCTCCTTGGATGCTTCTCCTGATTCCCCCAACATTCGAACTCGGGAGAAATGGGGTCATGGCGTTGAGGAAAGCGAACGGTCTGCTAGTTCAGTCGCTTTCTGCCGGAATTGTCGAATCTAACAGATTCAAGGAGCAAGAGCGGCTTATCAATGGCGGCGGGACGACTACAGTTTAGATGCAGCATGGGCACACTGCCGATGAGTACAAAACAGCGACCGTCGGTATGTGCCCGTTCTCGCGCTCCCATAGCGCAAAATAGGCGGGCCACCAATCGGCAGCGGGTAGGGGGCTTTCGTCATGCGGCCATTGCCAGGTATCGACGGCCGGTCCGTTCGGACACTCCGAAATGGTCAGCCATCATGCGACCGGTCACGGGACGGCCATGCCGGGACTCAAGCACGGACACGGCAGCGCGTATGTCCTCAGCGGAAGGCGGAGTTACCGGGGGTGTATCCGTACTGTCCGGCGCGCTGTCCGCAAAGTCTTGCCACAGGTCATCAGGCGGCCAACTGTCAGCGCTCTCAGGGCCATTCTGAGCGTCTGCCGTCCGGTCCTTGGAATCCGTGTCCGGGGCAGTGTCCGGCGAAGCCTCAGACAGCCTCTCAGTGCTTATCTCGCGGTGCATCCGCCAAATGGTCATCGGGAACACAGCGTGCAGGCCAGCGGACACCCAGGTATCAACGGCCTTGAGGCTGTCCGTTGTAAGCACACCGGCCACGTTCGCGGACACAGCCACGGCCACGGCCAGCGCAATATCCCGCTGTGACCGAACGGCCCACACCATGAATAGATCAATGGCCAGAGGCACGGCGGGGGCAACGGACTCAGGCACACCATGCGCCAGCGCCAAATCCCGCTGAGTCGCATAGCTGATCACCATGGCCGCAGCAAGAGCCGCATACCGAACTAGGTCAGTAAAAGACAGCCGCTTAGTCATTCAGTCTCAGCCCAATCGGTCACGCGCTGGTGCGCCTCTGGCATCTGATATTCGTCGTCAAGGGAACGGCCGCTGAACTGTCGCCGGGTGCGGGCAGCCAGGAAAGCCTTACGGTCAGCCGGGGGAATCTCCCATAGCGGGCGCGATAGATCTTCGTCAGGCAGCACCAAAAAGGTAGCTAGCTTCGCCTGGTAATCGGGCATGAGTGACACTTCCAATAGGCATGACAAAGGCCCTGGCCGGAATGACCAGGGCCGAACGTTGAATTAGGTGGCCAAATGCGTCCCACAGAAACGCTCCATTTAGCCATGTGAGTTATCTCCCTCCCTGCCGCGCCGCTTTTTAGGGGGGAGGGGGGTACCCCCCAGGGTCAGTAGGGAGGAACGTCAGACTCCGCTTCGTGCTTTGCTATCCAGCGCTGCCACTCAGCATGAGTACTCGACTGAGCCTTACTCACATTCTCTGCATGGAACCCACCAGGCTCACGCTTAGGGCGCTCACGCGCATCACATGCCATGCACAGTGGTCGCAAGTATTGGAAGGCATCAGGATTCGCAACGCCTTCCTTGATGAGGACAGTGCGCGACTTCGGGTAATGGTCAGCGACTCGCGCTTCACGTCCACAGAGCGCGCACCACGGATTGTGATACAGGAACTTCGGCCGAATGCTTGAGCGCCACTGCCGTCCGTACGAACTACCACCACGGTTCTCACGCTGGCTTGCGCGCTGTCTCGTGTGGGCTTCGCAGGTTCCTTGCTTACCGCGTACGGATTCAGGGCACCCCGGTTGACTACAGGGGCGGGCAGGTAGATAGGGCATGGGGGCACCTACGGATTTCCGGGGGTGGTCAGCGCATCGAATAGCACGGCATCAGGCAAACCCTGTATGGCTTTCGCTGTGTCAATGAACGTGCGCACGTCGTCTAGTTCGTCTAGCTCATCTTCGGCAGCGCACAGCATGTTTCGAATTGCCTGCACTAGTCGGTGAGCCTTCTCAGGGTCCGGCTGGCCAGCCTCAAGCATTGCGGTCAGGTCTTCGCCATAAGCGCGGGCATAGCTCAGTGCTTCAGCCAGCGAAGCCGCGTGCGAGGGTGCAGAGTCATCAGCGAGCAACGGTCATCCTTCCCGCCAGCGAAGCCGCCAGCGAAGTTGCGCAGGGTCATAAGCCCAGGTCAGAAAATGGGTCGAGAACCGCCGGCGGTGGGTGCCTGGTGGCGACAGCGAAGGGGCCGTGCCCCTGGTCAGGGTGGGAACCAGGAACACGGCCCATGGCCTACTACTCGGCAGGCGGGATGGTGACCGGAGGGGCGATCATGGAAACACCGCTATCAAGCGGATAAGCCTTGTTGCCGTCGATCCGGTAAAGCTCACCATTGATCGCACGTGCATAGCGAGCGGAAGGCGTCAGCGGCTCACCAGTCTCAGCGTCACGCGGCCAGTTCGGGTAATCCCACTTAGGCCCCGGCTGCAACAGCGCGTCATCAATGGGATGGGTACTGTCCCAGTTCATTTTTCGTCCCTACTGCGATCGTGGATTGATGGGGTTTCCGTCAGCGTCGCGCGGGGTCACGTCAATGATCACACCACACTGCCGCTGAATTCCTCGTGGCATTCGCGTGCCCTGGTAGTCCGGGGGACAAATGTCGGACCAGGCAGGGCGACCATCAGGGAGCCTGGGGAAGTACGGGTAATCGCCATTCGGTCCCGGCTCAAGTGCATCGTGTGCCATGGCTACTCCTCCCCATACGAGGCCAGCGCGTCATTCACATAGCCGTCCATCTTCTGACGCTTGAGGTGGTGCACAGCATCTTCTGTCCAGCGCCTCAGTTCTTCGGACGGGTCCACATACCGCAGCTCTGGAATGGTCCCCAAAATGTCGGTACGCCCAAGCCGCGAAGCACAGGTGTATGCACGGCTTCGGATGCGGTCAATAGCTTCCCGACGGGCCAGATAGTCAGTGAGCAGCGCATGCAGCGTGCCAGCCTCAAAGGCCGCCGCCTTCTGCTCAACGGTGATTACCGGCCCGCGCACCTTGGTCTCAAGGTCCTTGTATTCCCGCAGGAACTTTTCGTCTAGCTCACGCTGGCGCTCAGCGCGCTGTTCAGCAATCTCAGCCTGTCGGGCAGCCTCCTCAGCCTCAGCCTCAGCGAGCTTCGCAGCAGCCGCCTCAGCCGCCTTACGAGCCTTCTCAATGTCAATCATGCTTCGCATCCCTTCGGGAGTCAGTTGGCGGAGCCATAGCCGTAAGCCATGCGCTGTTCCGGGGTCAGGTTCGCGTTACCGGCGCTCGCGCCCTGCTGAGGAATCTCACCTAGCTGACTCGCAGCGAGCCGGGCCGTCTGTGCATAACCCATGGCGAGCCGCTGAGACGGGTTGATGGCAACTCCCTGAGCCTCAGCCGCCTTTAGGTGCGCAACCTCAGCATCAGCCTCAGCGCTGGCCTGCGCAGCAATGGACTCAAGATGCTTGCGCTTCCGCTCAGGATCGCTGGTTTCAATCGCACCAGGGTCGGCCGGGCGCATGTACCAGGGGGTGTCAGTCATTTGATGTTCCTTTCGATGGGCACCTACGGATTTCCGGAGGTGGTTAGTTCCAGTACCAGACGCGATGGTGGTAAGCGGGATTCTTCGGACGTAGGTCTTTGAAACGTTTCCCGTAGCGCCGGTCAACGCGCTTATAACCCGTGGCTTTCAACAGCCTTTCAAACGTGCCCAGCGGGATGAACGGACGCCCAGAATGCTCAGCACAAGCATCGAAAAGATCCCTGGCGCTAGTCTCAGCACCAGGGCATTCCTCAAGGGCTTCGCCAACGACAGCGACGAACCGGGCTACATGCTGCCGGTCACGCTCACTCAGATGCGGCATGGTCACCGCCTAGGGCCATGATGTGGAGCACGGCCAGAGCCGCGAACAGTTCCATCCGCTGTCGCTCATCCTTAGGCACCGTGGTGTGATTTTCGAGCACGGCGATTGCACGTACTAGGTCCATTTGAATTACTCCGAATTTCTCGGCAGAGGGGGTCAGCCGGCCTGGTTATGGCGAGGTTTTGAAAGGGTGGGGGGCCGAATGCCTCTAGACAGCCCCCCACCCTGGTTCTCAGATGACGCCTAGCGCCTGATAGATGAGGCCAACCAGATAGGCCATAACGGTGATCTCAGCGAAGCACTCAGCGCGGGTCATCAGCGCTCCAATGCGTTGATTCGGTAGCCACGGCTCATGAGCATCAGCGCCGATTGGGCAGCCGCAGACTCAGCCTTCCTGCGCCGGGGCTTCCTGGTGGACTCACGGGCGTCTGCATGGCGCTCAGCGGCCTTCCGGCTGGCTTCCCTGGCCCTAGCCTCAGCCGCCCGGCGTTCGTCGCTCACAGCGCCATATGCGGCTTCCTTGAGCCGTGCCACCTCGTACGGGAATCGCTCAGGCCCATAAGTCCGGTGGGCACCATCTAGCGCGTTGTGGCAGCGACGGCACATGGCCGCGTAGCTAGTGGTGTTCAGGCTGTAGGGGCCACGCTCGTTGTCCAGCGCCTCAGGGTCATTCCACTGGTAAGCCCAATCGGATGCGGTAAGCCCGCACCAGTCACAGGCTGAATACTTCGCGGGCAGCCGTAGGTCATCGAGCAGCCGGTGTACGGCAACGTAAGTGGTCAAGGTGTGATGCCTTCTAGTGGAAACAGAAAACGGCCCCAGGTTCGGGACTCCTTAGCGGGGCATCACTACCGCTTTGGAATCGACCAGACCTAGGGCCGTTGGAATTTGAGCGCATTACGCGCGAGTGCGAACCAGGGTGATGCCGTTCGCGGTAAGCGGCTTATCGCCCCCTACACCTATTAACTAGGGAGTGGAGTGCCCGCAGAACATGCCGAAAGGGGCATTAGCCCCGCGGTTGTTATTTACCCGTTACACTCAAAGGGAATTGTCGAAATTCTCAGCGTCCCCCATCACAACCGTCTGATCAGCGCCAGTGCCCACCACTTGGAAACCAGCGGCTTTTAGCTGAGGCAGCATGGCTGAAGGGGTCAGCGGCTCAATCCCGTAAGCGCCAGCCCACACCACATACGCGCTGTAGAAAGCCTCAGCGTTCGCATGGATGCCGGGGCGAGGGTGCGCGTACCGAAGGAACTGAGACACAGCACCAGGGGCCACACTGGACAGCTCGCGCTTCCGACGCTGGCGGCAGGCTTCCCGGCAGTACTTCGAAATGCGGCCGTTCTTCGAACGCTCAACCTGAGTACCGCAGACCACACAGGGAAGCGACCGGCGCGTTTCCTGGTCTGCCCGCTGGCGAGTGACAGCCGCCTTCCTGGTACGCGCCTTCTTCTCACGTTCCTGCCGGGCGGCTAGTTCGTCTTCGGACAGCGCAGCGAATCGGCGGGCATTCACATAACAGCGCTGAGAGCAGTAGTCAGAACGGCGGCGGGCAGGACTGGTGCACGCGGACCATGCGCATTCACGGCCAAACATCTTCGGTCAACCTCCCAGGGAGTCAGCGGGGCAAGGTGCCCTCAGACATGTACTAGGGAGTCGAATGACCGGAAGCTGTCGCCACTGTATGAGCAGTGCAGAAACTACACACCGACAAAGGGCCTCTGACCTGGGGTTTTGCTGGGCGCGACCGGAAAGTCTCACCTGAGGCTTAGAAGCGCCGTTTCGGCTATAGAACTCTTAGAAGGTTGAGCGCTTCTAATACTTAGTAGATATAAAGCGGTCGTAGGGAGGTAAAAGCGCAGGTCAGAGGGGGTTTAGGGGGTGTGTAGTTTTGTTGACCACCCGCGCTGTTCCTACACTCCGCCAGTCGGAAGCCCCCTGAGCGCCCCTGGTCGGCTCTCTGGTGTCTGGCCCCACCGGCAACCTGAAAGTCGCTCAGACGGCTTCTCAGGGCTTCCCAGGGGTGCCCCAGGGAACACGAAAGCCCCCGTCCCGGCACGCTGCCAGAACGGGGGCTCAGAAGGGTTGGCGGCTTACGCTGCCGAAGGGAAGACGCTTGCGCCACCAGCGACGCCACGCCAGATTTCCCGTGACGCTTCGTTCATGTCGTCGGTCATCTCAAAGGGGCTCACCCCAGTGATGCCCAATTCCTCGCGGATACGCAGAACGATTTCACGGATAGTTTCCGCACTCACGGCATCTCTCCTTATGCCTGGTGGTCCGTACAGGACATGACTAGTGAGCCGAATGCTTGACCTGACTACCCGTCAGAAAGGGGGATCGCCGGCCTCGAATCCGGGTGATTTTCGAAGGGGCGTCCTCAGGCGAAGAAGAATGAGCCTGACCACTGGTCCCGAAGCCGTTTGAGTGCCTTACTGCGAGCAGCGGCAACATGACCCTTCGGCATGCCCAGGGACGCGCCAATCTCGGCATCGCTCATCCGGCCGTGACTGCCAATGCCGTACGTCATCTCAATCACTGCCCGCTGCTTCGCTCCCAGGGCAGACAGCATGACCCCCACCAGGCCCCTAGACGGCCCTGTAACGGCCTCTGAGGGGGCAGGGGCTCCCAGGTCTTCCGGCAGGGTGTCTACGGGGCTCACAGCGGCTCTGACGGCTTTCGCTGTCGCGGGACGCATGCGCCATGCCAACTCTCCCGAGCACATGAGCCGTTCGGCTTCCTCAGGGTCACCCTGGGCACGCTTGCAGGCGGAGCGCCAGAGCTTGACCTCATCCACGCTGACGCCCGGATATCGCATGGCGCAGTAGGCATCCATCATTGCCCCGGTAACGGTGCGCTCAGCGAACACGACGAACTGACCGGCCGTGCCTCCTGTAAAGCGGCTCAGGCCACGCCACAGGGCTTCGCGGCCCTCTTGTGCTAGGTCTTCGACGTACCAAGGATCAATGCGCCGGGCGCGTGCCCTGATGAGTCGGTCAAGGCTTCGCAGCAATTGCGATGTGGCTTCCTGGTCCCCTGTCAGCGCTGCCGATATCTGAGCTTCCACGCTGCCCCCTTCCGCTGAGACGAGAATAAGGGGCGATTTTCAATATGTCCATTTTCCGTAGGTGGTTGGCATTTTCCGTAGGTGGGTTATTTACGATTTCCCATAGGTGGCACCTACGGACTTCCGGGGGTGGTCAGCGCGCGGCCCCAGGTGGCTGCCTGGCGGCCTCAGCGAAGCCCAGGGCAACCAGGGGTCAGCGAAGCTCTCAGTGGCTCTCAGAGCGGCCCTCAGTTCATCCGGACACAGCAAAGCGCCCCCAGCATCCCGTCAGGGACACCAGGGGCGCTCTGGTCATTCAGAGATCAGCGCTGCCTGTTCGTCGCGTCCATATGGTCGGCTAGTTCCTCTTCTCGTGCGATGTTCACCAGCGTCTCTTGGGCAGGGTCCAACTCGCGTCGCCATGCCGGACCCGCGAAAGTGGCTGTGACTCGCTGGGGGTCGAATCGCTTAGGTGCACCGGGCGTTGCCGGACGGACGATTACCCGTGCCCCCAGGTCCGCCAGCAGTTTCCGCCGCCCCTCTTCGTTGCGCCGTTCCCATTCATCCTCGATGGTCCCGCCAGTGGAAACCCAACGGCCCTCGGCGTGTGCGGCTTCCGCCTGTAGTTCGTCCTGCCGCTTTTCCAGTGCCGTCAGTTGCCCGATGACTACCCGTGCCGCAGAGCCGCTGGGGTCGAGTTGTGCAAGGTTTCCGGCAAGTCGCTCGATTTGCTGTGTCACTTCGGACAGTTGAAGAACTGCGCTGCCGTCAGGCTCAGCCCAGCGCATGAGGGCGAATCCGCCGAAGCGCTTCAAGTAGTCAGCGGTGACCAGTTCTTCAAGGTTCCGGGCAATGATGACGTTGGGCTTGTGGATACCTTGCTTGCCCACACCCTTGCGGCAAACGTAGGTGCTGTAATCCTTCCCGTTCACGGTGCGGCGCTGGCGGTACATGGGACCGTTGCATTCTGAGCAGAGCGCCACGTGCAGGAGTAGCGCCTTGCCGGTTCGGTCAGTGCCGCGACCCTTGGCCTTGCCGTCGAGAATCGCTCGCACTGCCGCCCAGGTGTCAGCGCTGAATATCTCCGGCCCTGCCGATACAGGCTTCCCCTCTGCATTCAGCACCGGTTGATTGTGGATGGCTCCCCGCTTTTGCCCCGGTACCGCCTGCACAAGCCATCCGCGTACGGCAGGGGTGTAAAGCACATCGCGCAGAGTGGTGGTATGCCACTTCCCGCCCCGCAGCTTCCGGCCGTCACGCTCCCTGGCATGCTCTGCCGGGGGCAAAACTCCGCGTTCGTTTAGTTCCCGAGTAAGCCCACTCAGCGAAGCACCGTGGTTGATGAGCTTGTCAGCGCACTCGCGCAGGATGCTTGCCGCTGATTCATCGATGACCCAGCGCTTGTTGTTGACCGGGCCGCTTACTGTATAGCCGTAAGGTGCCAGCCCGCCCAGGTGGTTCCCGCGTGCGCGAAAGTGCTTTTTACTGTCAGTGATACGCGCCTTAATCATGTCCCGTTCGTACTCAGCGAATGCCGCGAGTACGTTGATGATGATGGACGCATTTTCCGGACTGACCACCCCGTCAGCGGTGATGATGGTTGTGCTGGTGGACTTCGCGGCGTCTAGAAGTCGCTGAAATTCCAGAACGCTTCGGGCGTACCGGTCGAGTTTGGCGGACAGTACGAAGTCAGTGCGCGGAAGCCAGGAAAGAACCTCACGCATTCCGGGGCGGTCTTCCAGTCGGCTGGCTCCGCTGACGTTGGTGTCGGTGGCAATGTGCACCACCTTCCATCCCCGCTGAGCGGCGTAAGCCTTGCAAGCGGCAATGCGGTGGTCCGGGGCTTCCTCTGCGAAGAGGCGCGACAGTCGGTCATAGATCACGCAGGTTGGCTGGCTCACGGAGTGTCCCTAGTGAGTCGGACGCCTATGCACTGTTAGGCGAGACACCCGGGCGGCTCGGGCACGGTCCACGCCAACGCGGCGAGTGACGTCCCCGCCCGGCTGGAGGCGCTCGGCACGGCGGCGGGGCTGGACCGGTTCGCCCTGCACAGCCAGCTCGCGGCGGCCTTGTCGGTGGTGGTGCACCTGGTGCGGGACCGGAGCGGCAGGCGCCGGATCGCCGAGGTGCACGTGCTGGAGCGGGACGCCTCGGGGCTGGTGCGGACGGCGCCGGCGCTGCGCTGGGGACCGGAGACCTTCGTCGCCCAGCCGGGCTGGCCGCGCCTGCGGCACCTGCTGCGTACCGCGCACGACGGCGAGGTCCGGGCCGGGCGAGAGGCGGTCGGGGCATGAGCGGGGCGACCGGGACGTCGATGGGCGCGGCGGCGTGTCTGGGGGCCGCGGCCTGGCTGCTGGGCGGCGGCGGGCACGCGGAGGCCAGGCGGGTGCGGGCGCTCACCGGGGACGGCAGCGGAGCGTCGGGGTGGCCAGGGGCCGTGCTGCGGGCCGGGGACCGGCTTCGGCGGCGGCTCCGTGCCGAGTGGGCGTCGTTGGCCGTCGGAGTCGTGCTGGCGGTGCTCGGGGCGTCGGTGCTGCCGGCCGTCGCGGGGGCGGCCGGTGTGCCCGCGCTGCGGAGGGTGCGGCGGGCCGCCGCCGCACGCAAGGAGCGGGACGGTCGCGCGGACGCGGTGATCGCGTTGTGCGGGGCGCTCGCCGGGGAGCTGCGGGCAGGGAGGCAGCCGGGAGAGGCGTTGCTGCCGGCCGCCCGGGACTCCGGAGGGCTCGGTGACATGCAGGCGGCCGTGCTGGCGGCGGCGCGGTTCGGCGGGGACGTGCCGGACGCGCTCGCGGCGGCCGCCCGGCAGCCCGGCGCCGAAGGACTGCGCGGTCTCGCCGCGTGCTGGCGCGTGGCGGTGGACCAGGGCGCGGGCCTCGCGGACGGTCTCGACCGGCTGGAAGCGGCACTGCGCGCCGAGCGGGACCAGCGGGCCGACCTGCGCGCGCAGTTGTCCGGCGCCCGTACCACGGCGGTGATGCTCGCGGGGCTCCCCGTGGTGGGGCTGGCCCTGGGCGCGGCCCTGGGCGCCGATCCGCTGCACGTCCTGCTGCACACGTCGTCGGGATCGGTCTGTCTGGCGGCCGGCGGGGTGCTGGAGGGGCTGGGCCTGTGGTGGGCGCTGAGGATCATGCGCGGCGCCCAGGAGGCGGCGGCGTGAACGGTGACGTCGTCCACAGGCTGGGGACGGTCGCGTGGATCGCGGTCGTGCTCGTCGGGGCGTGGGCGTGGTGGCACCGCATCCGGTGCGAGCGGCGGACACGGCGGCGGCTCGACGCGCTCTCGGCCCGGCAGCGGAGGAGAACCGGCGCGCACCTCCCGCTGCTCCGGGCCGCGCGCGGTCGGCTGCCCTACGTGGCGGTCGCGGGCGCCGGGTGGGTGACGGTGGGCGGACTCGGCGGCGTGGGGCTGGGGCTGCTCCTGGCGGCCGGACTGTGGCGCTGGCACCGGCGGCGGACACGGGCGGCCGCTCAGGCGAAGGGGCCCGACACCGCACAGGCGGCGCGTCGACTCCCGCTCGCCGCCGACCTGCTGTCCGCCTGCATCGCGGCCGGCGCCGGCCCGGTACCGGCGGCACAGGCTGTCGGGGAGACCCTGGGCGGCCCGGTCGGGGACGCCTTGGCGCGGGGCGCCGCGGAGGTACGGCTCGGCGGTGAGCCGGGCGAGGCCTGGCGCCGGCTGGCCGCCCTGCCCGGCGCGGTCCCGCTGGCCCGGCTGCTGGAGCGGGCCGATGTGTCCGGACTCCCGCTGGCCGCACCGGTGGGCCGGCTCGCCGCCGAGGCGCGGGCCGAGTGGACCCGCGCGGCGACGGCACGGGCCCGGCGGGCGGCGGTCCTGATCAGCGCGCCGGTGGGGCTGTGCTTCCTGCCCGCCTTCATCGCCGTCGGCGTCCTGCCCGTGGTGATCGGGCTCGCGGGCGGGGTGCTGGGAGGAGGTGGCTGAGAGGGCGACGGGACACCGGCGGGACCGGCGCGGGTGACGGATGACCGAGCCGGACGACGAAGACGGATCACGGAGACGGAGGACGGCAAGGACATGGCACGTATGGAGGTTCGGATGTATCGGGTGGTACGGGCGCGGCTGCGTGCCCTGACGGCGAGGGTGCGCGGGACGGGGAGGGACGCCGGGATGGTGACCTCGGAGTACGCGATGGGCATCGTGGCGGCGGTGGCGTTCGCCGTGGTGCTCTACCGGGTGGTCAACAGCGCCCCGGTCAGCACGGCCCTGCGGAACGTCGTGCAGCAGGCCCTCGATGGCCGGATGTGACAGGTGGCGCGACCGTGGGTTCGTGACGGCGGAGTCGGCCCTGGTGCTGCCCGTGCTGGTGCTGTTCGTGACGGCGCTGGTCTGGGCGCTGATGGTGGTGGCCGCACAGATCCAGTGCGTGGACGCGGCACGGGCGGGCGCCCGGGCGGCGGCCCGCCAGGATCCCCCGGACGCGGTGGTCGAGGTGGCCCGGGAGGCCGCGCCGGCCGGTGCGCGGGTCACGGTCGGCCGGGACGCCGAGCAGGTCCGGGTGACCGTCGTGGCGAGGGCGCCGATGCTGCGAGGGCTGCCCTTCGAGCTGCGGGAGGAGGCCGTCGCGGCGGTGGAGGGGACGGTGGCGGCCGCGGGCGTGGGGAGGGGGACGTGAAGGACGCCCCCGCATGCCCGGACCGGGGGTCCGCGTCCGTCTGGAGCGTCGGTGCGGTCGCCGTGCTGTGCGTGGTGTTCGGGGTCGTGCTGGCTCTCGGGCACGCCGTGGTGGTCCGGCACCGGGCGGCGGGAGGCGCGGACCTGGCGGCGCTCGCCGCCGCGGACCACTGGACGCGGGGCGCGGCGCAGGCGTGCGCGCGGGCGGACCGGGTGGCCCGGGCCCAGGGCGCGCGGCTGGTGCGGTGCGTGATGACCGGCGAGGTGTCGGACGTGTCGGTGGCGTCCGGCACGGGGCCGTTCACCGCGGAGGTCAGGGCGCGGGCGGGGCCTGCGCATCCGGTGCGGCCTCCGCCGGTTCCCCGCTCGTCCCGGTGACCTTGAGGGCGTCCCCCGCGTCCTCCCGGTCGCAGGCTCCCTCGGAGGTCTCCGCTTCCTCCGCCCCCTCCGCCTTCTCCATGGGCGCCCCCTCCAGCAGCACGTCCAGGAGTCGCACGGCGCCCCGCTTGTGCAAGGGGTCGTTGCCGTTGCCGCACTTGGGGGACTGGATGCAGGAGGGGCAGCCGGCCTCGCACTCGCAGGAGGCGATGGCCTGGCGGGTGGCCGTGAGCCAGGAGCGGGCGGTGCGGAAGGCGCGTTCGGCGAAGCCCGCGCCGCCCGGGTGGCCGTCGTAGACGAAGACCGTGGGCAGCAGGGTGTCGGGGTGCAGCGGGATCGAGACGCCGCCGATGTCCCAGCGGTCGCAGGTCGCGAACAGCGGCAGCATGCCGATCGACGCGTGCTCGGCGGCGTGCAGGGCGCCGCCGAGGATCTCCGGGTCGATCCGGGCCCGGTCCAGCTGGTCCTCGGTGACCGTCCACCACACGGCACGGGTGCGCAGCGTACGAGGAGGGAGGTCGAGTTTTGTCTCGCCGAGCACTTCGCCGGTGATGACCCGCCGCCGCAGGAAGGAGACCACCTGGTTGGTGACCTCGACGGAGCCGAAGCACAGGCGTCCGTCACCCCAGGGGATCTCGGTGTCCGTCTCCAGCACGGAGATGGACGTCGTGTCCCGGGCCACGGTCGTGTAGGAGGGGTTCGCCCGCTCGACCAGGGCGACGGAGTCCTCCAGGTCCAGGGAGCGGACGACGTAGGTGCGGCCCTGGTGCAGGTAGACCGCGCCCTCGTGGACGCTGGTGTGCGCCGCGCCCGCGTCGACCGTGCCCAGCAGCCGGCCCGTCCCCGCCTCGACGACCTGGACCGGGCGGCCGCCCTCCCCGCGGATGTCGGTGAGGTCGGCGGCCCGTTCGCGGCGGGTCCAGTGCCAGGCCCGGGTCCGGCGGCGCAGCAGCTTCGCGGCCTCCAGCTGCGGCAGCAGCTCCTCGGCGGCGGGGCCGAAGAGGGCGAGGTCGTCCTCCGTGAGGGGCAGTTCCTCGGCCGCCGCGCACAGGTGCGGGGCGAGGACGTAAGGGTTGTCGGGGTCGAGGACGGTCGACTCGACGGGCCGGTCGAAGAGTGCCTCGGGGTGGTGGACGAGGAAGGTGTCCAGCGGGTCGTCGCGGGCCACCAGCACGGCGAGCGCGCCCTGCCCGGAGCGTCCCGCGCGGCCTGCCTGCTGCCACAGGGAGGCGCGGGTGCCCGGGTAGCCGGCGATGACGACGGCGTCCAGGCCGGAGACGTCCATGCCGAGTTCCAGGGCGTTGGTGGCGGCGAGGCCCAGGAGTTCGCCGGAGTGCAGGGCGCGTTCGAGGGCGCGGCGCTCCTCGGGGAGGTAGCCGCCCCGGTAGGCGGCGACCCGCCGGACCAGGGAGCGGTCGACCTCGGAGAGACGCTCCTGGGCGATCACGGAGATCAGTTCGGCGCCGCGCCGGGAGCGGACGAAGGCGACCGAGCGGACGCCCTGCACGGTGAGGTCGGTCAGCAGGTCGGCGGCCTCGGCGGTGGCGGTGCGGCGGACGGGGGCGCCCTTCTCGCCGTGCAGCTCGGTCAGCGGCGGCTCCCACAGGGCGAACACCAGTTCACCGCGGGGCGAGGCGTCGTCCGCCACCTCGACGACCGGCAGGCCGGTGAGGCGGCGTGCCGCGACAGCCGGCTCGGCCGCGGTCGCCGAGGCCAGCAGGAACACCGGCGACGCGCCGTAGCGGGCGCACAGCCGCCGCAGCCGGCGCACCACCTGGGCGACGTGCGAGCCGAACACGCCCCGGTAGGTGTGGCACTCGTCGATCACGACGTACTTGAGCGCCTTGAGGAAGGAGGACCAGCGGGGATGGGACGGCAGGATGCCGCGGTGCAGCATGTCGGGGTTGGTCAGCACGTAGTTGGCGTACTGGCGGATCCATTCGCGTTCTTCGAACGGAGTGTCGCCGTCGTGGACCGCCGCGCGCACCGAATGGCCCAGTGACTGTGAAAGTTCCTTCACAGACCGGCACTGGTCCGCGGCGAGGGCCTTCGTGGGGGCGAGGTAGAGGGCGGTGGCGCCCCTGCCGTTCGGGGCCTCGGCGCCGTCCAGCAGGGTGGACAGCACGGGCACGAGGTAGGACAGGGACTTGCCGGAGGCCGTGCCGGTGGCGACCACCACGGACTCGCCGTCCAGGGCGTGCTCGGCGGCCCGTGCCTGGTGGGCCCAGGGGTGTTCGATTCCCGCGGCCTGCACGGCGGCGATCACCTCCGCGCGGATCCGGTCCGGCCAGACGGCATGGCGGCCCGCACGCGGGGGCAAGTGCTCCGTATGAGTAATGCGCGAAGCCCGGCTCGGTCCGGACGCGAGCCGGTCCAGGACGTCGCCCGGCGCGGCGGTCCCGGATCGCGTGTCCGTCGAGGGTCGATCGGATCGGTGATTCTTGGCCATCGGCACCGAGTGTGTCACTGGCGTGACGGACAATGGGGCCAAGGCGTCGTGCACGCCTGCCGGTAAGTGATTGAATGCCATGGCGGCTGGCGAACCGTCCCGGGGGCTGAGCCGAGATGTCCCAAGGGCGACCGCTCGATAGCTAGGTGCTGGAGGATCCGTGGACCTGTCCCTGTCGACCGAGACCGTGGGCGATCGCACGATCGTCAGGGTCGGTGGCGAAATCGACGTATATACCGCGCCCAAGCTGCGCGAGCAGCTGGTCGAGCTGGTGAACGACGGCAGTTTCCACCTTGTCGTCGACATGGAAGGCGTGGACTTCCTCGACTCCACCGGTCTCGGCGTGCTGGTCGGCGGCCTGAAGCGGGTACGAGCCCACGAGGGCTCGCTGCGCCTGGTCTGCAACCAGGAGCGCATTCTGAAGATCTTCCGCATCACCGGCCTCACCAAGGTGTTCCCGATCCACACCTCGGTCGAGGAAGCGGTGGCGGCGACCGACTGACCGCCCGCTCCCGGGCTCTCGCGCCCGGGCAGCACGAGAGACACCGAAGGGGGCCGGGCGTTCGGCGGCCCGGCCTCTTCACCGCACGTCCGTAGTCGCGAGGGGGATGCATGGCCACCGTCGAACTCCGCTTCAGCGCGCTGCCCGAGCACGTCCGGACCGCCCGGCTCGTGGCGGCGGCGGTGGCGCGCAGGGCCGGAGTGGACGAGGCCGTCCTCGACGAGGTCAGGCTCGCCGTCGGCGAGGCCTGCACCCGGGCCGTCGGGCTGCACCAGCACGTCGGCATCTCGGCGCCGGTGAAGGTGCTGCTGATCGAGGAGGAGAAGCAGTTCTCCATCGAGGTCGGCGACGAGGCCCCGCACGCTCCCGTCAGCGCCCGCGCGGCCGGGGACGTGCTCGGCGACGCGGAGCTGGAGACCGAGGAGGACGAGATGGGCCTCGCGGTCATCAGCGGCCTCGTCGACGACGTCGAGGTCAGTGCCGGGGAGAGCGGCGGATCAATCCGCATGAGGTGGCCCACCACGCCGCCGGCCGCGCAGTTCACCTGACCGGTTCACCCGTACGCCGACCGTTTTCCGAAGGGCCCCCTGCATGGGGGCCCTTCGGCGTGTGCGGGTTCCGGAGAGCGCGCTTACAGTGGTTCCCAGCGGTTGATCGCGTGAATTCGTTCACGATCCCCCGTGTCCAGAAAAATGCGATCACGAGAATGCCTCAAAGGCATTACCGATGTCCGGCCGACCGGTCACCGGAGATCAATGGTGAAGAGGGCGTGCGCGCCATTTACATTTCTCGCGGTCTGTTTTGATCAGGTTCCGGTACCTACAATCCCGTCCACATCTTGAGCTCAGCCCAAGCGTCAAGGAGGACGAATGGCGGGGCTTTCCATCTCATACGAGTCGGGCCAACCCACATCCCTCGCAGCCGCCGTGCTGACCGACGAGAACCGCGTGCTCGTGGTGACCATCGGCATCGTGGCCCTGGCGGCGCTGGCAGTCGCGGCGGTCCTGGTGCGCCAGGTACTCGCGGCCGGCGAGGGCACCGACAGCATGAAGAAGATCGCGGCCGCGGTCCAGGAGGGCGCCAACGCCTATCTGGCCCGCCAGCTGCGCACGCTCGGTGTATTCGCCGTCGTGGTGTTCTTCCTGCTCATGCTGCTGCCCGCGGACGACTGGAATCAGCGTGCCGGTAGGTCGGTGTTCTTCTTGATCGGAGCGGCGTTCTCGGCGGCCACCGGATATATCGGCATGTGGCTCGCCGTGCGCAGCAATGTCCGGGTCGCAGCCGCGGCCCGGGAAGCCACTCCGGCCGAGGGCGAGCCGGAAAAGGATCTCACCGCCGTTTCACACAAGGCGATGAAGATCGCTTTCCGTACGGGCGGTGTGGTCGGCATGTTCACGGTGGGGCTGGGCCTGCTCGGCGCCGCCTGTGTCGTGCTGGTGTACGCGGCCGACGCGCCGAAGGTGCTCGAGGGCTTCGGTCTCGGGGCCGCGCTGATCGCGATGTTCATGCGGGTCGGCGGTGGCATCTTCACCAAGGCCGCCGACGTCGGCGCCGACCTGGTCGGCAAGGTCGAGCAGGGCATTCCGGAGGACGATCCGCGCAATGCCGCGACCATCGCCGACAACGTGGGCGACAACGTCGGCGACTGCGCGGGCATGGCGGCCGACCTCTTCGAGTCGTACGCGGTGACGCTGGTGGCCGCGCTGATCCTCGGGTCGGCGGCCTTCGGCGACGCGGGGCTGGCGCTTCCGCTGCTGGTCCCCGCGATCGGTGTGATCACCGCGATGATCGGCATCTTCGCGGTGGCGCCGAGGCGCGCCGACCGCAGCGGCATGAGCGCGATCAACCGCGGGTTCTTCATCTCCGCGGTGATCTCGCTCGTCCTGGTCGCGATCGCGGTGTTCGTCTACCTGCCGTCGTCGTACGCCGGCCTCGACGGGGTGACCGACGAGGCGATCCTGGGGAAGGGCGGCGACCCGCGGGTCCTCGCGCTGGTCGCGGTGGCCATCGGCATCGTGCTCGCCGCGCTGATCCAGCAGCTCACCGGCTACTTCACCGAGACCACCCGGCGCCCCGTGCGGGACATCGGGAAGACCTCGCTGACCGGCCCGGCCACCGTGGTCCTCGCCGGTATCTCCGTGGGGCTCGAGTCGGCCGTCTACACCGCCCTGCTGATCGGCCTCGGCGTGTACGGGGCGTTCCTGCTCGGCGGCACGTCGATCATGCTGGCGCTGTTCGCGGTGGCCCTGGCCGGCACCGGTCTGCTCACCACGGTCGGTGTGATCGTCGCGATGGACACCTTCGGCCCGGTCTCCGACAACGCGCAGGGCATCGCCGAGATGTCCGGTGACGTCGAGGGCGCGGGCGCGCAGGTGCTCACCGACCTGGACGCGGTCGGCAACACCACCAAGGCCATCACCAAGGGCATCGCCATCGCCACGGCCGTGCTCGCGGCGGCGGCGCTGTTCGGCTCGTACCGGGACGCCATCACCACCGGCGCGCGGGACGTGGGCGAACGGCTCAGCGGCGAGGGCGCGCCCCTGACCCTGCTGATGGACATCTCGCAGCCCAACAACCTCGTCGGCCTGATCGCCGGCGCGGCGGTCGTCTTCCTCTTCTCGGGGCTGGCGATCAACGCCGTGTCGCGGTCGGCGGGCTCGGTGGTCTACGAGGTGCGGCGGCAGTTCCGCGAGAAGCCCGGGATCATGGACTACAGCGAGAAGCCCGAGTACGGCAAGGTCGTCGACATCTGCACCAGGGACGCCCTGCGGGAGCTCGCCACACCCGGACTGCTCGCCGTGATGGCGCCCATCTTCATCGGGTTCACGCTCGGTGTGGGCGCGCTGGGCGCCTTCCTCGCCGGCGCGATCGGCGCGGGCACGCTGATGGCGGTGTTCCTCGCCAACTCCGGCGGCGCGTGGGACAACGCGAAGAAGCTCGTCGAGGACGGCAACCACGGCGGCAAGGGCAGCGAGGCCCACGCGGCCACCGTCATCGGCGACACGGTCGGCGACCCCTTCAAGGACACCGCGGGACCCGCGATCAACCCCCTGCTGAAGGTGATGAACCTGGTGGCGCTGCTCATCGCGCCCGCGGTCATCGAGTTCTCCTACGGCGCGGACAGGAGCGTGGGGATGAGGGTGCTGATCGCGGCCGTCTCGGCGCTGGTCATCGTCGCCGCGGTGTACGTGTCCAAGCGGCGCGGGATCGCCGTGGACGACGAGGGCGACGCGGAGCCGAGGCCCAACTCGCCGGACCCGGCGGTGGTTTCCCGGTAACGCACGCCGGACACCGGGTCAAGGTGCGAGCGGGCGGCGCGGATTGACGCGCCGCCCGCCCGCGCGGTTTCCGGCCCGTGACCCTTGTCTCGTCTGGTGCAAATGGCTGCAAAAAGTCTCTTACCGGACGTTCGGCCCGTGGGTGTAGGCCATCCGGCGTGTATGTTCCGGGGCCGAAGGCCATGGAAGGGACCAATCCGGTGAACAAGAAGCTCGCGGCCGCGCTGTCCGGCGGTGCGGTACTGGTACTGGCGCTGACGGGATGCGGCGGCGACGACAGCGACGAGAAGCTGGACGCCTGGGCGAAGGAGGTCTGCGACGCGGTGCAGCCGCAGGCCGCCAAGATCAAGGCGGCCAACACCGCCATCCAGAAGGAGACCTCGGACAACAGCACGCCCGAGGCCGTCCAGCGGGCCGACTCGAAGGCCTTCCAGGACATGTCCGACGCCTACAAGGCCATCGGCGCGGCGGTGAACAAGGCCGGCGCGCCCGACGTCGAGAACGGCGAGCAGAAGCAGCAGGACGCCGTGAAGGAGCTCAACAGCATCTCCGCGTCCTACGCCTCCCTGAGGAAGCAGGTCGACGGCCTCAACACCAAGGACCAGGCGGACTTCGCCGACGGTCTGAAGGACATCGCGGCCGAGCTGGACAAGCTGAGCAAGAGCGGCAGCGACGCCCTCAGCACGCTGGAGGAGGGCAAGGTCGGCGAGGCCATGTCCCGGCAGGCCAGCTGCCAGACCACCACCGCGTCGGCCGGGGCGACCAAGAGCTGACGCCGGGTCGCGGCGCGCGGGCAGCCGAGCTGACGGCGGTTCGTGACGTGCCGGGCAGCCGGCAGCCGGGCGGCTGGTGGCTCGCGGCAGGCCGGGCAGCCGGGCGGACGGCGGCTCCCGGCGCGCCGGTCACCGGGCTGACGTCGGCTCAGCGGCCGCGGATGCGCGCCGGGTGGGGGCGGCGGCCACAATGGGGGGCGTGAGTGACGCCAGCCTGCCGCCCCTGCCCTCGTCCGACCGCACCGACGCCGCCGCCCGGCTGCGGGAGGCGCTGCTCGGCGCCTCCTTCACCGCCGACGGCCTGCTCGACCTGCTCGGCGCCCCCGCCTACGCGGCGCTGGCCCGCAGCGAGACCGTGCCCGCGCTCCGCGCCACCCGCGGGAACACCCCGCTGGAACTGCTCGTCCGGCTGTTCCTGCTCCAGCAGCCCGTGCCCCGCGCGGGCCTGGAGGGCGTCCTGCCCGTCGACGTGTGCCTGGAGAGCGGGTGGCTCCGGAGCGCCGGCGGCGACACGCTCGCGGCGACCGTGGACGTCCGGCCGTACGGCGGGGCCGACGGCGAGGACTGGTTCGTCGTGTCGGACCTCGGGTGCGCGGTCGGCGGCGCCGGGGGCATCGGCAGCCGGGGCGCGGGGGTGGTGCTCGGGGTCGGCGGCGCGTCCACGACACTGGCCGGCATCACCGTCCGTACGCCCGTGGGATCGGCGCTCGACGTGGGCACGGGGTCCGGCATCCAGGCGCTGCACGCCGCCCGGCACGCCACGCGCGTGACGGCCACCGACGTGAACCCGCGCGCCCTGCACATCACCGCGCTCACCCTGGCGCTCTCCGGGGCCCCGGCCGCCGATCTGCGCGAGGGGTCGCTGTTCACCCCGCTGCGGGACGACGAGACGTACGACCTGATCGTGTCCAACCCGCCGTTCGTGATCTCGCCCGGGGCGCGGCTCACCTACCGCGACGGCGGGATGGGCGGGGACGACCTGTGCCGCACGCTCGTCCAGCGGGCGGGGGAGCGGCTGAACGAGGGCGGGTTCGCGCAGTTCCTCGCCAACTGGCAGCACGTGGAGGGCGAGGACTGGCAGGACCGGCTCCGTTCCTGGGTGCCGCGCGGCTGCGACGCGTGGATCGTGCAGCGCGAGGTGCAGGACGTGACGCAGTACGCCGAGCTGTGGCTGCGGGACGCGGGCGACCACCGCGGGGACGAGGCGGAGTACCGGGCGCGCTACGACGCGTGGCTGGACGAGTTCGAGGCGCGCAAGGTGAGGGCGGTCGGCTTCGGGTGGATCACCCTGCGCCGGTCGGACGCCGCCGTGCCGTCGGTCACGGTGGAGGAGTGGCCGCACCCGGTGGAGCAGCCGCTCGGCGACACGGTCCGGGCGTACTTCGAACGGCTGGACCACCTGCGGACGCACGACGACGCGGCGCTGCTGGAGGCGCGGTTCGAGCTGGCGCCCGAGGTGGTGCAGGAGCAGGTCGGGCTGCCCGGCGCCGAGGACCCGGAACACGTCGTGCTGCGGCAGAACCGGGGGATGCGCCGGGCGACCAGGGTGGACACGATCGGCGCCGGGTTCGCCGGGGTCTGCGACGGCACGATGACCGCGGGCCGGATCCTGGACGCCATCGCCCAGCTCCTGGGCGAGGATCCCGTCCTGCTGCGCGACCGCACGCCGGCCCAGATCCGGCTGCTGGTGGAGCAGGGCTTCCTGAACCCGGTGGACTGAGCGGCCCGCGCGGGGCCGAGGACCCCGCGCGCCCCTCCCGTCACACGGGGCACGGTGACCGCTCAGACTTTCCGGTCACACGAGCATGGGTGACCACTCAGGCTTTCCGGTCACACGGGGCACGGTGACCGCCCAGCCTCTCCCGTCACACGGCGCACGGTGACCGCTCAGACTTTCCGGTCACACGAGCATGGGTGACCACTCAGGCTTTCCGGTCACACGGGCATGGTGACCGCCCAGGCTTTCCGGTCACACGGGGCACGGTGACCGCCCAGCCCCTCCGGTCACACGGGGCACGGTGACCGCGCACGTGCGCCCCTGTGTCTTCCGTCGCATCTTTCACGCCCGTGTCGGGCCCGGCTCCGGGCCGTCCCCCTCGACCGGAAATTTCCGGCGGTGGACCGCGCGGGCCCGCTTCCGGCCTCTTCGCCGGCCTTCCGAGCCCCGTCGTTCACTTCCGGTTCGCCGGTGCGCCGCACGGGCGTGGCAACGTCCTCCGAGGTCGGCGTACGGACGGACGAGAGGGGGCGCGGGCGACGATGGAAAGCGGGCCGGCGATCTTCGCGGGGACGGTGTTCTGCCTGTTCGGTGCCGGTTTGCTGGTCTGGACCGTGACCCGCGCGCGGCAGCGCCGGCCGGTCGCCCTCGGTGTGAACCGCGTCGCGTCCACGACGGTCGCCGGGACCGTCGCGACGGTCTCCCTGGCCCTGGGCGCCTGGTGCTTCACCCGCCTCTGAGCCGCCTCGCGATCCGGACACCCCCGGCGACCGAAGGGTCGCGCTCCGCATGAGTACGGGCCGAGTCTGGACACTCCGGGCAGCAGGAACGGCGGTAGTCGGGTTACCGTTCGAGTGGCCGTTGCGGGCTTTTCCCGTTTGACACGGGGGCGGGATGTACCGTCACACTCCGCAGCGTCACCATGACCCGACCCCGGGGAGAAGCGCCTGGGGAGGCCCGAGCGTCGACGGAGAGAAGAGCGAAGTTGTCCCCGACCAGCGAGACCGCGAACGGCGGCCGCCGACTCGTCATCGTCGAGTCGCCTGCCAAGGCGAAGACGATCAAGGGCTATCTCGGCCCCGGTTACATCGTCGAGGCGAGCGTCGGGCACATTCGCGACCTTCCCAACGGCGCTGCCGAGGTACCGGAGAAGTACACCGGCGAGGTGCGCCGTCTCGGTGTGGACGTCGACCATGACTTCCAGCCGATCTATGTGGTCAACGCGGACAAGAAGGCGCAGGTCAAGAAGCTCAAGGACCTGCTGAAGGAGTCCGACGAGCTCTTCCTCGCCACCGATGAGGACCGCGAGGGCGAGGCCATCGCGTGGCACCTCCAGGAAGTGCTCAAGCCGAAGATCCCGGTCAAGCGCATGGTGTTCCACGAGATCACCAAGGACGCGATCCGGGAGGCCGTGGCCAACCCGCGCGAGCTCAACCAGAAGCTGGTCGACGCCCAGGAGACCCGCCGCATCCTCGACCGCCTCTACGGCTACGAGGTCTCGCCGGTCCTGTGGAAGAAGGTCATGCCGCGTCTGTCGGCGGGCCGCGTGCAGTCCGTCGCCACCCGGCTCGTGGTGGAGCGGGAACGGGAGCGCATGGCGTTCCGCACCGCCGAGTACTGGGACCTCACCGGCACCTTCTCCCCCGCCTCCGGCTTCGCTCCGGCGGGGGGACCCCCATCCGGCCGCGCCGGTGACCCGAGCGACCCGTCGACGCTGGTCGCGCGGCTGCAGACGGTCGACGGACGCCGGGTCGCGCAGGGCCGCGACTTCGACTCGCTGGGACAGCTGAAGAGCGCGAACACCCTCCACCTCGACGAGGCGGCCGCCCGCGCGCTCGCCGCCGCCCTGGAGGACACGCGGTTCGCGGTCCGCTCGGTCGAGTCCAAGCCGTACCGCCGCTCGCCGTACGCGCCGTTCCGTACGACGACGCTGCAGCAGGAGGCGAGCCGCAAGCTCGGCTTCGGCGCGAAGGCCACGATGCAGGTCGCGCAGAAGCTGTACGAGAACGGCTACATCACGTACATGCGTACGGACTCGACGACCCTGAGCGAGACGGCGGTCGCCGCCGCCCGCGCCCAGGTCACGCAGCTGTACGGAGCCGACTACCTGCCGCCGCAGCCGCGCACCTACGCGGGCAAGGTGAAGAACGCGCAGGAGGCGCACGAGGCGATCCGTCCCTCGGGGGACCGTTTCCGCACGCCCGCCGAGACCGGGCTGTCCGGCGACCAGTTCAGGCTGTACGAGCTGATCTGGAAGCGGACCGTCGCTTCGCAGATGAAGGACGCGACCGGCAACTCCGTCACCGTGAAGATCGGCGGCACGGCCGCCGACGGCCGGGACGTCGAGTTCAGCGCGTCCGGCAAGACCATCACCTTCCACGGCTTCCTCAAGGCCTACGTCGAGGGCGCCGACGACCCGAACGCCGAGCTGGACGACCGCGAGCGCCGGCTGCCGCAGGTCGCCGAGGGCGACGCGCTGAGCGCCGAGGAGATCTCGGTCGACGGGCACGCCACCAAGCCCCCGGCCCGCTACACCGAGGCGTCGCTGGTCAAGGAGCTGGAGGAGCGGGAGATCGGCCGCCCGTCGACGTACGCGTCGATCATCGGCACGATCCTCGACCGCGGCTACGTGTTCAAGAAGGGCACGGCCCTGGTGCCGTCGTTCCTCTCCTTCGCCGTGGTCAACCTGCTGGAGAAGCACTTCGGCCGGCTGGTCGACTACGACTTCACCGCGAAGATGGAGGACGACCTCGACCGCATCGCGCGCGGCGAGGCCCGTGCCGTGCCGTGGCTGAAGCGGTTCTACTTCGGCGAGGGCGCGGGCAACGGCGGCGCGGCCGACGCGGGCAACGGCGACGGGGACCACCTCGGCGGCCTCAAGGAGCTGGTGACCGACCTGGGCGCCATCGACGCGCGCGAGGTGTCGTCGTTCCCGGTGGGCAACGGCATCGTGCTGCGGGTGGGGCGCTACGGCCCGTACATCGAGCGCGGCGAGAAGGACACCGAGCAGCACCAGCGCGCCGACATCCCGGCCGACCTGGCGCCCGACGAGCTGACCGTCGAGCTGGCCGAGGAGCTGCTCGCCAGGCCGAGCGGCGACTTCGAGCTGGGCACCGACCCGGCGACCGGGCACACGATCGTCGCCAAGGACGGCCGCTACGGCCCCTACGTCACGGAGATCCTGCCCGAGGGCACCCCGAAGACCGGCAAGAACGCGGTCAAGCCGCGCACCGCCTCGCTCTTCAAGTCGATGTCCCTGGACACGGTGACGCTCGAGGACGCGCTGAGGCTGATGTCGCTGCCGCGTGTGGTCGGGGTGGACACCGACGGTCAGGAGATCACCGCGCAGAACGGCCGCTACGGTCCGTACCTGAAGAAGGGCACGGACTCGCGGTCGCTGCAGTCGGAGGGCCAGCTCTTCACCATCACGCTGGAGGAGGCGCAGGCGATCTACGCCCAGCCCAAGCAGCGTGGCCGGGCCGCGGCCAAGCCGCCGCTGAAGGAGCTGGGCACCGACCCGGTCAGCGAGAAGCCGGTCGTGGTGAAGGACGGCCGCTTCGGCCCGTACGTCACCGACGGCGAGACCAACGCGACGCTGCGCTCGGGCGACAGCGTGGAGACGATCACGCCGGAGCGCGGGTTCGAGCTGCTGGCCGAGAAGCGCGCCAAGGGTCCCGCCAAGAAGACGGCGAAGAAGACCGCCAAGAAGACGGCGGCCAAGAAGGCCCCGGCGAAGAAGACGGCGGCGAAGAAGACGACCGCGGCGAAGAAGACCACGGCCGCCAAGAAGACGACGGCGAAGAAGACCGCCGCCGGGAAGACGGCCGCGGCGAACGGCCCGGAGGACTGATCACCGTCCGGTGACGCCGGGCTTCCCCGCCCGGCGTTCGGAATGCGAACGCCCCGGTACGGTTCCGTGCCGGGGCGTGTGCATGCCAGGCGCGTCGGCCCCGGGGCGCCGCCGCGGGCCGATAGGCTGAACGCATGACGCGAGCCGAGCAGCCCACGGCCCCTCAACCGGCCCCCGACGACGCCCTTGTCGCGGACTCCCGCGAGCGTGCCGTCCGCGCCCTGCTGCGCCGACCGCAGGTGAAACGGCTGTGGAGCGCACAGCTGGTGGGCGGGGTCGGTGACGTCCTCGCCCTCCTCGTGCTGGTGCTCCTCGTCCTCCAGGCGTCGGTCGCCGAACAGGTGTTCGGCGGCGGGTACCGCGGAGCGGCGTTCGCAGTGGCGACCGTTCTCGGCGTGCGCATCCTGGCGACACTGCTGTTCGGCGCCGTGCTCCTCGGTCCGCTCACGTCGCTCACCTCGCAGGACGGGCCGCTGGACCGCCGCTGGACCATGGTCGGCGCGGACGGACTGCGCGCCGCGCTGCTGATCGTCGCGCCGCTGTGGATCGACTGGACACCCGAGAACGCCCTGGCGATCCTCCTCGTGACCGCGTTCGTGGCGGGAGTCGCCGAGCGTTTCTGGACAGTGTCCCGTGAAGGCGCCGCGCCCGCCCTGCTGCCCGGGCCGCCGCCCGAGGGGGCCAGCATCCGGCCGCTGCCCGACCACCTCGACGCCCTGCGCCTCCTGTCGCTGCGCACCGGCTTCGTGGCGATACCGCTCGCCGCCCTCACGCTCGTCGTCGCCGCCCTGTGCAACAACCTGCTGGGCACGGGCATCGAGTGGTTCGCGGAGCACCAGGCGGCCCTCGCCTCGTACGTCGCGGCCGGACTGTTCGCCGCGTCGCTGTCCGTCGTCGCCTTCCTCGAGCTGCCCGGCACCCGCACGCCCCGCCCGCGCTCGCCGCTGGAGGGCCTGCGCCCCCCGCGGGGCGCCGCCGGACCCGACAAGGGCCGTACGGGCGCGCTGCCGCTGCTGGTGATCTCCGGCGCGTCCGTGGCCGGCGCGGTGGCGGCCGCCGTCGCCGTGTCGGTGCTGCACGCCAAGGACCTGGGCGGCGGACCCGTGCTGTTCGGCCTGATGGCGGGCGCGCTCACCGGCGGCGTGATCGTCGGCATCCGCACGGCGCCCGCCCTGCTGCCGTCGCTGTCCCGGCGCCGGATGCTCGCCCTCGCCCTCGCCTTCACGGGTGCCGCGCTGCTCGCCGCGGGACTCGTCCCGGACGTCACCAGCGTGCTGCTGATCCTGGCGCTGGCCGGCGCCGGCGCGGGCACGGCCGCCAACATCGCCCACACCCTGCTCGACCAGGAGACCGAGGAGCAGCGCCGGGCCCGGACCACCGAGCACCTGCACGCGGTCGTCCGGGTGTACGTGGGGCTCGGCGCGGTCGTCGCCCCCGTGCTGGCGTCGGCGATCGGCCCGCACCGCCTGGAGAACGGCAGGTTCGTCTTCGCGCACGGCGGCGCCGCCTACACGCTCATGCTCGTCGGCGCCCTGCTGCTGCCGGTCGCCGCGCTGGTGCTGGCCAAGGCCGACGACCGCTCCGGGGTGCCGCTGCGGCAGGACCTGCGGGACGCCCTCCTCGGCGGCGACGACCCCGGCCCCGCGCCCGCGGGCTCCGGCTTCTTCATCGCCCTGGAGGGCGGCGACGGCGCCGGGAAGTCCACCCAGGCCGAGGCCCTCGCCGACTGGATCCGCTCCAAGGGCCACGAGGTCGTCCTCACCCGCGAGCCCGGGGCGACCCCGGTCGGCAAGCGGCTGCGCTCGATCCTGCTGGACGTCTCCAGCGCCGGCCTCTCGCACCGCGCCGAGGCCCTGCTGTACGCGGCGGACCGCGCGGAGCACGTGGACACCGTGGTGCGCCCGGCGCTGGAACGCGGCGCGGTGGTCATCAGCGACCGCTACATCGACTCCTCCGTCGCCTACCAGGGCGCCGGGCGGGACCTGTCGCCGACCGAGATCGCCCGCATCAACCGCTGGGCCACCGCCGGACTCGTACCGAACCTGACGGTGCTGCTCGACGTGGAGCCCGAGACCGCGCGGGAACGGTTCACCGAGGCGCCGGACCGGCTGGAGTCGGAGCCCGCGGAGTTCCACGCGCGCGTGCGCTCCGGTTTCCTCACCCTGGCCGCCGCCGACCCCGGCCGCTACCTGGTGGTCGACGCCGGCCAGGAGCCGGAGGCCGTCACCACGGTCATCCGGCACCGGCTCGACCGCGTCCTGCCGCTGTCCGAGGCCGAGATCGCCGCGCGCGAGGAGGCGCGCCGCAAGGCCGAGGAGGAGGCCCGCCGCAAGGCGGAGGAGGAGGCGGCCCGCAAGGCCGAGGAGGAGCGCCTGGAGCGGGAGCGCCAGGAACTGCTCGCCCGGCTGCGCGCCGAGGAGGAGGAGCGCAAGCGGCGCGAGCTGGAGGAGGCGCAGCGGCGCGAGGCCGAGCGGCAGGCGGAGGAGGCCCGGCAGAGGGCCGAGGAAGCGCGCCGCCGCGCCGAGGAGGAGCGTCAGCGGCTGCTCGCCGAGGAGAAGGCGCGCGCCGAGGAGGAGGCGCGCCGCCGTGCCGAGGAGGAGCGCCGCCGCAAGCAGGCGGAGGAGGAGGCGCGGCTGCGTGCCGAGGCCGAGGCGCAGCGCCTGGAGAAGCAGCGCAAGGCCGAGGAGGCCCTGCTGCGCGCGGAGCAGGCCCGTCAGCTCGCCGAGCGCGCGGCGGCCGCGGCGGAGGCGGGACCGCGGAACACGGTGACGCCGTCCGACGCCCCGGCCCGGCCCGCCGCGGTCCGGGACGCCGACGAGGCGCTGACCGTGCCGACGCCGGTGGTGACGCCGACGAACGCGACGGGCGGACCGGTGGACGAGACGGCCGTCCTGCCACGGGTGCGGGACGAGGACGGCGCACGCGACGCGGACCGCCCGGCCCCGGCCGACGCCGAGGTGACGACCGAGCTGCCCAGGCCGCAGGCGCCCGGCGCGGCGGACGAGACGGCGGTCCTGCCCCGGGTCACGCTGGGCGCCGCCGACGAGACGGCGGTGCTGCCCCCGGTGCGCGCGGGGGAGCCCGGTCCCGCGGGCGGCGCGGAGGGCCCTGAGGACCGTACGCGTGAGCTGCCGCAGGTCGACGCCGGGAGCGCCCCGCGCCGCCGGGAGCGTCCCGACTGGGCGGAGGAGACCCCGCTGGACGACCTGCCGTCGCTGGCCGACGAACTGCTCGGCCCGCACGAGGACGACCACGGCGGCGACGAGGGCCGCGGCGACGGCGGGCGGCGGCGTCGGCGCTGAGGGGCCGGTGCCGCGTGCCGGGCGGGCTTCGGGCGCACCCGGCACGGCTCGCGCCGGACGGCCGGGACCGGGGTGTCGGTGCGGACCCGCACAATGGATCCGGCAAGGCACGACGGTGACGGAAGGGCGGGCTGACCCATGACCGTGTGGGACGACCTCGTCGGGCAGGAGCGGGTGAGCGAACAGCTCGCCGCCGCCGCCCGGGACGCCGACGCGTCCGTCACCGCCGCGGCGAGCGACGCGCCCCCGCCCGAGGCGTCCCGCATGACGCACGCGTGGCTGTTCACGGGCCCGCCCGGCGCGGGCCGCAACCAGGCGGCGCGCGCCTTCGCCGCCGCGCTCCAGTGCGTCAGCCCCGACCGGGCCCTCGGCGGCGCCCCCGGCTGCGGCTTCTGCGACGGCTGCCACACCGCGCTCGTCGGCACCCACGCCGATGTCTCGACGGTGGCCGCCGTCGGCGCGGAGATCCTGGTCAAGGACATGCGCGACACCGTCCGCAAGTCGTTCACCGCCCCGGCGAACGGCCGCTGGCAGGTGATCCTCGTCGAGGACGCCGAGCGGCTCAACGAGAAGTCCGCCAACGCCGTCCTCAAGGCCGTCGAGGAGCCGGCGCCCCGCACGGTCTGGCTGCTGTGCGCCCCCTCCATCGAGGACGTCCTGCCGACGATCCGCTCCCGCTGCCGCCACCTCAACCTCAGCACGCCGTCGGTGGACGCCGTCGCCGACATGCTGATCCGGCGCGAGGGCATCGAACCGGACGTCGCCGCCGCCGTCGCCCGCGCCACCCAGGGCCACGTCGACCGGGCACGCCGCCTGGCCACCGACCCGGCCGCCCGCGCCCGCCGCGCCGCCGTGCTGAAGCTGCCGTTGCGCGTCGAGGAGGTCGGCGGCGCGCTGAGGGCCGCTCAGGAGCTCGTCGACGCGGCCGCCGAGGACGCCAAGCAGCTCGCCGAGGAGCGGGACGGCAAGGAGACCGAGGACCTGAAGGCGGCGCTCGGCGCGGTCCAGGGCGGCCGCCTCCCGCGCGGCACGGCGGGCGCGGTCAAGGACCTGGAGGACATGCAGAAGCGGCGCAGGACCCGCACCCAGCGCGACAGCCTCGACGTCGCCCTGGCCGACCTCACCAGCTTCTACCGCGACGTCCTCGCCCTGCAGCTGGGCTCCCGCATCGCCCTCGCCAACACGGACGCCGAGGACGCGCTGGAGCGCCTGGCCCGCGGCAGCACCCCCGAGTCCACGCTGCGCCGGATCGAGGCGATCGCGGCCTGCGGCGAGGCCCTGGACCGCAACGTGGCGCCCCTGCTGGCGGTGGAGGCGATGACGATGGCGCTCAGGGCGGGCTGAGCGGGGCGCGCCGACGGGGCGGCCGTCACTCGTCCGGGGCACGGCGTGCGCGCAGAGCGTTCATCCGGTCGCTCACCGTTACGCTCGCAGCATGCACACAAGGCGCACCCCACGCAGGACCCGTACCGCAGCCGCCCTGTTCACGGCGGCCGCGCTGTCGCTGGCGGGCTGTTCCTCCGGGAGCTCGACGAGCAGGGCCACCTCGCCGGTGGCGGGAGCGGCCGCCGCCCTCGCCCCGCTGCCCGGCTCGACGCCCGCGGCCCTCGCTCCGTACTACGAACAGGAACCGGCGTGGCGCGACTGCGGCGTCCCCGAGTTCCAGTGCGCCACGGTCAGGGCGCCGCTCGACTACGCCGAACCGTCCGCGGGGGACGTCCGCCTCGCCGTCGCCCGCAAGAAGGCCACCGGCCCCGGCGAGCGGCTGGGCTCCCTGCTGGTCAACCCCGGCGGGCCGGGCGGTTCGGCGGTCGGCTACCTCCAGATGTACGCGGGCATCGGCTACCCGGCCGAGGTGCGCGCCCGCTACGACATGGTGGCCGTCGACCCGCGCGGCGTGGCCCGCAGCGAGCCCGTCGAGTGCCTGGACGGGCGCGAGATGGACGCGTACACCCGCACGGACACCACGCCGGACGACGAGAAGGAGACCGAGGCGCTGGTCGCGGCGTACCGGACGTTCGCCGAGGGCTGCGGGGCGGACGCGCCGGAGCTGCTGCGCCATGTGTCGACCGTCGAGGCGGCCCGGGACATGGACATCGTGCGCGCGGTGCTGGGCGACGAGAAGCTGACGTACGTGGGCGCCTCGTACGGCACCCTGCTGGGCGCGACGTACGCGGGGCTGTTCCCGGAGCGGGCCGGGCGGCTGGTGCTGGACGGCGCGATGGACCCGTCGCTGAGCGCGCGCCGGCTCAACCTGGAGCAGACGGAGGGCTTCGCCACGGCGTTCACGGCGTTCGCGAAGGACTGCGTGCGGCGGAGCGACTGCCCGCTGGGCGGGAAGGGCACGTCGCCGGAGCAGGTCGGCGACAACCTGAAGGCGTTCTTCGACGGGCTCGACGCCCGCCCGCTGCCCGCCGGCGACGCCGACGGCCGCGAACTGACCGAGTCGCTGGCGACGATGGGCGTGATCGCCGCGATGTACGACGAGGCGGCCTGGCAGCGGCTGCGCGAGGCGCTGACGGCGGCGATGGAGGAGAAGGACGGAGCGGGGCTGCTCGTCCTGTCCGACAGCTACTACGAGCGGGACGCGGGCGGCGCGTACAGCAACCTGATGTCCGCCAACGCGGCCGTGAACTGCCTCGACCTGCCGCCCGCCTTCGAGAGCCCGGAGCAGGTCCGCAAGGCGCTCCCCGACTTCGAGAAGGCGTCCCCGGTCTTCGGCGAGGGCCTCGCCTGGGCCGCGCTGAACTGCGCCTACTGGCCGGTGCGGGCCACGGGTGAGGCGCAGCGCATCGAGGCGAAGGGCGCGGCGCCGATCGTGGTCGTCGGCACGACCCGGGACCCGGCGACCCCGTACCGCTGGGCGCAGGCCCTGGCCGGCCAGCTCTCCTCGGCCCGCCTCCTCACCTACGACGGCGACGGCCACACCGCGTACGGCCGCGGCAGTTCCTGCATCGACTCCGCGATCAACGCGTACCTGATCGACGGCACCCCTCCGGCGGACGGAAAGCGCTGCTCGTAGGCGGTACGGCCACCCCCGGAGGCGACGGTCCCGCCCCGCCTCCGGGGGCGGTACGGAGCACCCTCGGAAACTGTGTAGACTTACCGACGTCGCTGATCGCACCATGGTGCGCAGGGCACGCCGCCTTAGCTCAGATGGCCAGAGCAACGCACTCGTAATGCGTAGGTCTCGGGTTCGAATCCCGAAGGCGGCTCTTTCCAGGACCAGGTCAGAATCGTCTGACCTGGTCCTTTTCGTGGTACGGGGAAGTGGCTGCGGTCCGGCCCCTGTAGCCTGCTGGGTGCCCGGTGCCGTGTCCCGCCCGGACGGCTGGGAGCGCGACGATCATCTTCGGCTTGGAGGACGGGTGGCAGTGCAGCGGATCACGACCCGCAACGCCCGTTTCCAGCAGCTGCGGACGCTGCTCGACAACCGCACCAAACGAGGGCGTGCGAAGGAGTTCCTCGTTCAGGGCGTACGGCCGATCACGATGGCCGTGGAGCACGGCTGGACCGTTCGGTCCCTGCTCCACGACGCCGGCCGTCCGCTCTCCCGGTGGGCCGAGGACCTCCTGCGCGGTGTCGGCGCCGAGCGCGTCGCGATGGCGCCGGAACTGCTCGCCGAGCTGAGCGAGAAGGCCGACGGGACCGCGGAGGTCCTGGCCGTGGTCGCGATGGCGCCGGACAGCCTGTCCCGGATCGAGGTGCGCGACGACTTCCTCGGTCTGGTCTTCGACCGGCCGACGCAGCCCGGCAACATCGGCAGCATCGTGCGATCGGCGGACGCCTTCGGCGCGCACGGACTCGTCGTGACGGGACACGCGGCGGACCCGTACGACCCCAAGTCGGTGCGCGCCTCCACGGGTTCCCTCTTCTCCCTGCCCGTGGTGCGGAGCCGGTCGCACCACGAGGTCATGGAGTGGCTGGAGAAGGAGCGCGCCCAGGGGCGGCCGGTCGTCGTCGTGGGCACGGACGAGGACGGTGACGCCGATGTCTCGGAGTTCGATCTGACCCAGCCGGTCCTGCTGCTCATCGGTAACGAGACCGCGGGCCTCAGCGCGGCCTGGCGAGAGCTCTGCGACCAGGTGATCAGCATTCCGATGACGGGTTCGGCCAGCTCCCTGAACGCGTCGAACGCGGCCTCCGTCGTTCTCTACGAGGCCCGCCGCCAGCGTCTGGCGAAGCAGCGCACAGCGTGACCTGCCGAGGTCACGTCCGGGCCTCGCCGCTGACTGCTCCCTCGCGGGCCGCCAGGCACGGGCGGGTGACGGCGTGTCCCGGTGACCGGGTGCGTGGACCGAAAAGACCGAGGCCCCGGTCGTTCACCTCTGGCGACCGGGGGTCCTCGTGGGGCGGATCGGGCACGGCGGCGACACTCCCCCGAGTTGCGCGACGCGCGCGCACCCCCTGGCCGGATCCGATGTAGTGATCACATCAAACCTTGCCAACGGATGGCTAACATAAGGCCAATGGAATCCCGTTCGGTCACCCGGAAGGCAGGGGTGCGGCGTGACACGGCGCGGGCTGCGCTTCGGACTGCTGGGGCCGCCGGTCCTCTACGGCGGCCGGCCGGACGGCGGTGAGCCGGGCCCCGGTGAGCCGTCCGGCCGGCCGGGCGACGCCCCCGTGCGCACGGTGACCAGCCCCAAGCTGCGCACTCTCCTCGCCGTGCTGCTGCTCGACGCCGGGCGGGTCGTCTCCGTCGAGGCGTTGAAGGAGGCCCTGTGGGGCGGTGCCCCGCCCGTCTCCGCCCTGCCCTCGCTGCACAACCACGTCGCCCGTCTGCGCCGCCTCCTCGACGACCCCGGCCGGCTCCTCACCGTGCCCACGGGGTACGTCCTCCGCGTCGACGAGGGTGAACTGGACGTCCAGGTCTTCGACAGCCAGGTCGCCGCCGCCCGTGCCGCCCGCGCCGAGGGCGACTGGGAGCGGGTGCGCCGGGCGTGCGGGGCCGCGCTCGGGCTGTGGCGGGGGAGTCCGCTGGGCGGGCCGGCCCCCGAGGTGGGCGGGTACGCCCTCGTCCGCCGGCTCGAAGAGGCGCGGCTGCTCCTCCTGGAGTGGCGGTACGACGCCGAACTCGCGCTGGGCGGCGACCGCCTCGACGATCTCGTGCCCGAGCTCGCCGCCCTGGCCGCCGAGCACCCGCTGCGTGAGGTCTACCACCGCCAGCTCATGCTCGCCCTGCACCGCACCGGCCGCCAGGCGGAGGCCCTCGTCGTCCACCGCGACCTGCGGGCCCGGCTCGCCGACGAACTCGGCGTCGAGCCGGGGCAGTCCGTGCGCGAGGCCCATGTGGAGGTGCTGCGCGGGAGCGGGGTGCGGACGGGCGGGGGGCCGGGGGACGCCTCCGGGCGGGTGCGGCCCGCTCAGCTTCCGCCCGCGCCCGCCCCTTTCGTGGGGAGGGACCGCGTGCGGGAGGACGTCGCCCGGGTGGTCTCCGGTGCGGGCGTGCCCGGCGCCGTCGTCATCAGCGGGACCGCCGGCGTCGGCAAGAGCGCCCTCGCGCTGCACGTCGCGCACGGTCTGGCGGAACGTTTCAGCGGGGGGCAGCTGTACCTCGGTCTGCGCGGCACGGGAGCCGGTTCGGTCCCCCTCACCGCCGGGCAGGCCCTCACCGCGCTCCTCCGCGACCTCGGCGTCCCCTCCCGCGACATCCCCGAACACCCCGACGCCGCCTCCGCGTTGCTGCGGTCCCTGCTCGCGCCCACCCGCACCCTCCTCGTGCTGGACGACGCCGCGAGCGCCGCGCAGGTACGGCCGTTGCTGCCCGCCGGTCCCGGGTGCGCCGTGATCGTCACCAGCCGGTCGCCCCTCACCGCCCTCGACGGCGCCGCACGCGTCCCGCTCGGGCCGTTGGGCGACGAGGAGAGCGCCGCGCTGCTGCGGGCCGCGTCCGGGCGGGACGGGATCTCCGCCCGGCATCCGCTGGTCGCGCTCAGCGGGCGGCTCCCGCTGGCGCTGCGGGTGGTCGCGGCCCGGCTCGCCGCCCGCCGCGCCCTCACCCCCGACGCGCTCGCCGCCCGGCTCGCCGCCGCGGACAGCAGGCTGGACCTCCTCGACTACGACGACCTCAGCGTCCGCCGCTCACTGGGCGCCGCCTTCGACGCGCTCACCGCCTCCGGGCGCCGGGCCGACCAGGACGCCGCGCTCGCCCTGCGGCACATCGGCGCCCTCGACCTGCCCTCCTGCGACGCCCCGTCGCTGGCCCGGCTCACCGGTGTCGGCGAGGCGCGGGCCGAGGCGGCGCTGGAGCGGCTGGCCGACGCGGCCCTGCTGGAGGAGACCGCGTACGGGCGCTTCGAGCCGTACGACCTGGTCCGGGATCTCGCCCGGGAGCGGGCGGCGGAGCCCCGCGCGCTCCCGCCGCCGGGGTGTCACTTCGCGTCGGCGTAGCACTCCACCACCGCCGTGGTGAACGGGAACCGCACCGGCGTCTCCCCGAACGCGATCCGCCCCGCCCGCTCGGCGGCCCGCCGGACCGCCGCCGTCACCGCCTCCGCCTCCTCCTCGGGGCAGTGCACGATCACCTCGTCGTGCTGGAAGAAGACCAGCTCCGCCGCCATGCCGGCCAGGGCCTGGCGCAGTCCGGCGAGCAGCAGCAGCGCCCAGTCGGCCGCGCTGCCCTGCACCACGAAGTTGCGGGCGAAGCGGCCGCGGGCGCGGGCGTCGGCCGAGGCGTGGCCGGGGACCCACGGGCGGGTCTCGGGGTCCGGCTCGTCCTGGGCGACCGGGATGCCCGCCTCCTCGGCCGCCTCGTCCGCCGGACGGACGGCCGGCGGGCAGGTGCGGCCCAGCCAGGTGCGGACCAGCCGGCCCTCCTCGCCCGCGCGGGCCGCCTCGTCGACGTACGCCACGGCCCTGGGGAAGCGGCGGCGCAGCGCGGCGAGGTTCCTCAGGCCGTCCCCGGAGGTCTGCCCGTACACCGCGCCGAGGACGGCGATCTTGGCGCGGTCGCGGTCGCCGGAGAAGGCGCGCTCGGACACCGCCTGGTAGAGGTCGCTCTCCCGGCCGGCCACCTCCATCAGTCCGGGGTCGCGGGAGATCGCCGCCAGGACGCGCGGTTCCATCTGGTCGGCGTCGGCGACGACGAGCCGCCAGCCGGGGTCGGCGACCGCCGCGCGGCGGATCACCTTGGGGATCTGCAGCGCGCCCCCGCCGTGGGTGACCCAGCGGCCGGTCACCGTGCCGCCCGCGAGGAACTCCGGCCGGAAGCGGCCGTCGCGCACCCAGTCCTGCAGCCAGGACCAGCCGTGGGCCACCCAGATCCGGTACAGCTTCTTGTACTCCAGGAGCGGCTTCACCGCCGGGTGGTCGACCGACCGCAGCTCCCAGCGGCGGGTCGAGGTCACCTTGACGCCCGCCTGCGCGAACGCCTTGATCACGTCGGCCGGCAGGTCGGGCCGCACCCGGCGGCCGAGGGCGGCGGACACCTCCTCCGCCAGTTCGGCCAGCCGGCGCGGCTCGCCGCCGCCCGCGTAGCGCTCGCCGAGCAGGTCGTGCAGCACCGCGCGGTGCACGTCCGCCCGCCAGGGCAGCCCCGTGCGGTTCATCTCGGCGGCGATCAGCATGCCCGCCGACTCGGCGGCGGTCAGCAGCCGCATCCGGTCGGGGTGCGCGGTGGCGTCGGTGCGCCGCTGCTGCCCGGCGTAGACCGCGAGCAGGTCGGCCAGCGGCAGCGGCGCCGCCTGCGGGTCGAACAGCGAGGACTGCGCGCCCGGTTGCGCGTGCCGCTGCGGCGGGTCGGGCGGCACGGGACCGCCGCGCAGCCGGGCCAGCGCGGCCGCGGCCGAACGCGGCTCCCCGTACCGCCCTTCGTGGCCGAGGAGCAGGGTCTCGGCGGCCTCGACGTCGTACGCACGCTCCACCCGCACCCCCGTGGCGAGCAGACGCGGGTAGACCTCGGCGGTGGACCGCCACACCCACCGGGTGACGCCCGGACGGCTCCGTACGGCCTCGGCGAGGTCCGCCTCGCGCCGCACCGGGCCGGAGGGCAGCCCGTCCGGGCCGAGGGGGGCGACGTCCACGCCACCGTCCTCGGCCGGAGCGAGCGCCCACCGGCCGGTCATGCACGCGAGTGTCCCAGGGGGGTCCGACAACGGCCTGGCGAGAGGGGCCGGGCCGGGGTTGCGGATCAGCCCTCTCGCGGTCCCTCCTGCGCCGGCTCGTCCTCCGTGTTCGTCTCGACGTACCGCGCGAGCATGTCGGTCACGTACCGCTCGGTGGCGGCCTTGGTGACGCCGAGGCCGCTGAGCACGCCCGTGCCGTTCTCGTGCTCGAGGAGGGCGAGCAGGATGTGCTCGGTGCCGATGTAGTTGTGGCCGAGACGCAGCGCCTCGCGGAAGGTCAGTTCCAGGACCTTCTTGGCCGCCGAGCCGTACGGCACCATCTCCGGGGCGTCCTCGGCGGCGGGCGGGAGCGCCGCGCGCGCGGCCTCGCGGACCGCGTCCACGGTGACGCCCTGCTCGGTGACCGCCATGACGGCCAGGCCCTGCGGTTCGGCCAGCAGGCCGAGGACCAGGTGCTCGGGAACGCCCTCGGCGCTGCGGGCGGCCTGCGCCTCGTTGTGCGCGGCCATGACCGTGTTGCGGGCACGGGGCGTGAAGCGGTTGAAGCCCTGGTTCGGGTCGAGGTCGTTGCCCCCCTGGGGGACGAAGCGCTTCTGGGCGGCCTGCCGGGTGACGCCCATGCTCTTGCCGATGTCCGTCCAGGAGGCGCCGGAGCGCCGGGCCTGGTCGACGAAGTGGCCGATCAGGTGGTCGGCGACATCGCCGAGGTGCTCGCCGGCGAGCACCGCGTCCTGGAGCTGTTCGAGCGGTTCGTCGTGGACCTTCTTGATGGCCGCGATGAGGTCGTCGAGACGGACGGATGACTTGATGGCGGGGTTCGTCGTCATGTGTCAACCGTAAGTTGACGGCGTGGGGGTGTCAACCCGTGGTTGACACTTGTGGGTGACGGGCCGCGGCGTGGCACGATCGGCCCTGTGAGTACGTCCGGCACCATCGACCGCGCCTTCCGCGCCGCCCTCTACGACACGGGTGACGACACCCTCGACACGGGCGCCTCCCTGCTCGCCGCCGACCCGACGGCGGACGCCGAACTCGCCCGGCGCGGCGAGGACTTCGTGGCGGCCGCCTGGCAGCGCGGCTGGCAGCCCGCCGACGTCGTACGGGTGGTGCGCCGGGAACTGGACGAGGCGCACGTACGCCTGGCCGCCTCGCTGATCCGTGCCCAGGCGGAGCGCGACGGCCGGCCGCGGGGGCCGCGCTGGAGGGCGCAGCTCGACGAGTTGCCGACGTCCGGTCCCGCCCCGCGCGGCGAGCGGTTCTCGCAGGCCACCGTCACGTTGGAGCTGTACCGGCTGCTGCTGCGGCTGCCCGCGCTGGAACCCCTCGACGAGGTGACGGCGCCCGTCGCCGGACGGGAGCGGCGGCCGGAGTCGCGCCTGCTCGGCCGCATCCGGGCGCTGCTGGCGAAGGCGGAGGCGACGGGGTTCCCGGAGGAGGCGGAGGCGCTGAGCGCCAAGGCGCAGGAGCTGATGGCGCGGCACAGCGTCGACGAGGCGCTGCTCGCCGCGCGGGCGCCCGACGCGGAGGGGCCCGACGCCTGCCGGATCGGCGTCGACCCGCCGTACGAGCAGGCCAAGGCGGTGCTGCTGGACGCGGTCGCCTCGGCGAACCACTGCCGGGCGGTGTGGAACGAGCCGTTCGGGTTCTCCACGGTGGTCGGTTTCGCGCCCGACCTGGAGGCGGTCGAGCTGCTCCACACCTCGCTGCTGGTGCAGGCGACCACCGCCATGACCAAGGCGGAGGCCGCGCAGCGGGCGGGTGGGCGCAAGCGCACCAAGACCTTCCGGCAGTCCTTCCTCGCCGCCTACGCGCACCGCGTCGGGGCGCGGCTCGCGGCCGCCGCCGAAGCGCCGGTGAGCGACGACCTGCTCCCGGTCCTCGCCTCCCGGGAGGTCGCGGTCACCGAACGGACGGACCGGCTGTTCCCGGACACGGCCACCACGCGCCTGCGCGGGGTGAGCGACGCGGCCGGCTGGGAGGAGGGCGCCCGCGCGGCCGACGAGGCGCAGGTGCGGGGGCGGACGCGGCTGCCCTGACGCGCCGCGCCCGGTGAACGCCGCTGCCCGGCCGGCGTCGCCCGCGCCCACCCGTGCCGCCCTGCGGCACGGGTGCCCGCGGGCGGCGCGTGTGCCGGGGTGACCGCCGGGGACGGCGTGCGTCCCGGGGTGTGACTGCCCGCGGGGGGCGCGTGTCCCGAGGGGACTGCCCGCGGGCGGCGTCAGGCCGCACCCGCCCCGGGCCAGGGGCGACGCCCCCTACGGCTCCACCCCCTCCGTGGGCAGCCCCGGCGGCAGTGAGCCGCCCTCCGCCTTCGTGTAGGTCTCCGTGCCGGCCGGGCCCTCCCACGCGACCGTGAGGGACGTCGCGCCGACCGACTCGACCGTGCCCTTCGTGCGGTCCCCGTTGCCCGCCGGGCACGTGAGGCTGATCGTTCCGCCGTCGTCGTCCTCCGCCGTGCCGCTGCACATGGTGCCGCCGGTGGCGAACAGGGCCGCCTCCCCGCCGTTGACCATCAGCACCACGGCCTTGCCGTCCGCGGTGGTGAGCCAGCTGCCCTGGAGATCGCCGGCCGGTGCGCCGGTCGCGCCGGAGCCGCCCGTGCCGCCGCCGGAGTCCGCCGTCCGTGTGGCGGACGGTGTGGGCGTGGTCGCGGAGTCGTCCGAGCCCCCGTCGCCGTCGCCGCACGCCGTCAGCGTGAGCGCACCGGCCAGACCGGCCGCCGCTGCCGCCCGGCGAACCCGCCGGGAACGCCCTCCCCGTGCCGCCGGACCGACCCGGCCCGCCGAAGCCTCCGAAGCCACTGCTGGCCCCCTCCCTGTTGCCGGCCCGGACGGCCGGACGACCGCTGCCAGCTAACAGGAACCGCACCGCGCCCGGCCAGGTCGCGTGACCGACCTCGCACATGGCCGCCGGCTCGCCCGGAAGGCGTCACCGCCCGCCCGCCGGAAGGACGCGTGAGGGAACACACACGCCCGCGCGTGCGTCTCCAAGGAAACAGGGTGCGGTGAAGCGCCCGCCGGGCGGGGACCGTACGGCCGGTGGCTGTAATCACCTCGCCACCTGGCGTGCACGTGCATCCGCTCATGCATATGCACGTGAACAAAGCTATGATCCGGGTCAGTTGACCACAGCATCAATGGCCAGACCAGCCAGTGCACCAGCGGGGAGCGACCTGTGGACCACGACGTGTACGACGGTGACGGGCACGACGGTGCCGGCGCGTCCGGCGTGTACAACGGCATGGCGGCCACCCGGCTGGACGGTGTGGCCTGGCAGAAGAGCAGGCACAGCAACTCGCAGGGTTCCTGCGTGGAATTCGCCCGGCTGCCGGGCGGGGAGGTCGCGGTGCGCAACTCCCGCTTCCCCGACGGCCCCGCGCTCGTCTACACCCGCGCGGAGATCGAGGCCATGCTGCTGGGCGTGAAGGACGGCGAGTTCGATCACCTGGTCGCGAGCTGACGGCACGCGCCCCGGACCCGCGGTCCTCCCTTTCCGGGAGCCGAGGACACGGGTCCGTCCGGCGCAACGCGCGTAGAACTCGTGCGCGCGCGTGCGCCGCGTCACGATCAGGGCTGCGGCAGCCGGAACAGCGCCCACACCACCTTGCCGCCGAGCGCGCCCGCCAGCGGGTGCCAGCCCCAGCCGTCGCTGAACGAGTCGACCAGGAACAGCCCGCGGCCGGACTCGGCGGAGCAGTCGTCGGACAGGTCCTTCGGGCACCGGGTGACCGGGCCGTCGTCGCTGGGGTCGCGCACCGCGCACACCAGTCGGTCGGTCCACCGCATCAGGTGCAGCCGCACCGGGGGTTCCTGGGCGGCCGGCCGCGGGGCGTTCGCCGGCAGCGCGTGGCGCAGGGCGTTGGTGACGAGTTCGGAGACCACCAGGCAGACGTCCTCGAACCGGTCGCCCAGGTGCCACTGGTCGAGGGTGCCGCGGGTGAACCGCCGTGCCTCGCGCACCGCTTCGTGGCGGGCGTGCAGGGCGCAGGAGGCGGCGTCGGAGGCGGCCGTGAGGTTCAGCGGCGGAAGGCCCTGCCGTAACGGCTCGAGCATGGTCGATCCATTCGTCCCCATGCGAGGCACTCCCGGGAATTCGCGGTCGTAGCGAGGCGGCGGTGGTGCGGGGCCCATGGTTTCGGATGCGCACAGCAGATGCAAGGGCAGATGCACGTGCAGCTGACCGAAATCAGACCCACCGTACTGGTTTGTTGGCCAATTTTTCCGTCATCCGCGTGTCTTCCCCTGGCTGTTCTCTTGCCCTGGTCGCACCGCGGTGCCCGTTCCGTGCGGCTTCCTGACCGGATCGAGCGGTCGAATCCCGTTTGCGTAACCGGGCGAGTACTGCTCGGAGTGTTTTAGTGGCAGACTGCGGGCCCTGAACACGTTGGGGAGGCTGGCGAACGTGAGCGCGGGAGAGCCGGGATCGGTGGTGCGGCGCATGCTGCTCGGATCACAACTCAGGCGACTGCGTGAGGCGCGGGGGATCACGCGCGAGGCCGCGGGGTACTCGATCCGCGCCTCCGAGTCGAAGATCAGCCGGATGGAACTGGGCCGGGTGAGCTTCAAGACCAGGGACGTGGAAGACCTGCTGACGCTGTACGGCATCACGGACGAGCAGGAGCGGGCCTCGCTGGTCTCCCTCGCCAAGGAGGCCAACGTGGCGGGCTGGTGGCACAGTTACTCGGACGTCCTGCCCAGCTGGTTCCCCACCTACGTGGGCCTGGAGGGCGCGGCCTCGCTGCTGCGCGCCTACGAGGTGCAGTTCGTGCACGGCCTGCTGCAGACCGAGGAGTACGCCCGCGCGGTGGTGCGGCGCGGCATGAGGAGCGCGAGCGACGCCGACGTGGAGCGCCGGGTGGCGCTGCGCCTGGAGCGGCAGAAGTACCTGGTGTCGGAGAACGCCCCCGAGTTCCACGTGGTGCTCGACGAGGCGGCGCTGCGCCGGCCCTACGGCGACCGCGCGGTGATGCGCGGCCAGCTCCAGCACCTGATCGAGATCTCCGAGCGGCCCAACATCCGGCTCCAGGTGGTGCCGTTCAGCATGGGCGGCCACTCCGGGGAGTCCGGCGCGTTCACCATCCTCAGCTTCCCCGAGTCCGACCTCTCGGACGTGGTGTACCTGGAGCAGCTCACCAGCGCGCTCTACCTGGACAAGCCCGAGGACGTGGCCCAGTACGAGAAGGCGCTCAAGGAGCTGCAGCACGACAGCCCGGGTCCCGCGGAGAGCCGCGACCTCCTGCGGGGGCTGCTGCAACTGTCCTGAGGGCATCCGCGGCCTGTCCCAGGAGTCTCTTCAACTCCCTTGAAACACAAGTACGATGACGTTCGGTCACACCACGGTGCTGATCAGTTTCTGCTGACGCAGCAAGGGATCGAGGGATCACATGTCGTCGTACTTCACCGACCTGGCTCAGCAGTACATCGACGGTGAGTGGCGTCCGGGCACCGGTTCCTGGGACATCATCGACTTCAACCCGTACGACGACGAGAAGCTCGCGTCGATCACCATCGCCACGGTCGACGAGGTCGACCAGGCGTACCGGGCGGCCGCCCGCGCGCAGACGGAATGGGCGGCCACCAACCCGTACGCCCGCCGCACGGTGTTCGAGAAGGCGCTGAGGCTGGTCGAGGAGCGCGAGGAGGAGATCGCCGAGGCGATCGTCGCCGAGCTGGGCGGCACCCGCCTGAAGGCGGCCTTCGAACTGCACCTCGCCAAGGAGTTCCTGCGCGAGTCGGTGCACCTGGCGCTGGCCCCCGAGGGGCGGATCATCCCCTCGCCGGCGGACGGCAAGGAGAACCGGGTCTACCGCGTGCCGGTCGGCGTGGTCGGTGTGATCAGCCCGTTCAACTTCCCCTTCCTGCTCTCGCTGAAGTCCGTCGCGCCCGCGCTCGCGCTGGGCAACGGCGTGGTGCTCAAGCCGCACCAGAACACGCCGGTCGTCGGCGGCTCCCTGATCGGGAGGATCTTCGAGGACGCGGGTCTGCCCGCCGGCCTGCTCAACGTCGTGATCACCGACATCGCGGAGATAGGCGACGCCTTCCTGGAGCACCCGATACCGAAGGTCATCTCCTTCACCGGCTCCGACCAGGTCGGCCGGCACGTGGCGACCGTCTGCGCCTCCCACTTCAAGCGCGCGGTGCTGGAACTGGGCGGCAACAGCGCGCTGGTGGTCCTGGACGACGCCGACGTCGACTACGCCGTGGACGCGGCCGTGTTCAGCCGGTACGTCCACCAGGGCCAGGTCTGCATGGCCGCCAACCGCGTCCTGGTCGACCGCGCGGTGGCCGACGAGTTCACCGAGAAGTTCGTCGCCAAGGTGCGCTCGCTCAAGGCCGGCGACCCGCGCGACCCGGAGACCGTCATCGGCCCGGTGATCAACTCCCGGCAGGCGGACGTCCTCACGGCTGTCGTCGACCAGGCCCTCGCCGAGGGCGCCACCGCCCTGGTGCGGGGCGCGCGCACCAACAACCTGGTCGAGCCCTCCGTCGTCACCGGGCTGCCCGCAGACTCCGCCCTGCTGCGGCAGGAGGTCTTCGGCCCCGTCGCCTTCCTCGTGCCGTTCGACGGCGAGGAGGAGGCGGTGCGCCTGGTGAACGACACCCCCTACGGGCTCAGCGGCGCCGTGCACACCGGGGACGTGGAGCGCGGTGTGCGCTTCGCCAAGCGGATCGACACCGGGATGTTCCACGTGAACGACGGCACCGTGCACGACGAGCCGATCGTCCCGTTCGGCGGCGAGAAGCACTCGGGCGTGGGCCGGCTCAACGGCGACACCATGCTGGACGCCTTCACCACCACCAAGTGGATCTCGGTGCAGCACGGCCGCAGCGGCTTCCCGTTCTGAGCCGTCCGGTCCGTCCCCGCAGGCCGCTCCCGGCGCCGGCCGGGCGCGGCCTACGCTGGACCGCATGTCAGTGATCCGTCTCCTCGTGCTCGGCGCGGTGCGTCAGCACGGGCGGGCCCACGGCTACCAGGTGCGCAACGACCTGGAGTACTGGGGCGCGCACGAGTGGTCCAACGCCAAGCCCGGCTCGATCTATCACGCGCTGAAGCAGATGGCCAAGCAGGGACTGCTGCGCGCGCACGAGACCGCCCCCTCCACGGCCGGCGGCCCGCCGCGCACCGAGTACGAGGTCACCGAGCAGGGCGCCGAGGAGTACTTCCGGCTGCTGCGCGAGGCGCTGACCTCCTACGACCAGAAGCCGGACGTGCTCTCGGCCGGGCTCGGCCTGATGGTCGACCTGGAGCGTGAGGAGGCGCTGGCCCTGCTGGAGCGGCGGCTGGCGTCGATCGAGGAGTGGCGCAAGGCGGTCACGGAGTACTACCTCCCCGAGGAGGGGCCCGGCCGGCTCGGGCACATCGGCGAGATCATGGACTTCTGGGTCCACTCGGCGGACACCGGCGCCGCGTGGACGCGCGGCCTCATCGCACGCGTCCGGGGCGGCGCCTACACCTTCGCCGGCGAGGGAGAGCCGTTCGTCGGCGTGCTCGCCGAGGGCGAGGAGAACCCCTACGGGACGGGACGGCGGCATCCGGGAGACGCCGAGTAGTCAAGTTTGACGAATGGCGGGAGCGGGCATTACGGTGCGGGACGCTAGTCAAGTTTGACTAATAAGGGGGCTTCAGTGTCCGACGCGGCGATCACCGTGGAGGAAGCACGCAAGACGTACCGGGGAGCCAAGGGCGCGGGCACGGCCGCACTGGACGGACTCGACCTCACGGTCGCCCGCGGCACGGTCCACGCGGTGCTCGGGCCGAACGGCGCGGGCAAGACCACCCTCGTCCGGGTCCTGTCCACCCTCCTCCGCCCCGACTCCGGCCGGGTCGTGGTGGCGGGACACGACGTGGTGCGCGAGGCGTACCAGGTGCGCCTGCGGATCGGCCTGCTCGGCCAGCACGCGGCGCTCGACGAGGAACTCGGCGGCCGGCAGAACCTGGAACTGTTCGGCCGCCTCCACCACCTGGGCGCGCGACGCGCACGCGAGCGGGCCGGTGAACTCCTGGAGCGCTTCGGGCTCTCCGGCACCGGCCACAAGGCGGTCGGGCAGTACAGCGGCGGCATGCGGCGCCGCCTCGACCTCGCCGCCTCCCTGATCACCGAACCGGAGGTGCTCTTCCTGGACGAACCGACCACCGGACTCGACCCGCGCGGGCGCGCGGAGGTGTGGGAGTCGGTCCGCTCCCTGGTCGGCGGCGGCACGACGGTCCTGCTCACCACCCAGTACCTGGAGGAGGCCGACCAGCTCGCCGACCGGGTGTCGATGGTCGACTCCGGCCGGGTCGTCGCGGACGGCACGGTGGACGAGCTCAAGACGGCCACCGGCGGCGACCGCATCGACGTGGTGCTGCGCGACGCCGGTGAGCTGGAGACGGCCGCCGCCCTGCTGCCCGTACCGCGGGACACGGTCACCGTGGACGCCGACCGGCGGCTGCTGAGCGCCCCGGTCACCGACCGCATGGCGGTCCTCACCGGCGTGGTCCGCGCCCTGGAGGAGGCCGGCGTCGAGGCGGAGGACGTCGCCCTGCGCAGGCCCACGCTCGACGAGGTGTTCCTGCAGCTGACCGGGCGCGACGAGCGAGTGAAGGAGGCGGCATGACCAGCACGGCGCACGCACTGACCGACTCCTGGACCATGACCCGCAGGGAGCTGGCCCGCTGGGGACGGCAGCCGGTCGCGGTGGCGGTGAACCTGGTCTTCCCGGTGATGCTGCTGCTGATGTTCGGCTATCTGGTCGGCGGCGGCCGGGGCGTGAGGGGCGACTACCTCGACTTCCTGGTGCCCGGCATGCTCGCCCTCACCATGGCCTTCGGCCTGGAGGGCACCATGATCGCCGTCACCCAGGACCTGAACAAGGGGGTCGTCGACCGCTTCCGCTCCCTGCCGATGGCCGACGGCGCGGTGCTGGTGGGCCGCTCCGCCGCCGACATGCTCCAGTCGGCGCTCGGCCTCGCGGTGCTGCTCGGCGTGGCCGCCGCGCTCGGCTGGCGCACGAACGCCGGCCCGGCCGCGTTCCTGGGCGCGGTGGGACTGCTCCTGCTGTTCCGGTTCGCGATGCTGTGGATCGGCATCCACCTGGCGCTGGTGGCGGGCAAGCCGGAGATGGTGCAGGCCGTGCAGATCCTGGTCTGGCCGGTCGGCTTCCTGTCCAACGCCTTCGCCGCCCCCGAGTCCATGCCCGGCTGGCTGGGCACGGTCGTCCGGTGGAACCCGATGTCCCACACCGCCACGGCCGTACGCGACCTCTTCGGCGGCCCCGGCGGCGAACCGGGGCACGTGTGGGCCGCCGTCGTATGGCCGCTCGCGCTCCTCGCGGTGTTCCTCCCGCTGGCGGTGCGCCGGTTCGCGCGGCTCAGTCGGTGAGGGCGGGGGCGTCCGCCCGCAGGCGGGCGCCCCGGCTCTCCGCGATGCGGCACACGTCGGTCAGCGCCTCGCCCGTGCGGGCGAGCAGGTAGCGGAGCTGGGCGGCGGTCACGGGCGTGTCGTCATCGAGCAGGTCGGCGAGGTGGGCGAGCAGATCGGCGGCCATGTCGAGCTGGACAGCCTCGGCGATGTCGGCGGCCCGGGAGAGGCGCCCGGTGCCGTCGGTCAGGAGGTAGCAGGGCTTGCCTTCGGGGCTCGTCCAGGGCAGGAGCCGGGCGGGGGTGAGGGGGTGGTGTGTCATGCGGTCAGTCCCAGGGTGTGCGGAGGGATGAGGTGCAGGTGCACGCCGCGCGGGGCGATCAGCAGGGAGCGGCGCCGGGCCTGTCGGCGCCGCTCCCGTTCGCGGAGTTCGTGCGCGACGACGTAGGGGCGTACGAGGGCGTGGTCCTCACCGCGCAGGGGGCGTGCGCCGAACTGGCGTGGGGCGGGCCCCTCGACGGGCGGGGGCGAGAGGACGCGTTCGTTCCGTGGGTCGAGCCGGCGTCGTCCGGTGCCGGGGGCGACGAGGTCGAGCAGCGGTGCGAGGAGACGGGCGACGAGGCCGGGCATGGGTGACTCCGTGGTCGATGTCGCGGACTGTGGCGATCCGACTACAGAGTGAGGGGGCCGGCGTTAGGCTCGCCAGGGGGTTCGGGGTGACAGAGCATGTGTCACGGAGGAGTTGATCTCGTGGGCACCACCTACGGCGACTGGCTCAAGGAGCAGCGCGAGGCGGCCGGGCTGACGCAACAGCAGCTGGCCGAGGCGGCGGTCATGACGCGCACGCACATCGCGCACATCGAGGCGGGGCGCCGGGTGCCGTCACGGGAGGACGCGCGGCGGCTGGACAGCGCGCTGGGCACGGGGAATGTGCTGAGCCGCTTCCTGCCGCAGGAGGACGCGGCGGTCGCCGACTACTTCGAGGCGGCCCGGCTGCTCGAACAACAGGCGGTGATGATCCGGGAGTTCGCCCTGTCGTTCGTCCCGGGCATCCTCCAGACGGAAAGGTACGCGCGTGCGGTGCTGAGCACGTCGTTCCCTCCGGTGGGTGAAGAGGAACGTGACAGGCTCGTTGTCACACGCCTTGAACGGGCGAAGATCCTGGACGATCCGGTGACGCCCGTGGTGTGGGCGCTGTTGGACGAGGCCGTGCTGCGGCGGGTCGTAGGTGGCCGGAAGGTCATGGCGGAGCAGATCATGCACATGGTCCGGCTGGCGGAGACCGGCCGGGTGCGCGTCCATGTGATGCCGTTCGATGTCGGCTTCCATCCGTTGATGGAGAGCATGCTCACGCTGATGGACTTCGAGGATCAGCCACCAGTGGCGTACGGCGAGGGCTCGCACATGGGCAAGCTTCACGACTCCCCGTCCGTGGTTCGGACGCTGGAGGGGCGTTACGCTCTGGCGCTGGGCGACGCACTGCCGCTCAAGGAGTCCCTGGCCCTGCTCAGAGCTACAGCGAAGGACTATGAACACCATGACTGATCGCGTCATGCCCGATGCGGCGATAGCAGCAGGCTGGAGAAAGTCCTCCTACAGCAACAGCGAGGGCGGCAGCTGCCTCGAAGTCCTCGACGGCCACCGCCACGGTGTTCCCGTCCGCGACTCGAAGAACCCCCACGGACCCGTCGTGGTCGTTCCGGGGGCCGCATGGTCGGTGTTCGTCGCGGCGGTCAGGAGGGGCGACCTCCCCTCCTGACCGTGGGCGTCGGTGAGGGAAACAGGTCGCCGCGTTCCGGCCCTCCGTGAGGAATGCGGCTGTCGGCGCAGGTCCGGCGCTGCTGAAGGCACTGGCGAAGGAGCAGGGACAGCATGGCTGATCAGGTCATACCGAAGGCTGCGACGTACACGGGGTGGCGCAAGTCCTCCTACAGCAACGACCAGGGCGGCAGCTGCCTCGAAGTCCTCGACGGCCACCGCCACGGCGTTCCCGTCCGCGACTCGAAGGACCCCCACGGCCCGGCAGTGATCGTTCCCGCCTCCGCATGGTCGGTGTTCGTCGCGGCGGTCAGGAGGGGCGACCTCCCCTCCTGACCGTGGGCGTCAGTGGTGGAACCCGGTCGCCGCGTCCCGGTCCCGGGTGAGCGGGTGCGACTGGTCGCGCAGCTCCGGCAGCAGCCGGGTCAGGTCCTCCGCGAACAGGTCGGCCAGGTCCTCGGAGAAGCCGTTGCGGCACACCACCCGCAGCACCGCTAGGTCCTGACGGTTCGCCGGGAAGGTGTACGCGGGCACCAGCCAGCCGGTCTCCCGCAGCCGCCGCGCCACGTCGAACACGTCGAACGCCGTCACCTCCGGGGCGGTGGTGACGGCGAACACCGGCAGCTCGTCGCCCCGCGTGAGCAGCCGGAAGTCACCGAGCGCCTCGATCCGCGCGGACAGTCCCGTGGCCACGTCCCGCGCGGCCTGCTGCACCGCGCGGTAGCCCTCCCGGCCCAGCCGCAGGAAGGAGTAGTACTGCGTCGCCACCTGGGCGCCCGGCCGGGAGAAGTTCAGCGCGAAGGTGGGCATCTCGCCGCCCAGGTAGTTCACCCGGAACACCAGCTCCTCGGGCAGCGCCGCCGCGTCCCGCCACAGCACCCAGCCCACCCCCGGGTACACCAGCCCGTACTTGTGCCCGGAGGTGTTGACCGACGCCACCCGCGGCAGCCGGAAGTCCCACACCAGGTCCTCGTCGAGGAACGGCGCGACCATCGCCCCCGACGCCCCGTCGACGTGCACGGGGACGTCCAGGCCGGTGCGTTCCTGGAGGTCGTCCAGGGCGGCGCACAGCTCGGCGACCGGCTCGTAGGACCCGTCGAAGGTGGAGCCGAGGATGCCGACGACCCCGATGGTGTTCTCGTCGCACAGCTCGGCCGCGGCCGCCGGGTCGAGGTGGAACCGGTCGCCCTCCATGGGCACCTGGCGGGGCTCCACCTCCCAGTAGGCGCAGAACTTCTCCCAGCAGACCTGCACGTTGACGCCCATCACCAGGTTGGGGCGGGCCTCCCGCGAGGGGTGGCGGGCGGCGTTGCGCAGCGCCCAGCGCCGCTTCAGCGCCAGGCCGGCCAGCATGCACGCCTCGCTGGACCCGGTGGTGGAACACCCCACGGCGCGTGCCGGGTCGGGCGCGTGCCACAGGTCGGCGAGCATCGCCACGCAGCGGCGCTCCAGCTCGGCGGTGCGCGGGTACTCGTCCTTGTCGATCATGTTCTTGTCGCGGCACTCCGCCATCAGCAGCCCGGCCTCGGGCTCCATCCAGGTGGTGACGAAGGTGGCCAGGTTCAGCCGCGCGTTGCCGTCCAGCATCAGCTCGTCGTGCACCAGCCGGTACGCCGTCGACGGGGCCATGGGGCCGTCCGGCAGCCGGTGCTTCGGGGGCGCCTCGGTCATCCCCCCGACCGGGTTCGCGGGACCCAGGACGGGGTTGACGGACATCGGGCGCTCGCCGGCCGGCCGGCCAGGGTGCAGGGGCATGGGTCCTCCGTGCGGGATCGGACGGCCCGGGGCGGGGCCGTCGGGGGAGCGGGGTCGCCTGGCGGCCGTCCCGTCCGCCCGCAACCGCATGTGCGGGCGTCCGGTGACGGGCGGCCGGGCGGGGAGGGCGGCGGCGCGGGCGTGAGGGCCGGCGGAAGGGTGCGGGCCGGGGCCGCCGGGGCGGCGCCGGGCGCCGGCTGCGTGCTGTCCTGGGCCACGCGCACACGATAAAGGGGCGAAACGGATAAACCGGGAACCTGCTTGCACCTCACGTGGCGTGAGGTCACAGGCTGGAGCGCGGAAGGGAAAGGAGCGGAAGTGAGCTACTCCGTGGGACAGGTGGCCGGTTTCGCCGGGGTCACGGTGCGCACCCTGCACCACTACGACGCCATCGGCCTGCTCGTGCCGAGCGAACGCAGTCACGCGGGGCACCGGCGGTACAGCGACGCCGACCTCGACCGGCTGCAGCAGATCCTGTTCTACCGCGAGCTCGGCTTCCCCCTCGAGGAGGTCGCCGCCCTGCTCGACGACCCGGACGCGGACCCGCGCGCGCACCTGCGCCGCCAGCACGAACTGCTGACCGCCCGGATCGAGAGGCTGCAGAAGATGGCGGAGGCCGTGGAACAGGCCATGGAGGCACGCACGATGGGGATCAACCTGACGCCCGAGGAGAAGTTCGAGGTCTTCGGGGACTTCGACCCCGACGAGCACCAGGAGGAGGTCCAGGAGCGCTGGGGGAACACCGAGGCCTACCGTCAGTCGCAGCAGAAGGCGGCCTCCTACACCAAGGAGGACTGGCAGCGGATCCAGCGCGAGGCCGACGAGCTCACCCGGCGGTTCGTCGCCCTGATGGAGGCGGGCGAACCGGCGGACTCCGAGGCGGCGATGGACGTCGCCGAGGACCACCGCCGGGGCATCTCGCGCCACCACTACGACTGCGGATACGAGATGCACACCTGCCTGGGGGCGATGTACGTCGACGACGAGCGGTTCACCCGCAACATCGACCAGGCGAAGCCCGGTCTGGCCGTGTACATGCGGGACGCGATCCTCGCCAACGCCGCACGGCACACCGCCTGAGGCGGTCGTGGCCCGGCCGCCGCGTCGGCCGGTCCGGGCCACGACCGGCGGTGATCCCCCGCACGGCGCCGGCTCGCGGCTTCCTCCGGGACGGGGCACAGTGCATCCTGGGTACCCCCGCGGAACCTGGGCTTCGACGGCTGCGTTCATAATTTGGGCAGCCAGCCCCGCCCTTGACCCCCAGCTGCAGGAGCCACATCCCCGTGACCACGCTTGCGCTCGGCCCCGAGTGGCTGAGCCCGGACTACCTCATCGAGACCTTCAGTCTCCCCGGCATCCTGCTGATCGTCTTCGCGGAATCCGGACTCTTCGCGTTCCTGCCCGGTGACTCCCTGCTGTTCACGGCGGGACTCTTCGTGGCCGAGGGCACCTACATCACCCAGCCGCTGTGGCTGGTCTGCACGCTGATCGTGCTCGCCGCCGTGATCGGCGACCAGGTCGGCTACACGATCGGCAAGTTCTTCGGGCCCCGGCTGTTCAACCGGCCCAACTCCAAGCTCTTCAAGCAGGAGAACCTGGAGAAGGCCCACGAATTCATGGAGAAGTACGGGCCCAAGGCGATCGTCCTGGCCCGCTTCGTCCCCATCGTGCGGACCTTCGCGCCCATCGTGGCCGGCGCCGGCCGGATGAAGTACCGCACGTTCCTCACGTACAACGTCATCGGCGGCATCGTCTGGGGCACGGGCGTCACCGTCGCCGGCTACTGGCTCGGCCAGATCCCGTTCATCAAGAACAACGTCGAGACGATCCTCATCCTGATCGTCTTCCTCTCCGTGGTGCCGATCATCGTCGAGTACCTGCGCGAGCGCGGCAAGAAGAAGCGCGCCGCCGCCGAGGTCCCGGCCGCCGCGCCGTACCCGCAGCCGCCGGTCATGGACGACGCCACCACCCAGCTGCGCCGCATCACCCCGGCCGCCGCCCCCCAGCAGCCCGCTCCGCAGCACTACGGCAACCAGGGCGGCTACCCGCAGCAGCAGCCGTACGGCGGCGGCGCGAACGGCTACCAGCAGCAGCCGAACCGGCAGCCGTACGGCAACGACCAGCGCTACGACCAGCAGCAGCCGTACAACGGCGGCTACTGAGCCCCCGCCGGGCGGCGGGCGCGGCCGGGCTAGAAGCCTCGCGTCCGCTTCGCCGCCCGGCGCTTCTCCGCGGAGCCGATCCGCAGGAACAGCCGGGAGATCTCCGAACCGAGGTTCACCCCGATCGCGATGGCCATCGCCAGCGCCACGGCCTTGGTGAGCGACGTCAGACCCCGGTTCACCTCGTTCTGCGCGATGCCCAGCAGACCGAAGTACGTGGCGGAACCGGGCAGCAGCGGCCCGATCGCGGCCGTGGTGTACGGCAGCGCGGACGCGAACCGGTAGCGGGCCAGCAGCTGCCCGAACAGGCCGACCACACCGGCCGCCACCGCCGTGGCCGCCACCGGCGAGATGCCGCCCGTGTAGTGCATGGCCCCGAACACCACCCAGGCGACCCCGCCGTTCAGCGTCACGGTCAGCACCGTGGACCGCTCCTGCTGGAGCAGCACCGCGAAGGCGAACGACAGCCCGAGCGCCGCCGCGATCTGCAGCACCGGCTGCGGGTCCGCGACGAGCGCCGCGTCCGGGACCAGCTTGGCGCCGAGCTGCACGCCGAAGTACAGCACCGTCAGCACGCCGATGACGATGCCGACGAAGAAGTACAGCACCTCCAGCAGACGCGCGGACGCCGTGATGTAGAAGCCGGTCAGACCGTCCTGCACGCCCGCCACCAGCGCCCGTCCGGGCAGCAGCGCGAAGAGTCCACCGGTGATCACCGCGGACGCCTTCACGTCCGCGTGCGCCAGGGTCAGCGCCACCCCGATCGCGGCCGGCGGCATGGCCGCCACCGTGAACTGGTAGAACTCCGGCAGTCCGCGCCCGGCGCACAGCCAGGCCAGCCGGTCGCCGAGCATGGCGCCGACGGCCGCCGCGACGAACACCAGCAGCTGACCGCCGACCAGCACCGACGCGGAGCCGGCGAGCAGCCCGCTGGCGGCCGTCAGGGCCCAGCCCGGGTAGGGGTGCCGGTTGCGGCGGATCTCCGCCAGCCGCCGGTACGCCTCCTCCAGGGACACGTGGGTCTCGTCGTCGCTGAGGTCGTCCACGAGCTGGTAGACGGCCGCCAGCCGGGTGTAGTCGGGGCTGCGGCGGCGCACCGTGCGGGAGGCGGTCACCGGGTCGTCGACCAGGGACGGCTGGTAGGAGACCGCCAGCAGCGTGAAGGTGACGTTGGGCTCGCAGCGGTCCAGGCCGTAGGAGCGGCACACGGCGAACATCGCCGCCTCCACGTCCTCGGCGCCCTCACCGCCGGCCAGCAGCAGCTCCCCGATCCGCAGGCTCAGGTCCAGCACGCGCGGCACGGCCGGGCCGGACTCGTCGTGCCGGTGCACCGGCTCCGGGGCGGGCCGCTCGGTCACCGGCATGCGCAGCATCGTGCGCATCCGGTCCTGCCAGGGCACGTCCTTGGTCAGCCGGATCAGCGGGACGCCGGCCGGCGGGGTGAAGGAGGCGGCCTGCCGGGCGCTGTACGTCCTCGGCGTGCTGAACGCCGAACCCTCCGGCTCGGCCGGCGGGGGCGGGGCGACGTCCAGACCGTCCGGAACAGCGAATTCCGAGGTGGTCTCGGGCTCCGGTCCGGGCTTCGGCACGGCGAGCCCGTCGGGGAGGGCGAACTCGGACGTCGTCGACGACTCGCTGTCGGCCTGCGCCACCGCACCGGAAGGGGGTGCGAAGGCGTTCCTCGCCTCGTCCGACTGCGGCTTGCGGTCCTCCGCGTCCCTCACGTGCCTTTCTCTCCCTGCTGACGACACCGTCCCTCAGTCTTCCCCCTGCCACGTCAGTATGCGCACGCAGAGCGACGACGGGCCGCACGCCTGCGCGTGCGGCCCGTCGTCGCGTCTCGCGGTGAGAGGGCTCAGTGGCCGCCCTGCTCCTTGAAGCGCTTGTAGGACCGCTCGATCTCGGCCTCGGCGTCGACCCGGCCGACCCAGTTGGCGCCCTCGACCGACTTGCCCGGCTCCAGGTCCTTGTAGACCTCGAAAAAGTGCTGGATCTCCAGGCGGTCGAACTCCGACACGTGGTGGATGTCGCGCAGGTGCTCCACGCGCGGGTCCGTCGACGGGACGCACAGCAGCTTGTCGTCGCCGCCGGCCTCGTCGGTCATGCGGAACATGCCGATGGCGCGGCAGCGGATGAGGCAGCCCGGGAACGTCGGCTCGTCCAGGATGACCAGCGCGTCCAGCGGGTCGCCGTCCTCGCCGAGGGTGTTCTCGACGAAGCCGTAGTCGGTCGGGTAGGCGGTCGAGGTGAAGAGCCGACGGTCCAGCCGGATCCGACCCGTCTCGTGGTCCACCTCGTACTTGTTCCGCGAACCCTTCGGGATCTCGATCGTGACGTCGAACTCCACCGGACGCTCCTCCATGATCAGCACATAGTTCTGGTGGTTAAGTGTCCCTCACGCAGATGTGTGATCGCGAAAGGGGCTGGTGGTCGTGCCGGAGCTGAGGCCTTGGCGGGCCGCGGGACCGCACGTCGTGCGGATCGCGGCCGCCGTCCGACCGCGTCTGGCACGGGTCGCCGCGGCCACCGGGCCGTGGCTCACCCGGTGGCGCCGGCCGGGATCACCGCAGGCCCCACGGGTCGCACGGCCCGGAACCGGGTGGTACACCGCGACCGCCGCCACCGCCGGTCTGGCGCTGGCCGCGGGAGTGGCGACCGCCGCCGGCCCCTGGGACTCCTCGGGTCAGCGTACGGCCGAGCGGGACCGGGCCGTGGCCGTGGAAGCCGCGCGTGGCACAGATCACGACGGCGCCCGGGCGCACGCCGGCACCCCGCCGCGCGGACCGCAGGCCGCCCCGCCCGCCCCGTCCGTGCTCACCGGCCTCGGCGGCACCGCCACCGCCGTGCGGTCCGCGCCCACCCGCAAGGCGCTCGCCGCCGTCCTCGACCCGCTGCTGAAGGACCCGGCGCTGGGCCGCCGCTCCGTCGCCGTGGCCGACGCCGCCACCGGCCGCCGCCTCTACGGCGCGGACCCCGGGGACGCGCTCACCCCCGCCTCCACCACGAAGATCGCCACCGCGGTCGCCGCGCTGTCCGCCCTGGGCCCCGACCACCGCCTCACCACCCGCACCGTCTACGAACCCGACACGAAGGAGGTCGTCCTGGTCGGCGGCGGCGACCCCACGCTCACCGCCCGCGAGAACGCCAAGGGGTCCGCGAGCCTGCGCGACCTGGCCGCGCGCACCGCGGCGGCCCTCGGCAAGCGGGGCGTGCGCAAGGTGACGCTGTCGTACGACACGACCCTCTACAAGGGCGGCACGGCCCACCCGATCGGGGTCAACCCCAACCTCGCCGCCGTCACCCCGCTGATGGCCGACGAGGGCCGCGCCGACGACTCCACCAGCGGGCCCGCCCCGCGCGTCGCCGACCCCGCGGCCGACGCCGCCCGCCGGTTCGGCGACCTGCTGAAGGAGCACGGGATCACGGCCACGCCGCCCGGCCCGTCGAAGTCCACCACGCGCGCCGCCACCCTCGGGGTGGTCTCCTCGCCGCCGCTCGCCTCGCTCGTCGAGCGCATGCTGACCCACAGCGACAACGACCTCGCCGAGGCGCTCGCCCGGCACACCGCCCTGGCCACCGGCAGGCCGGCCGACTTCGCCGGCGCGGGGGCGGCGGTCACCGCCCGCCTCAAGCAGCTGAGGCTCCCGGTGAAGGGCGTCCGGATCAAGGACGGCAGCGGCCTCGACCGCGACGGCCGGCTCACCGCCGACCTGCTCACCGCCCTCCTCGTCAAGGCCGGCGACCCCGCCCACCCGGAGCTCCGCCCCGCCCTCACCGGCCTGCCCGTCGCCGGCTTCACCGGCACCCTCTCCGGCCGCTACGCCGAGGGGGCGTCCGGCGTCGTCCGCGCCAAGACCGGCACCCTCACCGGTGTCAACACCCTGGCCGGCACGGTCGTCGACCGCGACGGCCGCCTCCTGGCCTTCGCCTTCCTCGCCAACGGCACGACGGGCCCGGACGCGGCCCAGACGGCCTTGGACAAGGCCGCGTCGGCTTTGGCGACGTGCGGCTGCCGCACTCCCTAGGGCACGTGCGGAGGCCGCGCTTCCCGGGGACGCGGGACGACGACGCCCCTGTCCGCGCGGTTCCCCGCACCCCCGGAGGGGCGTCGCACAGCCGCGGGCTGTGAGGATCTGCCCGTTTCCCCACCCCTCACGTACCGTTGACACATGACGAGCATCGGTGGCGCCGCCTCATCCGGCATGGTCGACTGGAACCTCGCGGTCGCGACCGCGACCAGGCTCATGCGGCCGGGCCCAGACGTGAGCCGGGACGAGGCCCGCGCCGTCGTCGCGGAGCTCCGCCGCCACGCGCGGTCCGCGGAGGAACACGTCCGCGGTTTCACCGGTCTCGGCACGCCCGAGACCCATGACACGCCCCTCCTCGTGGTGGACCGCCCCGGCTGGGTGAGGGCCAACGTCGCCGGCTTCCGCGAACTGCTCAAACCCCTGCTCGACAAGATGCAGGAACGGCGCGGCACGAGCCCCGGCACCCTGGTCATGGGCGCGGTCGGCGGCAAGGTCACCGGCGTGGAACTGGGCGTGCTGCTGTCCTTCCTCGCCTCCCGCGTCCTCGGCCAGTACGAGACCTTCGCCCCCGCGACCCGGGACCTCCCGGCCGGCGCGGGCGGCGGCGGACGGCTGCTCCTCGTCGCCCCCAACATCGTCCACGTCGAGCGCGAACTCGACGTGGAGCCGCACGACTTCCGCCTGTGGGTGACGCTCCACGAGGAGACCCACCGCACCCAGTTCACCGCCGTGCCCTGGCTGCGGGACCACCTGGAGGGCGAGATCCAGGCGTTCCTGAGCGAGACCGACGTCGACCCCATGACCGTGCTGGAGCGGGTGCGCGAGGCCGCGCAGTCGCTGGTCGGCGGGCGTCCCGAGGGCGAGGAGGGCGACGACGGGCGCTCCCTCGTGGAGATCGTGCAGACCCCCGCCCAGCGCGAGATCCTCGGCCGGCTCACCGCCGTGATGTCGCTGCTGGAGGGCCACGCCGACTACGTCATGGACGGCGTGGGGCCCGAGGTCGTGCCGAGCGTCGCCGAGATCCGCGAGAAGTTCCAGCAGCGCCGCGCCCAGGGCGCCTCCCGGCTGGACATGGCGCTGCGCAAGCTGCTCGGCCTGGACGCCAAGCTCCGCCAGTACCGCGACGGCGAGCGCTTCGTCCGCGCGGTCGTGGACGAGGTCGGCATGGAGGGCTTCAACCGGGTGTGGACCTCGCCCAACACGCTCCCCACCAAGGCGGAGATCGGCAAACCGGCGGACTGGATCACCCGGGTGCACCGCAAACCGGAGGCGTGACCACCGCGCCCCCGTCGCACAGGACGTCCGGCGACGGCAGACGGACGCCCCGCCAATCACCCGTCCGAGGGACCGTGAGTCTCCGGCAGGCGTGCGATGCTCGGGGAACGGCCCGGTTCTGTCACCATCTACACACTCTGCGTGACCGTCCCTCGGGCTCAACCCCCCCGGAACATCATCGAAGGGAACCGGACATGGGTCCCCATCCTGCGGTCGCGGCGATACGCCTGGCGGTCCGCCGCGTCCTGAACGACATCCTCGCCGAACACGGCCGGACGCCCGGCCGCCTCACGCCCGACGAGCGGTCCTCCTCCCCGCTCGTGCTCGTGGCCTGCTCCGGCGGCGCCGACTCCATGGCGCTCGCCTCCGCCCTCGCCTTCGAAGCCCCCCGCGCCGGCCTGCGCGCCGGCGGCGTCACCGTCGACCACGGCCTCCAGGCGGGCTCCGACCTGCGCGCCGCCGAGGTCGCCGCCCGGCTGCGCGACCTCGGTCTGGACCCCGTCGAGTCGGTCGCCGTCACCGTCGGCCGCGAGACGCGGGTGGCGCACAGCGCCTCCTACCGGGGTGGCGGGGGAGGAGGGACGGGCGGCCCCGAGGCCGCCGCCCGGGACGCCCGCTACGCCGCTCTCGACGCCGCCGCCGAGCGCCATCGCGCCGCCGCCGTCCTGCTCGGCCACACCCGTGACGACCAGGCCGAGACCGTGCTGCTGGGCCTCGCCCGCGGCTCCGGCATCCGCTCCCTGTCCGGCATGGCCGCGGTCTCGGGGGCCGACGGCCGTTACCGGCGCCCCTTCCTCCAGCTCGACCGGCAGACCGCCCGCACGGCCTGCATGGTCCAGTCCCTGCCCGTCTGGGACGACCCGCACAACGCCGACCCCGCCTACACCCGCTCCCGGCTGCGCCACGAGGGCCTGCCCGCCCTGGAGAAGGCCCTCGGCAAGGGCGTCGTCGAGGCCCTCGCCCGTACGGCCCAGCTCTCCCGTGACGACGCCGACGCCCTCGACGCCTGGGCCGGGAAGGCCGCGGCCGGCGTCCGCGACGCCGACGGCCGCCTGGAGTGCGCCGCCCTGCACGACCTGCCGCCCGCCGTGCGCCGCCGGGTGCTGCGCCGGGCCGCCATCGAGGCCGGCGCCCCGGCCGGGTCGCTGTTCGCCCGCCACATCGAGGAGGTCGACCGGCTGATCACCGGCTGGCGCGGCCAGGGGGCCATCAATCTCCCCGGCCGGGTCGTCGCCCGCCGGCAGGGTGGCAGACTGGTGATTCGGCAGGGCTGATTCCGGACCCCACCGACCCGTACGAGTCGCGGGGCGGACCGGACCGGCCGGTGGGACGACCGAAAGTGATGCGGGTGGACGCGAAAGACATGGGTGCCGACCTCGAGAAGGTGCTCATCACCAAGGAAGAGATCGACGCCAAGCTGGTGGAGCTCGCGGCGAAGATCGACGCGGAGTACGCGGGCAAGGATCTCCTGATCGTCGGCGTGCTGAAGGGCGCGGTGATGGTGATGGCCGACCTCGCCCGGGCGCTGTCCACCCCCGTCACGATGGACTGGATGGCCGTGTCCTCGTACGGGGCGGGCACGCAGTCCTCCGGCGTGGTGCGGATCCTCAAGGACCTCGACACCGACATCAAGGGCCGGCACGTCCTGATCGTCGAGGACATCATCGACTCCGGACTGACCCTGTCCTGGCTGATCTCCAACCTCGGCTCGCGCGAGCCCGCCTCCCTCAAGGTGTGCACGCTGCTGCGCAAGCCCGAGGCCGCCAAGGTCGCCATCGACGTCGAATGGGTCGGTTTCGACATCCCCAACGAGTTCGTCGTCGGCTACGGCCTGGACTACGCGGAGAAGTACCGCAACCTGCCGTTCGTCGGGACGCTCGCGCCCCACGTCTACGGCGGGTGAACGTACGGCGGCCCGGCCGCCGTACATGATCGGGAACCCCGGCGGGCTCCGTGGCGTTGGAGCATGCGTGGACGCCATTGCCGGCCGTCCCTCGCAGCGTCGGGGGCCGATGCTGGGGTACCGTCCGAAGAACAGCCTTTATCAAACTCACTATGGCAGGAGGGACGGGGCGGCACCGCTCCGTATGGATGGACGTGAAGCGATACTTCCGTGGGCCGGTCATGTGGATCGTGCTGGCCGTCCTTGCCGTGGTCGTGTTGATGCAGGTCGTCGGCTCGTCCGGCGGCTACAAGACGGTGGACACGGGCCAGGTCGTCCAGGCGATCAATGAGAACAAGGTCGAGTCGGCCAAGCTGACCACCGGCGACGAGCAGACCATCAAGGTCCAGCTCAAGGACGGCCAGGAGGTCGAGGGCAGCTCGAAGATCCAGGCGAGCTACATCGGCGACCAGGGCGTCACCATCGCCAGCACGCTGCAGGACAAATTCCAGAACGAGCAGATCCCTGACGGCTACACGGTCTCGCCGTCGAAGCAGAACCCCTTCGTGAGCATTCTGCTGTCCCTGCTCCCCTTCGTCCTCATCGTGGTCGTCTTCCTGTTCCTGATGAACCAGATGCAGGGCGGCGGCTCCCGCGTCATGAATTTCGGGAAGTCCAAGGCGAAGCTCATCACCAAGGACACCCCGAAGACGACGTTCGCCGACGTCGCGGGCTCCGAGGAGGCCGTCGAGGAGCTCCACGAGATCAAGGAGTTCCTGCAGGAGCCGGCGAAGTTCCAGGCCGTGGGCGCCAAGATCCCCAAGGGCGTGCTGCTCTACGGCCCGCCCGGCACCGGCAAGACCCTGCTCGCGCGCGCCGTCGCGGGCGAGGCGGGCGTCCCGTTCTACTCGATCTCCGGCTCCGACTTCGTCGAGATGTTCGTCGGTGTCGGCGCCTCCCGTGTCCGTGACCTGTTCGAGCAGGCCAAGGCGAACGCCCCGGCGATCGTCTTCGTCGACGAGATCGACGCGGTCGGCCGCCACCGCGGCGCCGGCCTCGGCGGTGGTCACGACGAGCGCGAGCAGACGCTGAACCAGCTGCTCGTCGAGATGGACGGGTTCGACGTCAAGGGCGGCGTGATCCTCATCGCCGCCACCAACCGCCCGGACATCCTCGACCCGGCGCTGCTGCGTCCCGGCCGCTTCGACCGCCAGATCGCGGTGGACCGCCCGGACATGCAGGGCCGCCTCGAGATCCTCAAGGTGCACCAGAAGGGCAAGCCGGTCGCCCCGGACGTCGACCTCGGCGCCGTCGCCCGGCGCACCCCCGGCATGACCGGTGCGGACCTGGCCAACGTGCTGAACGAGGCCGCGCTGCTCACCGCGCGCAGCGACCAGAAGCTGATCGACAACAAGATGCTCGACGAGGCGATCGACCGCGTCGTCGCGGGCCCGCAGAAGCGGACCCGGATCATGTCCGACAAGGAGAAGAAGATCACCGCGTACCACGAGGGCGGACACGCCCTGGTCGCGGCGGCCTCACCGAACTCCGACCCGGTCCACAAGATCACCATCCTGTCGAGGGGCCGCGCCCTCGGCTACACCATGGTCCTGCCGGACGAGGACAAGTACTCCACCACGCGCAACGAGATGCTGGACCAGCTGGCGTACATGCTGGGCGGCCGCGCGGCGGAGGAGCTGGTCTTCCACGACCCGACCACCGGCGCCGCCAACGACATCGAGAAGGCCACCGGCCTGGCCCGCGCGATGGTCACGCAGTACGGCATGACCGAGCGGCTCGGCGCCATCAAGTTCGGCGGCGACAACTCGGAGCCGTTCCTCGGCCGTGAGATGGCTCACCAGCGCGACTACTCGGAAGAGGTCGCCGCGCTGGTCGACGAAGAGGTCAAGAAGCTCATCGAGACCGCGCACAACGAGGCGTGGGAGATCCTCGTCGAGAACCGCGACGTCCTCGACAACCTGGTCCTGGCCCTCCTGGAGAAGGAGACGCTGGGCAAGGAGGAGATCGCCGAGATCTTCGCGCCGATCGTGAAGCGCCCGCCCAGGCCCGCCTGGACCGGTTCCTCGCGCCGTACGCCGTCCACCCGCCCGCCGGTCCTCTCCCCCAAGGAGCTGGCCCTGACGAACGGGGCGAACGGCGCCACGCCGGCCATCTCCACCGCGAAGACCGCCACGACGGACTCCGCTCCGCAGCCGGAGCGGACCCCGGAGGAGCGCCCCGAGAGCTGATCCGAGGCTCCCGGAGCCCCTGCGGGCCCGGAATGGATGCCGCGTCCCCCTGGTTCTAGCCTGGGGGCGCGGCATTTTGCGTAACCCGCGGTTCGAGACGCGTGCCCGTCACGCGTGCAGGCACAGGAACGAGGCATCCATGACCGACCCCGTGACGCTGGACGGCATAGCCCCCATCGGTGAGTTCGACGAGGAGCGGGCGCGGAACGCCGTGCGCGAGCTGCTGATCGCGGTGGGCGAGGACCCGGACCGTGAGGGCCTGCAGGAGACGCCGGCGCGCGTGGCGAGGGCGTACCGGGAGATCTTCGCGGGGCTGTGGCAGAAGCCCGAGGACGTGCTGACGACGACCTTCGACCTCGGCCACGACGAGATGGTGCTGGTCAAGGACATCGAGGTGTACTCGACCTGTGAGCACCACCTGGTGCCGTTCCGGGGCGTGGCGCACGTCGGGTACATCCCGTCGACCAGCGGGAAGATCACCGGCCTCTCCAAGCTGGCCCGGCTCGTGGACGTCTACGCCCGGCGCCCGCAGGTGCAGGAACGACTCACCACGCAGATCGCGGACTCCCTGATGGAGATCCTGGAGCCGCGCGGCGTCATCGCGGTCGTGGAGTGCGAGCACATGTGCATGTCGATGCGGGGCATCCGCAAGCCCGGCGCCAAGACGATCACCTCGGCGGTGCGGGGCCAGCTGCGGGACGCGGCGACCCGTAACGAGGCGATGAGCCTGATCATGGCGCGCTGAGCCCGCGGACGGCGCAAGGGGGCACGGTCCGCCCGGACCGTGCCCCCTTGCGCGTGCGGCGCTTCAGCTCGCCGGGGCCGTGCCCGGGGTGTCGTCGTCCTCGTCGTCCGGGAGCCTGCAGACGCGCTCCAGGAAGATGGCCGCCGCTATGACGGCGATGCCGGCCACCACGGAGAACCCGGCGTAGATGGCCTGGTCGCGGCGGGCGGGGACGTCCAGGGACCCCAGCAGCACGACGAACGTGCCGCCGTAGAGGCCGGCGACGAGGGACGCCACCAGCGCGCTGGACTGTCCGAAGACCACCGCACGCGCCGCCATCAGCGGGTCGACGCCCTTGGCGTCGGGCCGGCGCTCGCGCTGGGCCTTGAGCCGGGCGCGCAGGGAGAGCGCGGTGGCCGCCAGGACCACGGCGATCAGGGCGAGGACGACGGGCGCGGCCACGGGCACGCTCGGGAGGGTCCCCACCGCGTTCCACAGGCGGGCCCCGGCCCAGGACAGGACGCCGGCGACGACGAAGACGCCGGCCAGCACCCTGATGCGCAGCTCTTTCACGGTGTCCCTTCGCGTTCCCCGGGCCGGTGGCCCTGGCCGTCCTCGACCTTAACGGCTACTCGGGCAGCCGGAGTTCCAGGTCGGCGCGCGGCGTGACGCCTTCCCGGGTGACCGCGTCCAGCAGGCCGGCCACCGGGCCGTGTCCCGGGAGCTCCGCGGCGGGCTCGATGTCGAGCCAGGGGGCGAGTACGAAGGCGCGCTCGTGGGCGCGCGGGTGCGGGAGGGTGAGCCGCGGGTCGTCGGAGTGGAGGCCGGCGTAGGAGACGATGTCGACGTCCAGGGTGCGCGGGCCCCAGCGCTCGTCCCGGACGCGGTGGAAGGCCTCCTCGACCGCCTGGGCGCGCTCCAGCAGGGAGGACGGCGGCAGGGTGGTCCTCAGCACGGCGACCGCGTTGAAGTAGGACGGCTGGCTGCCGGGCTCGACGCCCCACGGCTCCGTCTCGTACACGGGGGAGACCGCCTTGACCCGGATGCCCGGGGTGTCCTCCAGGGCGTCCACGGCCCCCTGGAGGGTCTCCAGGCGGTTGCCCAGGTTGGCGCCGAGGGAGACCACGGCCTGTCGGGGGTTCTGCAGCGTGGCGTCGGCGGCGTCCACCTGCTCGACCACGGAGGCGGGGACGGGCTGGACGGTCGGGTCGGTGTGGCCCGTGGTGGACGGCCTGGTCATACGCGGCTCCGGGTGATGGTGACGGTCACGTCGTCGAAGGGCACGGTGATCGGCGCGTCCGGCTTGTGGACGCAGACCTCGACCTCCCGTACGACGTCGTGCTTCAGGCAGACCTGGGCGATGCGCTCGGCGAGGGTCTCGACGAGGTTGACGGGCTCGCCCTCGACGACGGCCACCACCTCCTCCGCCACGATGCCGTAGTGCACGGTCTTCGTCAGGTCGTCGTCGGCGGCGGCCGGGCGGGTGTCCAGGCCGAGGACGAGGTCCACGAGGAAGGTCTGGCCCTCCTCGCGCTCCTTCGGGAACACACCGTGGTACCCGCGGGCCCTCAGGCCGCGCAGCGCGACACGATCCACACGAATCACTCCTGCTGTCGTCGGTCCGGCCGGTCGGTGCCCTTGCGGACGGCACACCGGCCCGGCCTCGAATCTACCCGCGGCGGGCGCCGGCCCCGGCGGTCCGGGGCGGCGACCGCCGGACGGGGTCACCGTCCTCCCTGTACGTCTGCCCAGCGGGGGCGGGGCGCTCACGGGCCGGTGGGGCGGCCGTGGCGGGCGGGGTGGGTTCCGCGCCACGTCCCGGGGGCCGCCGGGTCCGTGCGTACGGGTCACGGCGGCGTCTCGTCGTCCTCGGCGTCGTCCTCCTCGGCGAGGACGGGGGAGGCGTGGTGGGACCAGAGCTTCCAGCCGGACGGGGTGCGCCGGTACACGTTGGTGGCGACGACGAGCTGCCCGACCAGCGGTCCCAGCTCCTCCCCGTCCTCGGGGGCGGGACCGCCGCTGAGGATGTTCTCCGTGCAGGTCACCACGGCGGTGTCACCGGTGACGGAGACGTGCACGTCGGTGAGGAAGAACTGGATGTAGTCGGTGTTCGCCATGATCAGCGCGTACGACCGGAGCACCTCGCCGCGTCCGGTGAGCACCGGCCAGCCGGGGTGGACGCAGGAGACCACGCCGGTGTCGGCCGGGTCGTGGTACGACTCGTCGACGCCGAGGTCGGCGGGGGTGAGCCAGGCCGACGCGACCTCTTCGAAGTCGCCCCTCTCCAGTGCCTCGTAGAAGGCGGTGTTGGCGGCCTCGACCTGCTCGACGTCGGTGTGGGGTGCGGTCACCGGGCTCCTTCCGCACCGTGCTCGGGGGACGGGGACGCGTCGTCGGGGCACGCCGCGGCTATCGCGCGGACGACCCGTACGGCGTCGGCGCTGGCCCGGACGTCGTGCACGCGCACCGCCCAGGCGCCCGCCCGGGCCGCCAGGGCGGAGACGGCCGCGGTGGCCGCGTCGCGTTCGCGGGCGGGCGGGGGCGGGGCGCCGGGGCCCGCCAGCACCCGGCCGAGGAACCGCTTGCGGGACGCGGCGACCAGGAGGGGGCGGCCGAGGCCCAGGAGGCGGTCGAGGCGGGCGAGCAGCGCGAGGTCGTGCTCGGCGTCCTTGGAGAAGCCGAGGCCGGGGTCGACGATCACGCGGTCGGGGGCGATGCCGCCCTCCAGGACGGCCTCCACGCGCGCGTGGAGCTCGTCGGCGACCTCGGTGACCACGTCGTGGTACACGCCCCGGACGGTGTCGCCCTCCAGGAAGCCGCGCCAGTGCATGACGACGAACGGGGCTTCGGCGGCGGCGACGACGCCGATCATGGCGGGATCGGCGAGGCCGCCGCTGACGTCGTTGACCAGGGCGGCGCCGGCCGCGAGCGACTGCTCGGCGACGGAGGCGCGCATAGTGTCGACGGAGACGGTGACGCCCTCCGCGGCGAGGCCCCGGACCACCGGGATGACGCGCCTGAGCTCCTCGGCCTCGTCGACGCGGGTGGCGCCGGGGCGGGTGGACTCGCCGCCGACGTCCACCAGGTCGGCGCCCTGCGCGACCAGGTCGAGGCCGTGCTTGACGGCCGTCGTGGTGTCGAACCAGCGGCCGCCGTCGGAGAAGGAGTCGGGGGTGACGTTCACGACTCCCATGACCGCGCACCGGTCCCAGTGGGGGAGGCCCGCGACCTGGCGGCGTCCGCTGTGATTGCTCATACGTTCAGCGTAGGCCCCGGGAGGGCGCGCGGTGCCGCGCGGGCCCGGCGCGCGGGAAACGCGGCGGCGGGGATTGGCGGAGCCTTTCGGGCCGCATTGCCGTGAGGGGGCGCGCGGAGGACCGGGGAGAGCGGGAAAGGGCCGGAAACGGGGTTCCCGGCGGGAGGGGGACAAGCGGATCTCCGGCGGAAGGCGGGCGCACGGGGGAGTGGTCCCGGGAGGGGCGCCGAAACGGATCGGAGGGGCGGGACGGAAGGGCGCCGGCGGGCGGAATCGGAGAGCGGTGCGCGCGGGGGACGCCCCCGTGGGCAAGGGCGGCCGGGGCGGGAGGTCCGGCGGCAGCGGGGGCGGGACAAGGCGAATGCGCGGAGGGCGAGTTGCGTGCCGCACGGGCCCATAAATGATCTTGACGGAAATTCGGTGTCCGCCTATTCACGCGCCGCCCGCATCGCTGACGGGCTGTGAAACATCGCGTGTAGGTTTCTTTTTGCGGGGCGGGGCGCCATCATTTGCCTACGCGCGGTAAGTTTCTGGCCATGCCACGTGGACGTCACCGTCATTCCCCGCCTCTGCACAGGATGCTGCCCCCGTCGGCGATCGCAGGCGTCTCCGTCGTCTGCGCCCTGGCGCCTTGGGTGTTCACGCAGCCGGTGGTGCTCCGTCTCGTGGCCGCGGCCGCCGCGGCCACGGCGATCGCGGGCGCCGTCGTGATGCGCCACTGGGACACCCAGGCGGGCAAACGCGTCGCCGATCTCACGCGCGCGCGGGCGAGCGACGAGTGGCGTTTCGAGGAACGGGTCGCCGAACTCGAGTCCGACCTCGAGGAGTCGCGCGAGCTGCGCACGAAGCTGGAGCAGCGGCTGCGCGCCAAGCGCGCGGAACTGGCGGGCCTGCGCAACGAACACGCCGCGCTGCTGCGCCGGTACGCGGCGGCCGAGGCGGACCGGGCGAACGTGCTCGAGGAGCGCCGGGTGCTGGAGATCGAGACGGCCGTCCCGGCACGCGCCCTGCCCGCGGGCGCGCCCGCGACGCCCGGCGCGGAGCCCGTGACCGCCGAGGCGCCGGAGCCCACCGCTGCCGAGCCGGTGGCGGGGACGACGGCGGACGCGGAGCGGACGGAGGGCGCCGGGCGGGAGGCGAGGACCCCCGGTGTCTTCTCCCCGGAGGGCTCGACGCTGTACCTGCGGGCCGGCGCGGCGCTGGCGCGGTTCGCCGGGCGGCGCGAGGCGAAGGCCGGGGAGACGGACTCCGGCGCGGCGGAGGGGACGGACGCGGAGGCCTCCGTCCCGGCCGCGCGCGAGGAGAGCGCCCCCGGGGCCGGGAAGGCCGGGGACGCCCCGAGGAGCACCGCCCCCCAGGGCGGCGGCACCCCCGAGGACGACGGGCCGGAGCCGACGAAGCGGCCCAGGCCCGATCCGGCGCGGGAGGGCGGGGCCGGCGGGCAGACCCGGGCGGCCGGCGCCCATGAGCGCGCGGCCGCCCCCACCGCGCCGGCCGCTTCCGCCGGCCCGGCCGTGCGGCAGCCCTCCGGGCACTTCACCGTGCCGACCGCGGTGGCGGTCGTCCCGCCGACGCAGCCCGTGCGCCAGCCGGTGTCGGAGGGCGGGTTCGACTTCTTCGGCACCAAGAAGGACGCTCAGCGCTCCGCCCTGGACGCCGTGCAGAACGAGGACCTCGCCGACGTCGTCGGCCAGGAGGCGCTCGCGCTGCACAAGGCGGAGGCCGAGGCGCGGTACAAGCCGGCCGACGAGGAGACGCGCGGCGCCGGTCAGGTCATCGACCTGACGGCCCACGACGAGACCGAGCACATCGACGTCCAGGGGCTGCGCAGCGCGGCTTCCTGAACCGGCCGGAACGCCGCCCGGACCGGCGAAGGGGCCCCGCCCGGACGCGGGGGCCCCTTCGCCGTGCGCGGCACGCCTGTCAGGCCATCCAGCGGTCCGGCAGGGCGTCCCTGCGCCCGGTGCGGGACCGTTCCGCCTGGGCGTGCAGCAGGGCGGCGGCCTCGTCGGCGGGGCGCAGCCGGGCCGTCACGGTGCCGTTGGCGCCGGTGTCCACGTGGACGTCGGCGACCCCGCGCGCCCGCTGCCACGGTCCCTGGGCGAGCCGGACGCTCTGCACCTTCGCGTGCGGGACCAGCGACAGGCTGCGCCGCAGCAGACCGCGCCGGGCGGCGAACACCGCGTCCGTGACGGCGAGTCCGTAGCCCCGCCACCACACCGGCACGCACCACCGCGCGCGTCGGGGCGGGCGGGAGAGCGCCTCGGGCGGGGGCACGGTCACCCCGGGCAGGACGCGCGCGACGACCGACTCGGCCATCGCGCGCGGGGCCACCGGCAGCAGCAGCGAGTTGGACGAACCCGCCACGTCCAGCTCGACCCGCACCCAGCCCCGCCTCCGCCACAGCAGCGGCTCGATCAGCCGCACGGTCTGCACCCGGCCCGGCGGCACCGTCTCGTGCGCCCGGTCCAGCAGCCCGTGGTCGATCCGGAGCCCGTCGGGCGACTCGCCCAGCGTCCAGTCGTACTCGGCGACGAAGCGGCCCACGCTGCTCGCGCCCGCCGCGCCGAGCATCGGCACGCCCGCCGCGAGCACCGTCCACAGGCTGTGGGTGGCCGTCCACAACAGGGGCAGCGCGACGGCGGCGACCACCAGCCAGCCCCAGGTCGCGCCGGTCAGCAGCAGCGAGACGGCGAGCACGCCCGGCGGCACCCGCAGCATCTGCTGGGAGGGCGCCTCGCCCACCTCGTGCGCGGTCTCCGGGGCGAACCCGGCCGCCCGCGCCAGCAGCTCCGCGCGCAGCGCCCGCGCCTCGCCGGCCCCGAGGAAGGCGAGCTCGTCCTTCTTGTCGGCGCCCACGACGTCGAGTTTCAGCTTCGCCACGCCCGCGACCCGCGCGAGCAGGGGCTGGGTGACGTCGATGGCCTGGATGCGCTCCAGCCGGATGTGCGCGGTGCGCCGGAACAGCAGCCCGGTGCGCACCCGCAGTTCGGTGTCGGTCACCGCGAAGTGGGTGAACCACCAGCTCAGGAAGCCGTAGAGGGCGGCGGCCGGGATGAGCACGCCGAGGCCGATCAGCAGCGTGGTCGTGGTCAGCCGGGTGAGCTGGCGCTGCGCCCCGTCGGGGTCGTGCACCGCCCACCCCATCAGGACGGCCACCGGCGCCCACGCCCGCCTCAGCGGCGTGACGGGGTGCAGTCGCCGCTCGGTCACCGGCGGCCGGTCGCGTACGTCCTCCTGGACGCCGGGCGCGGTCACAGCCCCGCCGATCGGGCCTCGCCCAGCTCGGTGAGCCGGTCGCGCAGCCGCTCCGCCTCGGCCGGGTCGAGGCCGGGGATGGTCGCGTCGGTGGCCGCGGCGGCCGTGTGCAGCTGCACGCTGGCCAGCCCGAAGTGCCGCTCGACGGGCCCGGAGGTGACCTCCACGAGCTGCATCCGTCCGTACGGCACGACCGTCTCCTCGTGCCAGAGGACGCCGCGGCTGATCAGCAGATCGTCGGAGCGTTCGGCGTACCGCCAGGAGCGCCAGTTGCGCTCCAGCATCACCCAGCCCCACAGCAGCAGGGCCAGCGGCAGCACCGCGAAGGCGCCCCAGCCGGGCCCCGCCAGCAGGCCCGGCACCAGCGCGGCGGCCAGGGTCAGCAGCCCCAGCCACACCACCAGCAGCAGCCGCCGCATCTTCAGCAGTCCGGGCGGCAGCGCCCGCCACTCCGGCTCCGCCGTGCCGTCGTCCGCCGCCGGCACGTCCGCCGTCCCGGGCGTCTTCGGCGCGTCCGCTGTTCCCGTGTCGTGCGGGCTCCCCGTCTCCATGGGGCCAGCGTACGTAGGACAGACTGTGTCCATGACTCCTACGACGGAGACCATGGTCGGAATCGGCGGCGCGGCGGAGAGCACCGACATGGTGCTCAACATCGGCCCGCAGCATCCCTCCACGCACGGCGTGCTGCGGCTGAAGCTCGTGCTGGACGGTGAGCGGATCGTCCGCGCGGAGCCGGTGATCGGCTACATGCACCGGGGCGCGGAGAAGCTGTTCGAGGCCCGCGACTACCGGCAGATCATCATGCTGGCCAACCGGCACGACTGGCTGTCGGCGTTCTCCAACGAGCTGGGCGTGGTGCTCGCCGTGGAGCGGATGCTCGGCATGGAGGTCCCCGAGCGCGCGGTGTGGCTGCGCACGCTGCTCGCGGAGCTGAACCGGGTGCTCAACCACCTGATGTTCCTCGGCTCCTATCCGCTGGAGCTCGGCGGCATCACCCCGATCTTCTACGCCTTCACCGAGCGCGAGAAGCTCCAGCACGTCATGGAGGAGGCCTCCGGCGGGCGCATCCACTACATGTTCAACCGCGTCGGCGGCCTCAAGGAGGAGCTCCCGGCGGGCTGGACGGGACGCGCGCGTGCCGCGGTCGCCGACGTGCGCGCGTGCATGGACCGCTTCGACGACCTGGTGCTCGGCAACGAGATCTTCCGGGGCCGCACCCGCGGCGTCGGCGTGCTGTCCCCGGAGGCGGTGCACGCGTACGGGGTGAGCGGACCGATCGGGCGCGCCTCGGGCGTCGACTTCGACCTGCGCCGCGACGAGCCGTACCTGGCCTACGGCGAGCTGGGCGGCGTCCTGAAGGTGGTCACCCGCGAGGAGGGCGACTGCCTCGCCCGCTTCGAGTGCCTGCTGGAGCAGACGCACAACGCCCTGGACCTCGCCGACGCCTGCCTCGACCGGCTGGCGGAGCTGCCGCCGGGCCCGGTCAACCAGCGGCTGCCGAAGGTCCTCAAGGCGCCCGAGGGCCACACGTACGCGTGGACCGAGAACCCGCTCGGCATCAACGGCTACTACCTGGTCAGCAGGGGCGAGAAGACGCCGTACCGGCTGAAGCTGCGCTCGGCGTCGTACAACAACATCCAGGCGCTCACCGAGCTGCTGCCGGGCACGCTGGTCGCGGACATGGTGGCGATCCTGGGGTCGTTGTTCTTCGTCGTCGGCGACATCGACAAGTAGCCGCCGCGGCGGCCGTCAGCCGGCGAGGACGTCCTCGGCCCCCACCGGCTGCACCAGCCAGCCGAAGTCGCCGAGGCCGCCCGGCGCGGTCAGCTCGGCGGCCTCCCCCGCGGCGGCGAGGGCGCGGACGTAGCCGGCCGGGTCGCTGCCCGCCAGGGCCAGCGGGGGACGCCCGCCGGTGACGCCCAGGGAGCGCAGGGCGTCCCGCTGCGTCAGCAGGCGCGCGCCCGGCAGGGCGGGGGCGGCGGCGCACGCGTCCAGCGCGACGTGCGCCGTGAGGTCGCGGGAGCCGTCCGGCACCGGCGCCGTCTCCCGCCCCTCACGGAACGCGGTCAGCGTCCCGAACGGCGGGCGCGCGCCGGCCGTGTGCGCGTAGTCCACGGCGACGGCGACACCGCGCTCCAGCGCGCCGACGGCCGCCGCCCAGGCGCGGTCCCGGGGGAGTCCGATCTCCGCGCGCAGGCCCTCCTCGGGCGGCAGCGGCCACCACCGGTCCAGCCACCCGGCGTCCGCCCCGGCGACCGGCTCCCCGAGCCGCTCGGCCCCGTCCGCCCGCACCAGCACGTACCGCGGGGTGCCGGACGCGTCCGTCTCGGCGACGTCCACCGGCACGTTGTCCAGCCACTCGTTGGCGAACAGCAGCCCCGTGATCCCCTCCGGCGGCGCGTCCCGCCACACGATCCGCCCGTCCAGCCCGTCGGGCCGCGCGGCCAGCTCGACCGCGCAGGGGCGCACACGGTCCGCCACGTCCGCGGGGAGCGCGCCGAGCACCCCGGTGACCAGTTCGCCCCGTCCGGCGGCCAGGTCCACGAAGTCCAGCGCCGCCGGCCGGCCCAGCGCCTCGTCGACCCGGCACAGCAGCCGCGCCACGGCGTCCGCGTACAGCGGCGAGGCGTGCACGGAGGTCCGGAAGTGCCCGGCCGGGCCCGTGCCGGGGCGGCGGTAGAAGCCGTCCGGGCCGTACAGGGCCTCCTGAGCCGCCTCCCGCCACCCGCGGAAACCGTCCTCCGCCGTCCCGGCCGTCCCCGCCGTCACCGCTTCCCCGCGTCCGCCGTCGCCGTCGTCACCGGCCCAGGCTACGTGCGCGCACCGGCCCGGCCTCCACCTTGGGGAGTACACGCGCGGGCGGGGATCGGCCCTTCGGTTGACCCCTGCACGCATTTCGCTTCCCTACGCTGGGTTACGTGCAGCGCCTCTATGACTTCCTCCGCAGACACCCGACGTGGGTCGACGGCTTCTGGGCCGTGATCCTGTTCGGGCTCACGGCGGTCAGCGGAGCGGCCGTGGAGGAGTCCCGGGGCACCGAGAGCCCGGCCCTCATCGTCCCGGTCATGCTTCTGCTGTCCCTGGTGGTGGCACTGCGCCGCCGGATGCCGGAGCGGATGCTGGTCCTCGCCCTGGTGGTGGGCCTCGGGCAACTGATCCTCGACGTGCCCGTGCTGCCCGCCGACTTCGCCCTGCTGGTGATCGCCTACACGGTCGCGGCGACCGGCGCCCGCTGGGCGTCCCGCCTCGCGCTGACCGCGGGCCTGTGCGCGGCCCCGCTCGCGCAGATGCGCTGGCCCAGTCCGTACGCGAGCACGGCCGAGAACGTCGTCCTGTCGGTCATCCTCGCCGTGCCCTTCGCCCTCGCATGGGTGCTCGGCGACTCCGTACGCACCCGCCGCGCCTACTTCGCGCAGCTGGAGGAGCGGGCCGCCCGGCTGGAGAAGGAGCGCGAGGCGCAGGCCAAGGTCGCGGTCGCCGCCGAGCGCGCCCGGATAGCCCGCGAGCTGCACGACGTGGTCGCCCACAACGTGTCCGTGATGGTGGTGCAGGCCGACGGCGCCGCCTACGTCCTCGACGCGGCGCCCGACCAGGCCAGGAAGGCCCTGGAGACCATCTCCACCACCGGCCGCCAGGCCCTCGCCGAGATGCGCCGCCTGCTGGGCGTGCTGCGCACCGGCGAGCACCAGGAGGCGGGGGAGTACGTGCCCCAGCCGGGGCTGCAGCAGATCGAGGACCTCGTCGAGCAGTGCCGGGAGTCCGGGCTGCCCGTGGACTTCAAGGTCGAGGGCACCTCGCGCGAACTGCCCCGCGGGGTCGAGCTGACCGCCTACCGGATCGTGCAGGAGGCGCTGACCAACACCCGCAAGCACGGCGGTCCCGACGCGGGCGCCAGCGTGCGGCTGGTGTACTTCGACGACGGGCTGGGCCTGCTCGTGGAGGACGACGGCAAGGGCGCCCCGCACGAGCTGTACGAGGAGGGCGGGTTCGACGGCCAGGGCCACGGCCTGATCGGCATGCGGGAACGGGTCGGCATGGTGGGCGGAACGCTGGACGCGGGACCGCGGCCGGGCGGAGGATTCCGCATCAGTGCGCTGCTGCCGCTCAAACCAGCGCACTGACACATACGCACGCCCCCTGTTGACACCTGTCACGCCCCCCTTCGACGCCCCGACGCCCCGACGCCCGAACGACTGAACGGAAGAGGCCACGATGACGATCCGCGTGATGCTCGTCGACGACCAGGCGCTGCTGCGCACCGGTTTCCGGATGGTGCTCGCCGCCCAGCCGGACATGGAGGTCGTCGCGGAGGCGGGCAACGGCGTGGAGGCCCTGGAGGTGCTGCGGGCCACCGCCGTCGACGTGGTGCTGATGGACGTCCGCATGCCGAAGCTCGACGGTGTGGAGACCACCCGCAGGATCCGCGCGGACACCGACCCGCCGAAGGTGCTCATCCTCACCACCTTCGACCTCGACGAGTACGCCTTCTCCGGGCTGAAGGCGGGCGCGTCCGGCTTCATGCTCAAGGATGTGCCGCCCGGCGAACTGCTCAGCGCGATCCGCGCCGTGCACAGCGGCGACGCCGTGGTGGCCCCCTCCACCACCCGCCGGCTCCTGGACCGGTTCGCGCCGATGCTGCCCAGCAGCGGCAAGCAGCCCGAGCACAAGGAGCTGGAGCGGCTCACCGAACGCGAGCGCGAGGTCATGGTGCTGGTCGCGCAGGGCCTGTCGAACGGGGAGATCGCGTCCCGCCTGGTGCTCTCCGAGGCGACCGTGAAGACGCACGTGGGCCGCATCCTCACCAAGCTGGGGCTGCGGGACCGGGTGCAGGTGGTCGTCCTCGCCTACGAAACGGGTCTGGTGCGGGCCGGCGGACACGGCTGAGCGGCGCCCCCGGCCGCCGGTAGGGTGCGCGCATGCTCCTGTGGATCAACGGCCCTTTCGGGGGCGGCAAGACACAGACCGCACACGAGATACGGCGCCGCCTGGCGGGCAGCGTCGTCTGCGACCCCGAGCAGCCCGGCTTCGGCCTCCACCGCATGCTGCCGCGTGAACTGCGCGGCGACTTCCAGGACTTGAAGGCCTGGCGGCAGGGCGTCGTGGAGGTCCTCGACCTCACCCTCACCCGGCGCGAGGGCGTGGTGATCGCGCCGATGACCGTCACCGACCCCGGCCACTTCGCCGAGACCGTGGGCCGGCTGCGCGAACTGGGTCACGACGTACGGCACTTCACGCTGCTCGCCGAGCGGGAGACGGTGCTGCGGCGGCTGCGGGAACGCGGCCTGGGGCAGCTGCGGCGGGAGAGCTGGGCGGTCGAGCGGCTCGACCACTGCCTGGAGCGGCTCGCCGGGCCGGAGTTCGCCGAGCACCTGTGGACCGACCACAGCACCGTGCCGAAGACGGCCGACCGCATCGCCGTCCTGGCCGGCCTCGGTCTGCGCCCGAACCACGAGGGCCGCCTGCGCACCCGGCTCCGCCAGGCGGGCGTGGGACTGCGCCACATCCGTCTCGGCTGAACGGCGGGGCTGCCGCGGGCTCAGCGGAGGATGCCCTCCAGGAAGTCGCTGCCGAGGCGGGCCACCACCGTCACGTCGAGCTGGTGCAGGACGTAGCGGCCACGGCGGTGGGTGGTGATCAGACCCGCCTTCTTCAGCACGCCCAGGTGCCGGGATATCTCCGGCGCGGTCATGCCGTGCACCTGCGCCAGCTCGCCGGTGGTGTACGCGCTGCGGGCCAGATGGCGGCACATGCGCATCCGCACCGGGTGGGACAGCGCGGTCATCCGGAGGGCGAGCTGCTCGACCGTCGGAGGGGCGGCCCACGCAGGGGAGCCGACCGGATAGTGCAGCACGGGCTGCCAGCCGTGCCGGTGCAGCACCATCAGGTGCGGCCGGCCGAGGCTGGTGGGGATCAGCAGCAGCCCTCCGTCACCGGTGGTGGTGCGGCCGTCGCCCAGCTTGTCGACGCTGATCCGGCCCGCCGCCTCGTCCAGCGTCACGGCGGAGGACACCGACGTCAGCGCCTCGCCCAGGCCCTTGTGGCGCAGCAGGTCCGTCTTGAGGCGGGCGTCCGCGGCGAGCTGGTGCCGCAGCCGGGACCACGCCTCGGCGAAGAATGCCTCGTCGCAGTCCTGGAGGAACTGCCGCAGCCACGCCCTGGTGAGCGGCGGATCGGTCAGCAACCGCTCGGTGAACAGCATCTGCCGCGGTCCCCGCGCGGCGGCCAGCTCGAGTGAGCGGCGGCGCAGCCCCTCGTCGGTGAGCGGTCCGCGTCCCGGCACGTCGTAGGGGAGCGCGCAGGTGAACTCCAGGGCGGCGGCCACGAACTGCTCGTCCGACAGCTTGTCCAGCAGGTCCAGCTCCTCGGCGAGCGTGCCGCCGGGCAGCGCCGTGCGGCCCGGCACCCCCGCGCAGGCCAGGAACAGGTCGGAGAACGTCGTGCGCCACAGGAAGTCCGCCTCGCACATGCGGTCCGCGAGATGCGGGTCCAGCCGCGCGGTCACCCCCGTGACCCACGCCTGGAGACCGGGGTGGTGGGCCGGCTCGGACAGCGCGTGCAGCGCCATGCCCAGCTCGGCCAGCGGGGAGATCACGACGGCGATCCGCTCCGGCCGCAGCCCGGTGATGTCGATGTGCACGCCCATGCCCACATGGTGCACCCGGCCACCGACACCCGGTCCCCGACGGACGGCCCTCGTCGATCGGGCCGCCCGGCGGGGCGGGCCGCCCGGCGGGGCGGGCCGCCCGGCGGGGCGGGCCGCCGGGCGGTGAGGGCTACGCGCCGTCGGTCAGGCGGCGGGCGAAGTCGGCCGCCGCCGTGCGGACGTCGCCCGCCGTCCACTCCAGGGCCGCGGCGCGCACGTAGACCTCGGTGGCGGTCAGGCCGGGCCCCTTCGGGCCCCAGTGGTTCGCGAACAGCATGGCGCCGGTCTCCTCACCGGCCCGGATCGCCGTCTCCGCCGCGAACTCCGCCTCGTACGGCAGCCAGACCTGGAAGTCGTGGGTGTGCGGCACCTCGGGGTGCACGCGGAACCAGGGCAGCCCCCCCGCCTCCAGTCCCTCGCGCAGGGCGGCGGCCACCACGCGCGCGTGGCGGACGTACTCCGGCAGCCGGGGCAGCTCACGGTCCAGGCCGATCAGCGCGGACAGCGCGGTGGGGAACTGCTGGAACACCGCGCCCCCGTACCGGTGCCGCCAGGTCCTGGCCTCCTCGATCAGGGAGGCGGGCCCGGCGAGGGCCGCGCCGCCGAAGGCGTCGAGGGACTTGTAGAAGGACACGTAGACGCTGTCGGCGAGGCCCGCGATCTCCTCCAGCGGCCTGCCGAAGTGCTCCGTGCACTCCCACAGCCGGGCCCCGTCGAAGTGCACGACCGCGTCGCGTTCCCGTGCGGCGTCCACCACCTCGGTCAGCTCGTCCCACGTGGGCAGCACGAACCCGGCGTCCCGGAGCGGCAGCTCGAGCATCAGCGCGCCGAAGGGCTCCTCGAAGGCGCGGACCTCCTCCGCGGTGGGCAGTCGCGGCTCGTCCGCGAACCGCACCGGACGCAACCCGCTGACCTGGCTGAACGCGTTCCGTTCGTGCACCTCCGGGTGGCTCAGCGGATGCAGCGCGACCGCCGGGTCGCCGGTGCGGCCGGCCCAGCAGCGCAGGGCCACCTGCTGCGCCATCGTGCCGGTCGGGAAGAAGGCGGCGGCCTCCGTGCCGAGCAGCCCGGCCACGCGCCGCTCCAGGGCCTCCACGACGCCGTTGCCGTAGACGTCCGCGGTCTCGTCGAGGTCGTGGACGTCGCCCGCGGCCTCCAGCAGTGCCAGGCGCTCCCGCAGCGGGGCGAGGAAGCCGAGGCGCGCCAGCACGCGCGGGGCGTTCCGCCAGGCCGCGATGCGCCGTTCACGCGGTGTGGGCGCGGCGGTCCCCTCCGTCTCGGGTTCCGTGCCGTCGTGGTCCGTCGTGGTGCCGCTCGTGCCGCCCGCCGTGTCCGTCATGCCCGCGATCATCCCGCACCGCCTCCGCGCGGTCACCCCGGTTTCGCGAGCGTGCCGGGGCGGGCGCGTCCGCGGGGACCCACGGCCTGTGGACGACCGGTGGCCGCCGGAACCGATCGCGTTAACATGACGAGAAATCGTCCGGTACCCCGAGCGGACTGGAACGGGAAGGCCGCCGTCGCGTGAACACAACCCCACAGCCCGATCCCCGGGACCGCCCCGCGCGGCTCACCGTCGGCGTCGTAGGCGCCGGACGCGTGGGCCCCGCCCTGGCCGCGTCCCTCCAGCTGGCCGGGCACCGCCCGGTGGCCGTCTCCGCCGTCTCCGACGCGTCCCGGAGGCGGGCCGGGCAGATGCTGCCGGACGTGCCGGTGGTGCCGCCCGCCGAGGTGCTCCAGCGGTCCGAGCTGGTGCTGCTGACCGTCCCCGACGACGCCCTGCCCGAGCTGGTCGCGGGACTCGCCGACACCGGCGCCGTGCGCCCCGGGCAGCTCCTCGTGCACACCTCCGGCCGCTACGGCGCGCAGGTCCTCGACCCCGCCCTGCGCGCGGGCGCGCTGCCGCTGGCCCTGCACCCGGCGATGACGTTCACCGGCACCCCCGTGGACGTGCAGCGGCTCGCCGGCTGTTCCTTCGGCGTCACCGCGCCCGAGGAGCTGCGGCTGGCCGCCGAAGCCCTGGTCATCGAGATGGGCGGCGAGCCCGAGTGGATTGCCGAGGAGAAGCGCCCGCTCTACCACGCCGCCCTCGCCCTGGGCGCCAACCACCTGGTCACCCTGGTCGCCCAGTCCCTGGAACTGCTGCGCACCGCGGGCGTCGGCGCCCCCGACCGGATGCTCGGCCCGCTGCTCGGCGCCGCCCTGGACAACGCCCTGCGCTCCGGCGACGCCGCCCTCACCGGACCGGTCGCCCGCGGCGACGCCGGCACGGTCGCCGCGCACGTCGCCGAGCTGCGCGAGCACGCCCCCGGGACCGTCGCCGGGTACCTGGCCATGGCCCGCGCCACCGCCGACCGCGCCCTCGCCCACGGACTGCTGAAGCCGGAGCTCGCCGAACCCCTCCTCGGGGTGCTCGCCGACCCGGGCGACGGGACCGGCGGCACCGGAAGCGCCCCGGGTGACACCCCATGAGCGGCACCGTCCCCGCCCCCCACGCCCACCCCACCCGTACGCCCACGCGCGCGTCCCGGAACGGAGCCGCCCGATGACCGCCACCCTGCTGCGCACCGCCGCCGACCTGCACGACCGCGCGCGTACCGGCCGCCGTGCCGTGGTGATGACCATGGGCGCGCTGCACGAGGGCCACGCCACGCTGATCCGCACCGCCCGGACGATCGCCGGGCCCGAGGGCGAGGTCGTCGTCACCGTTTTCGTCAACCCGCTGCAGTTCGGCGCGGGCGAGGACCTGGACCGCTACCCGCGCACCCTGGACGCCGACGTCGAGCTGGCCGGACGGTCCGGCGCGGACGCCGTGTTCGCCCCGTCCGTGGACGAGGTCTACCCGGGCGGCGAACCCCAGGTCCGGATCAGCGCCGGGCCCATGGGCGAGCGGCTGGAGGGCGCCGCCCGCCCCGGGCACTTCGACGGCATGCTCACCGTCGTGGCGAAGCTGCTGCACCTCACCCGGCCCGACGTCGCCCTCTACGGGCAGAAGGACGCCCAGCAGCTCGCCCTGATCCGGCGCATGGTGCGCGACCTGAACTTCGGGGTGGAGATCGTCGGCGTGCCCACCGTCCGCGAGGAGGACGGGCTCGCCCTGTCCAGCCGCAACCGCTACCTGTCGCCCGCCGAGCGGCGCACCGCGCTCGCCCTGTCGCAGGCCCTGTTCGCGGGCCGCGACCGGCACGCCGCGCAGGAGGCACTGCGCGCCCGCGCCCGCGAGGTGCCCGCCTCCCGCGCGCGTGCCGAGGCGCTCAGCGCGATCGGCGAGTCCCGCGCCGCGGCCGACGCGCACGCCGTCGCCACGACCGCCGGCGGTCCCGCCGCGGTCCGCGCCGCCGCCCGCCTGGTGCTGGACGAGGCCGCCCGCCTCGACCCGCCGCTCCAGCTCGGCTACCTGGCCCTGGTGGACCCGGCGGACTTCACCGAGATCGGCGACGACTTCACCGGCGAGGCCGTCCTCGCGGTCGCCGCGCGCGTGGGCGCCACCCGGCTGATCGACAACATCCCCCTGACGTTCGGAACGTTCGGAGACGCCTCGTGACCAGCACAGGCATAAGACTGCACGCGCCCGCCCCCGGCTGGTCCATCGACGCGGACGTGGTGGTCGTCGGCTCCGGCGTCGCCGGTCTCACCGCCGCCCTCCGGTGCGAGGCCGCCGGTCTGACGACCGTGGTCGTCACCAAGGCGCGCCTCGACGACGGCTCGACCCGCTGGGCGCAGGGCGGCATCGCCGCGGCCCTCGGCGAGGGCGACACCCCCGAGCAGCACCTGGACGACACCCTGGTCGCCGGCGCCGGACTGTGCGACGAGGAGGCGGTGCGCATCCTGGTCACCGAGGGCCCCGACGCCGTACGGCGGCTCATCGCGACCGGCGCGCAGTTCGACGAGTCCAGCGACGGGGGCCTGGAACTCACCCGCGAGGGCGGTCACCACCGCCGCCGCATCGCCCACGCGGGCGGCGACGCCACCGGCGCGGAGATCTCCCGCGCCCTGGTCGAGGCGGTCCGCGCGAGCGGGAGGGGCGAGCGCGAAGCGCTTCCGGCCGAGGGTGGTGGCGGGCGACGGGCGAGCGGGAGGGGCGAGCGCGAAGCGCTCTCGGCCGAGGGTGGTGGCGGGCGACGGGCGAGCGGGAGGGGCGAGCGCGAAGCGCTCTCGGCCGAGGGTGGTGGCGGGCGACGGGCGGGCACGCGCATCATCGAGAACGCGCTCGTGCTGGACCTGCTCACCGACGCCGAGGGCCGCACCGCCGGCGTCACCCTGCACGTCATGGGGGAGGGCCAGCACGACGGCGTCGGCGCGGTGCACGCGCCCGCCGTGGTGCTCGCCACCGGCGGCATGGGCCAGGTGTTCTCCGCGACCACCAATCCGGCCGTCTCCACCGGTGACGGGGTCGCCCTCGCGCTGCGCGCGGGCGCCGAGGTGAGCGACCTGGAGTTCGTCCAGTTCCACCCCACGGTGCTGTTCCTCGGCCCGGACGCGGAGGGCCAGCAGCCGCTGGTCTCCGAGGCGGTGCGCGGCGAGGGCGCCCACCTGGTGGACGGCGACGGCGTGCGCTTCATGCTCGGGCAGCACGAACTGGCCGAGCTGGCGCCCCGGGACATCGTCGCCAAGGGCATCATGCGCCGCATGCGGGAGCAGGACGCCGAGCACATGTACCTCGACGCCCGCCACTTCGGCGCCGAGATGTGGGAGCGCCGCTTCCCGACCATCCTGGCCGCCTGCCGCGCCCACGGCATCGACCCGGTCACCGGGCTCGTGCCCGTCGCCCCGGCCGCCCACTACGCCTCCGGCGGCGTCCGCACCGACTCCCACGGCCGCACCACCGTGCCCGGCCTGTACGCGTGCGGTGAGGTCGCCTGCACCGGCGTGCACGGCGCCAACCGGCTCGCGTCCAACTCGCTCCTCGAAGGCCTCGTCTACGCCGAGCGCATCGCCGCCGACATCGCCCGCACCGGCCTCCGCGCGCGCGTGCCGCAGCCGCTGCCCACGGCGGAGCGCCCCGCCCACCCGCTGCTCCCGCCGGAGGCCCGCCTCGCCGTCCAGCGGATCATGACCCGCGGCGCGGGCGTCCTGCGCTCCGAGGCGTCCCTGGCCGAGGCCGCCGACCGTCTGCACCGGCTGCACGCCGACGCGCGCGACGCCCTCGACGAGAACGGCAAGACCGCCGAGCCGGGCGTCGACACCTGGGAGGCCACCAACCTGCTGTGCGTCGCCCGCGTCCTGGTGGCCGCCGCCCGGCGGCGCGAGGAGACCCGCGGCTGCCACTGGCGCGAGGACCGTCCCGAGCGCGACGACACGGCGTGGCGCCGCCACATCGTCGTACGGCTGAATCCCGACCGATCGCTGGCGGTGCGCACCACCGACACCACAGACTTCCCCCCGACCCTCACCCAGGCCCAGGAGCAGTGACAGCAGTGACCACCCCCGACCTTCCCCTCGTCTCCTCCGACGGCTGCGGCGACGGCTGCGCCTGCGGCGCCGGCGAGGAGGACGCCTACCTGGAGTGCGGGCTCGACCCCGCGCTCGCCCAGCTCCTGGCCGACGCGGGGCTCGACCCCGTCGAGGTCGAGGACATCGCCAACGTCGCCCTCCAGGAGGACCTGGCGCACGGCGTGGACGTGACCACGGTCGCGACCATCCCGGAGGACGCCGTCGCCACCGCCGACTTCACCGCGCGGGAGGCGGGCACGGTGGCCGGCCTCCGGGTCGCCGAGGCGGTCATGTCGATCGTCTGCACCGAGGAGTTCGAGGTCGAGCGGCACGTGGAGGACGGCGACCGCGTGGCGGCCGGACAGGTGCTCCTGTCGGTCACCACCCGCACCCGCGACATCCTCACCGCCGAGCGCAGCGCCCTCAACCTGCTGTGCCGCCTGTCCGGCATCGCGACGGCCACGCGCGCGTGGGCGGACGCGCTGGAGGGCACCAAGGCGAAGGTGCGCGACACCCGCAAGACCACGCCGGGGCTGCGCAGTCTGGAGAAGTTCGCCGTGCGCTGCGGCGGCGGCGTCAACCACCGCATGTCCCTGTCGGACGCGGCGCTGGTCAAGGACAACCACGTGGTGGCCGCCGGCGGTGTCGCGCAGGCGTTCCAGGCCGTCCGCGAGCAGTTCCCCGACGTCCCGATCGAGGTCGAGGTCGACACCCTGCACCAGCTCCGCGAGGTCCTGGACGCGGGCGCCGACCTCATCCTGCTGGACAACTTCACCCCCGGCGAGTGCCAGGAGGCCGTGGCCCTCGTCGCCGGCCGCGCGGCGCTGGAGGCCTCCGGCCGCCTCACCCTCGCCCATGCCAAGGCGTACGCCGACACGGGCGTCGACTACCTCGCCGTGGGCGCCCTCACCCACTCCTCGCCGATTCTCGACATCGGCCTCGACCTGCGCGCTGCGGAGTAGGACCGGCCATGCTGCTGACCATCGACGTGGGCAACACGCACACCGTTCTCGGCCTGTTCGACGGCGACGAGATCGTCGAGCACTGGCGCATCTCCACGGACGCGCGCCGCACTGCGGACGAGCTGGCGGTGCTCCTGCAGGGCCTGATGGGCATGCACCCCCTGCTCGGCGACGAACTGGGCGACGGCGTCGACGGCATCGCCATCTGCGCGACCGTCCCGTCCGTGCTGCACGAACTGCGCGAGGTCACCCGCCGCTACTACGGCGACGTGCCCGCGGTGCTGGTGGAGCCGGGCGTGAAGACGGGCGTGCCGATCCAGTTCGACAACCCCAAGGAGGTCGGCGCCGACCGCATCATCAACGCGGTCGCCGCCAACGAGCTGTACGGCGGCCCGGCGATCGTCGTCGACTTCGGCACGGCGACGACCTTCGACGCGGTCTCCGCGCGCGGGGAGTACGTCGGCGGGGTCATCGCGCCCGGCATCGAGATCTCGGTGGAGGCGCTCGGCGTCAAGGCGGCCCAGCTCCGCAAGATCGAGGTGGCCCGGCCCCGCACGGTCATCGGCAAGAACACGGTCGCGGCGATGCAGTCGGGCATCGTCTACGGCTTCGCCGGCCAGGTGGACGGAGTCGTCCACCGCATGGCGCGGGAGCTGTCGGACGACCCGGACGACGTCACCGTCATCGCCACGGGCGGACTCGCGCCGATGGTGCTGGGGGAGGCCACGGTGATCGACGAACACGAGCCGTGGCTGACCCTGATCGGCCTCCGCCTGGTCTACGAACGGAACGTCTCCCGCATGTAGCGCACGCCGTTCGCGGCACGTGCCCCGGCTCGACCGCCTGGGCGCGCTCCGCGAAGTCCCGCCCGGCCGCCCCGCCCGTGCCCCGGCCGGCCGCCCCGCCCGTGCCCCGGCCGGGCGGGCCACCCGGGTGGTGGCCGCGCCACACATGCGATCTTCAGGCGGATTTGTCTGATTAGCGCGTATCGTCGCACCATGCCCACGCCCTACGGATCCCGCGGCGGCCTGGCGTTCGGTGCGGAGGAGCTGCGTGTGCTCCGCCGTGCCCTCGCCCTCGCCCTGCACCCCAGCCCGGCCACGGCCGACGACGTCCAGGACTGTCTGCGCCTCGCCGCGTCCCTCGACGAGGTGACGCGCGAGAGTGCCCGGCTGCGCGCCTTCCTCGTGGCCGACCTCGGCCGTTACCGCGCCGCCCTCCCCGGCGCCGCCGCCGGCTACCTCGCGCTCCTGGAGGAGGCGCTGGGCGCCGGATACCGGCCCCAGCTCGACGATCTGGCCGCCCTGCGCGCCCTGCGCGGCAACCCCGCCGCGGCCGCCCTGCTGCGGCACTGCGCGCGTGTCCGCCTGACCGCCCTGCCCGGGGGGCTGGCCTCCGTGGGGCAGGGGAAGAAGCCGGAGGAGCGGCCCTCGACGCCCCACCCGGCGCCGAACCCGGGCCCCACGCCCGCCCCGGGCACGCCCCGCCCGACCCGGCGGCCCGTGCCCACGCCCGGCGAGGTCTTCCCCCGGCGCAAACCCGCCACACCGCCGCCGGGCCGGCACCTGGCCGCCGGCTGACCCGTCCCGCTGGCTACTCTGGACGCATGGACTACGTCTCCGCGCTCCTGCCCCCGGCCGTCATGGCCGTCTTCTTCGTCGGAGTGATCCGCGTCATCGTGAAGACGCAGGGCGGCGCCAACAAGAACAAGGAGGACGCCGCCGTCGACGCGGCCCTCGCCCGGGCGGACGGCCAGGCCGGCAAGACCGACGCCTGACCGTCGCCCGGCACGCGCCACAGGGGCGTACGACAGGCCGTCGTACGCCCTTTTTGTCATGGTTCGCTGGTGATCGCGCACGTCCGGCACGCCATCGCCGGGTTCTCCCACTATTGTTCTGAGGTGTGCCTCGCCCCTTGGGAGAACTCGAAGACGCGGTCATGACGCGGGTCTGGAAGTGGAACCGCCCGGTGACCGTTCGGGAAGTCCTGGAAGATCTCCAGAAGGAGCGGTCCATCGCGTACACCACGGTGATGACCGTTTTGGACAATCTCCATCAGAAGGGCTGGGTGCGACGGGAGTCCGAGGGCCGCGCCTATCGATATGAGGCCGTCTCCACTCGCGCCGCCTACGCCGCCGCCCTCATGAACGAGGCGTGGTCGCAGAGCGACAACGCCGCCGCGGCTCTCGTCGCGTTCTTCGGCATGATGAGCGAGGAACAGCAGCGGGCTCTCCGGGACGCCATGCGGATCGTCCAGCTCCCGCAAACCCCCGACGACATCGCCGGCTCTCCCGACGAGAACCCCGCCTCTCGTGACGAGCCCGGCGGGCGATAGCGTCCGTCCATGTCAGCAGACAGCCCCGAAGTCACCGCAAATGCCCTCACCGTGCGGCGGGCCCGCACCGGCGATGTGCCGGCCGTACGCCGCCTCCTCGACGTCTACGTCCGCGAGGGCATCCTGCTCGACAAAGCCATGGTGACGCTTTACGAGGACATCCAGGAGTTCTGGGTGGCGGAACGGGACGACAACGCGGAGGTCGTCGGCTGTGGCGCCCTGCACGTGATGTGGGAAGACCTCGCGGAAGTCCGCACTCTCGCCGTCAAGCCGGGCCTGAAGGGCGCCGGCGTGGGACACCGCCTGCTGGAGAAGTTGCTGCGCACGGCCCGCTGGCTCGGTGTTCGACGCGTTTTCTGTCTGACCTTCGAAGTGGACTTCTTCGCCAAGCACGGCTTCGTGGAGATCGGTGAGACGCCCGTCGACCGCGATGTGTACGCGGAGTTGCTGCGCTCCTATGACGAGGGTGTCGCGGAGTTCCTCGGCCTCGAACGCGTGAAACCGAACACCTTGGGCAACAGCCGGATGCTTCTGCATCTGTGATCTGTGGTCCGCCATCTGTGTCAGGCCCCCTATGCGGGTGCCCTATGTCCGAAACGCGCACGTTTCCGGGGTGTGCGCGGGCCCCTGCCCTCTGCCGGGGGTTTGTGTTTTTACGGCAAAAGCGGTTTGCTTTCCGAGGTACTGCAGTACTGCATATAACAAGGGGCGGCGATACGGCGGACGCCGGCTCACCCCGGCCCTCAAGTTATCGATGAAAGGAAATCCGGTGGCACAGAAGGTTCAGGTCCTTCTTGTCGACGACCTCGACGGCGTCGAGGCGGACGAGACCGTGACGTTCGCGTTGGACGGCAAGACCTACGAGATCGATCTCACCACCGCCAACGCGGAGAAGCTCCGCGGCCTTCTCGAGCCTTACGTGAAGGGCGGCCGCCGTACCGGGGGCCGTGCTTCGGGCGGGCGCGGGAAGACGCGTCCCTCCTCCGGCGGCAGCCAGGACACCGCGGCCATCCGCGCCTGGGCGAAGGAGAACGGTTACGAGGTCAACGACCGCGGCCGCGTCCCCGCGTCCATCCGCGAGGCCTACGAGAAGGCCAACGGCTGACCCGTGCCCCGCGCGGCGGCGCCCGCACCGGCGCGCCGCAGGCGTACGCGGAGGATCTGCGTCGCCACGGTGTTCACCAGCCGCACGAGGTCCGGGGGGCCGTCACCGACCCCTCGCGAGCCCCTCGTGCCCATCGCCGACAGCGCCGGCAGCGAGCTCTCTGCCTCGCGACCCGGCTCGGGGGGCCGCAGCCACACGGCGGCCCCCCGCGAAATGCCCGGGCCCTCGTCGCCGGGGCGCCCGGCGGCCGGGAGCCCGCACGGCGCGTCCGGCCCGGCCCCGGCGGCCCACGGGGCGGGGGCGGCGGGGGCGTCCATGAGGCTCCCCTCGCCGAGCGCGCGCAGGCCGAGACCCAGCCCGCCCCACTCCAGCCACTCCAGCAGCCCCGGCAGCTCGTCCGCGCCGCCCGCGGCCACCAGGAGCCGCATCCGGCCCTCCTGGAGGGCGACCGGGAAGCCCCTCGCGGCCCCGCCCAGCCGCTCCAGCGCCGCACGGCCCGCCTCCGCGGGCACGTCCAGGACGTCGAAGCGCACGCCCACCACCAGCCGCGGCGGGACGCCGGGCACCGTGGGCCATCCCAGTACGTTCTCGTACCAGAGCCGCGTCCGGTCGCCGTGACGGCCCTCACTCTCCCCGCGGGCGGGCACGGCCGGCCGGCGGGGCGCCGGGAGGGCGGCGGAACGGAGACCGGCCATGACCGGGGCAACGGACGACGGCCCGTGTGGTTACGCTGGGTGCGCGAACGCGTGCGTACGGTGGTGATCAGGGGGGCGTGCGGGGGTGCAGGAGAGCGCAAGGTTGTTCGCCCGTAGCGGAGGGAACCCGTGCACTCGGCATGGACGGTCCGTAGCAGCGGGTAAGACATCCCTAGTGGGAGGGGGCGACACGCAGGGCGGGACGGCTCCCGTTCGCCACGGGCGTACTGGCGAAGGGGGTAACTGCCTGGCCTGCGGGAACATCGTCTCGCACCATCGGGTTGGAGCAGATGTCGGCGTGAGCGGGGTCAGGAGGCCATCGACGGTGTCGGCAGTTGGAATGAGCGGTCCCCGCTCGCGGGACTAAGCTGCGGAAGGACAGGGAGGGGAAGTTCCCCCCACTGCCTGACCGCTCTGAGGAGCGATTAACGATGTTCGAGAGGTTCACCGACCGCGCGCGGCGGGTTGTCGTCCTGGCTCAGGAAGAAGCCCGGATGCTCAACCACAACTACATCGGCACCGAGCACATCCTCCTGGGCCTGATCCACGAGGGTGAGGGTGTCGCCGCCAAGGCCCTTGAGAGCCTCGGGATTTCGCTCGAGGCGGTCCGCCAGCAGGTGGAGGAGATCATCGGGCAGGGCCAGCAGGCCCCGTCGGGTCACATCCCCTTCACCCCCCGTGCCAAGAAGGTCCTGGAGCTGTCGCTCCGCGAGGCCCTTCAACTGGGCCACAACTACATCGGCACGGAGCACATCCTGCTCGGCCTGATCCGTGAGGGCGAGGGCGTCGCCGCCCAGGTCCTGGTCAAGCTGGGCGCTGATCTGAACCGCGTGCGGCAGCAGGTGATCCAGCTGCTCTCCGGTTACCAGGGCAAGGAGACCGCCACCGCCGGCGGTCCTGCGGAGGGCACGCCTTCCACGTCCCTGGTCCTCGACCAGTTCGGCCGGAACCTCACCCAGGCCGCCCGCGAGTCCAAGCTCGACCCGGTCATCGGGCGCGAGAAGGAGATCGAGCGGGTCATGCAGGTGCTGTCCCGCCGTACCAAGAACAACCCGGTGCTGATCGGTGAGCCCGGCGTCGGCAAGACCGCCGTCGTCGAGGGCCTCGCCCAGGCCATCGTCAAGGGCGAGGTGCCCGAGACCCTCAAGGACAAGCACCTCTACACCCTGGACCTCGGTGCCCTGGTGGCCGGCTCCCGCTACCGCGGTGACTTCGAGGAGCGCCTGAAGAAGGTGCTCAAGGAGATCCGCACCCGCGGCGACATCATCCTGTTCATCGACGAGCTGCACACGCTGGTCGGCGCGGGCGCCGCCGAGGGCGCGATCGACGCGGCGAGCATCCTCAAGCCGATGCTGGCCCGCGGCGAGCTCCAGACCATCGGTGCGACCACGCTGGACGAGTACCGCAAGCACCTGGAGAAGGACGCGGCCCTCGAGCGCCGCTTCCAGCCCATCCAGGTCGCCGAGCCGTCCCTGCCGCACACGATCGAGATCCTCAAGGGCCTGCGCGACCGCTACGAGGCGCACCACCGCGTCTCCATCACGGACGAGGCGCTGGTCCAGGCCGCCACCCTGGCCGACCGGTACATCTCGGACCGCTTCCTGCCGGACAAGGCGATCGACCTGATCGACGAGGCCGGCTCCCGGATGCGCATCCGCCGGATGACCGCGCCGCCGGACCTGCGCGAGTTCGACGAGAAGATCGCCGGCGTCCGCCGCGACAAGGAGTCCGCGATCGACTCGCAGGACTTCGAGAAGGCCGCCTCGCTGCGCGACAAGGAGAAGCAGCTCCTGGCCGCCAAGGCGAAGCGGGAGAAGGAGTGGAAGGCCGGCGACATGGACGTCGTCGCCGAGGTCGACGGCGAGCTGATCGCCGAGGTCCTCGCGACCGCCACCGGCATCCCGGTCTTCAAGCTGACCGAGGAGGAGTCCAGCCGCCTGCTCCGCATGGAGGAGGAGCTGCACAAGCGGGTCATCGGCCAGGACGACGCCGTCAAGGCGCTGTCCAAGGCGATCCGCCGTACCCGCGCCGGTCTGAAGGACCCGAAGCGTCCGGGTGGCTCGTTCATCTTCGCCGGTCCGTCCGGTGTCGGTAAGACGGAGCTGTCCAAGGCGCTCGCGGAGTTCCTCTTCGGCGACGAGGACGCGCTGATCTCCCTCGACATGTCGGAGTTCAGCGAGAAGCACACGGTCTCGCGTCTCTTCGGTTCGCCCCCCGGTTACGTGGGCTACGAGGAGGGCGGCCAGCTGACGGAGAAGGTGCGCCGCAAGCCGTTCTCGGTCGTCCTCTTCGACGAGGTCGAGAAGGCCCACCCGGACATCTTCAACTCGCTGCTGCAGATCCTGGAGGACGGTCGCCTGACCGACTCCCAGGGCCGGGTCGTGGACTTCAAGAACACGGTCATCATCATGACGACCAACCTCGGCACCCGGGACATCTCCAAGGGCTTCAACCTGGGCTTCGCCGCCGCGGGTGACACGAAGACCAACTACGAGCGCATGAAGAACAAGGTCTCGGACGAGCTCAAGCAGCACTTCCGGCCCGAGTTCCTCAACCGCGTCGACGACGTGGTGGTCTTCCCGCAGCTGACCCAGGGCGACATCCTGCGGATCGTCGACCTGATGATCGACAAGGTGGACGAGCGCCTGAAGGACCGGGACATGGGCATCGAGCTCTCCCAGTCCGCCAAGGAGCTGCTGTCCAAGAGGGGCTACGACCCCGTGCTGGGCGCCCGGCCGCTGCGCCGGACCATCCAGCGGGAGATCGAGGACTCGCTGTCGGAGAAGATCCTCTTCGGCGAGCTGCGTCCCGGTCACATCGTGGTCGTGGACACCGAGGGCGAGGGCGAGTCCCAGACCTTCACCTTCCGCGGTGAGGAGAAGTCGGCGCTGCCCGACGTCCCGCCGATCGAGCAGGCGGCCGGTGGCGCCGGCCCGAACCTGAGCAAGGACGCGTGAGCGCCCTGCCTCACGGCCTGTGAGAGGGGCCGGCACCCGCGAGGGTGCCGGCCCCTCATCTGTGCCCGGGGCCGGTCAGGACAGCTGACCGTCGTAGTCCGGGAGCTTGAAGGTGCGCTCGGCGTGGCCGCCCGAGAGGTCGGTGGGGTTGTTGCCGATGTTGGCGATGATCGTGTAGCCCTTGCGCTCGATGGCGGCGCGCTGGGCCGTCTTGTACTCGGCGACGTTCCTGAAGAGGTCCAGGAAGCCGCGGACGTACAGGCCGGAGGACTCGTAGCCGGCGTGGTCGAGGTTCCACTCGGTGGGCGCGTGGATGATGCCGGGGCGGGCGGTGACGAAGAACAGGTCGACGCCGCGCTCCTCGGCGTAGCGGGCGACCTCCAGGACCGGCTTGTTGGCGGGCTGCGGGAAGCTGAAGCCGAAGTCGGTCTCCAGGGCGGTGTTGTCGACGTCGAGGACGATCGCCTGCTTCTCGCCGGGCCGGGCGTCGGCGATGCGCTGCTTCACGTAGGGCAGGGCCTGGTCCATGACCGCCTGGCAGTCGCGCTGCCAGGTGTCGTAGTCGACGTCCGCCGCGAGGGCGGTCGGAGCGGTGGCCGGGGCGGTGGCGGGGAGGGCGGCGGTGGCCGTCGTGGGCGGCGCGGCGGCGGGTTCGGCCTCGGCCGGTGCGGCGAGGGCCACCAGTGCGGTCGCGGAGACGGCGGTCACCGATACGCGGCGCAGCCAGGGGCGTCGGCTTCTCATGTCGTGGGGGTCCTCTCACGTCCGTGACGCTGCCAACATGTCGTGTGCATGCTCGTGTGCGAGGGTGACGCGAGGTGAACCGTAGGGTTACCGGACGGTAGGCGACCAGAGGCCTGCGCCACATTTCTGCGGCCGCGTTTTCACTCCGCCGGTGACATGGTGCACAGAGGTGGTGTCCGGTACGGCCCGGAATAGTAGAGGACGACCGAAACTACATCGGACATTCCGGCCGAAAGTGAGAGTGAACGGCTTGAAATGGGGCCTCCGCCCCGTGCGAGCCCTCTGTCAAGAGACGCGCATCTCAGTAGGAATCTACGAGTTTCGGTCGTAGATCACACCTTTGCGGCTTTTCGGGCGGAAGGGTTACCACTGAGGAGCCACCGCGCCGCGGACCCCGCGAGCCGGTGGTTCTCCTCTGTCCCCTCCCCCATGAGGTTTCGATGTTCGAGCGCGTCACGTCCCGTCTCCCCCGTACGTCCGCCACCCGTACCCGCGCGGCCGTCCTGGCCGCCGGCCTGGGCACCTCGGTCGTCCTGGGAGCCGGGGTCGCGGCCGCCGTCGACACCACGGCCGCCTCCGGCGCGGCCGGCGCCGTGCAGGCGCAGGCGGCGGCCCAGTCCAAGGCCGCGGAGGCCCAGGCGAAGGCCGTTCAGGCGCAGGCCGCCAAGGCCCAGAAGGCCGCCGAGGCGAAGAAGGCGGCCGCCGCCAAGGCCGCCCAGGCGAAGAAGGCCGCCCAGGCCGCGGCCGAGAAGAAGGCCGCCTCCTGGATCGACCCGGTCGAGAACTACAAGCTGTCCGCGAGCTTCGCGCAGAACGGCGGCATGTGGGCCTCCAAGCACTCCGGCCAGGACTACGCCGTCCCGACCGGCACCCCG